>CAMOSC010000072.1 GCA_946624325.1 uncultured Clostridia bacterium
ACCAAGCTTGGTGAAGACACCTATTTTGCCCTCGCCTCCAACCCCAACTACAATATCATTTACACATGGCAGACCTTCGTCCGCATGGACTGGCTCCGCGAGGTAGGCTATGACCATGTTCCGACCAAGCGCGATGAGTATCTGGATGCCATGCAGAAAATCATGGAAGCCGGCATCTGCGAGCATCCGGGCGGCGGCTCCATGATCACCGGTCTCGGCTCTGACCAGAACCACGCATACCGCGAGTATCCTTTCGACGAGCTCGACTGGGCTATGTACGGCGATTACAACATTCCGGCACTCGGAACCCAGGCGAACTACAACCTGTTGAAGAGAGCCAATGAGGATTATAACCTGGGCATCCTCAATCCCGAGTATTATCTCACCACCGGCGAAGACGCCAAGGCCGCTTTCATTAACGGACAGGCTTATTCCTATGGCTGCTATATCAGCGCCAATGTTGATGCCCTCAACGCTTTCTATGAGGCAAATCCGGATGCGGAGCTTGCGCTCTATCCGGCTGTAACCGAACCGGACACCGGTGCGGACGGCATCACCACCACACAGGTTTACCGCTCCAACAACCCCTTCGCCATGATGGTAGGCTTCTCCTCCTCCGCTACGGAAGACGAGCTGAAGGCCGCCTGGATGTATCTTGAGTGGATGAGCCAGGAAGAGAATCTCTTCATGATGCAGTACGGCGTTGAGGGTGAGACCTTCAACTACGGCGAGAACGGCCTGCCCGTAACCGTAGCCGGTTATGAAGGCGAGTACAAGCAGGGCTACAACAGCAACGGCGACTACTGGAGCTGCGTAACCGCCGCCAAGGCAGCCGGAACCATCGAGGATACCATCGCTGCCGTCATTCCGCAGGGAATCCCGCAGGATTTCACCCAGGATGTCATCGATTTCTATTATACCAAAGCCGAGATGGCCGAAAAATATGCGGTTGCAGACTGCCTGTTCTCCTCTATGATGGATGCCACCTCCGAGTACCAGCAGGTTCTTGTCGAGAACTATAAGGTTGCCCGTGATGCGCTGACCATGTGCGCTCCGGAGGAGTTCGACGCCCTCTATGAACAGTACGCAAAGGAGTTTGCCGATGCCGGCTTTGCCGAGATCGCCGAGGAACGCAAGGAAGCGTTTGAGAACGGCAATACCACAAGGCTTCCGGCAATTCAGGTAAAAGACGCCGAGTAATCCGCGATTCGTATTTCGTCTTTTTTACCGGCGGCCCTGCTTCAGGCAGGGCCGCTTTTCCTTATCCCATGCCGGCCGTTTTGCACCCGGAGGGAAAAGAGGCTGCCGTTTCGCTTCACCGTGTAAAGAGGCTGCTGTTTCGCTTCACCGTGCAAAAGTGCTTGACAGTTTCAGGCATCTGTATTATATTTACTGTTGTTGTTTGCTAACTTCTTGTTTTTTTCATTTTTTTAGCCGTGCCGGAAAGGATCATTTTATGGAGGAACGATTTTCTCTTCTGTCCGAAGAAGGGTTTGCCCGGGAGATGGAGCAGCATGTACTGCCGTTCCTGCAGGAACGGGAAACAGAGCTCTTTTGGGAGCGAATACCGGGAAGAAAGCTTCATCTTCTCCGGTTCGATTGTGACCACCCGCGGGGAGTGATCCTGGTCTCACACGGTTTTACCGAGAGCGGTGAGAAATTCCTGGAGTTCGCCTGGTATCTTCTGCAGGAAGGCTATACGGTTTTCCTGATCGATCACGCCGGTCATGGCAGAAGCTATCGTCTGAACGAGGATCCCTGCCTTGTCCATATCGACCGCTGGCAAAGCTATACGGAAGATCTGCTGTTTGCCGCCGGTACCATCCGGAAAGCCTGTCCGGGCCTGCCGTTATATCTGTACGGGCATTCCATGGGCGGCGGGATAGCGGCGGCCGCTGCCGCCACGGATCCCGGTGCTTTTCTGAAGGTAATCCTCTCTTCCCCCATGATTGAACCGGTCATGGGCATGCCGATGGCTGCCGCCAGAGTGCTTGCCGCTGCCATGAAGCTTCTCGGGAAGAGCAAGGCTCCCGTTCCGGGATATCATCCCTTTGACGGCTCGGAGACCTTCGCGCAGAGCATGGCCCTCTCTCCCGCCCGTTTTGAATGGTATCTGAACAGACAGAAAGCGGACCCTTCCCTTCAGACCTGCGGTGCCTCCTTCGGCTGGGCTGGTGAAGCGGCCAGGCTTTCCGCCTTTCTTCTGGCGAAAGCGCCTGCCCGGATCCAAATCCCCGTTCTTCTGCTGCAGGCCGGCAGGGATACCGCCGTGTCCAATGAAGCACAGGACCGTTTTATTGCAGCCCTGAGACAGGGTACGAAAACCGTTTTTCCCGATGCGAAGCATGAGCTGTACCGCTGCGGAAATGATATTCTTCTCCCCTATTACCGGGCCATCTTCGGCTTCCTAGCCGGGCAGCCGTAATCCCGCCTGATAAGGCAGTCCTTATTATAGGACTGTCGGGCAGCGTCTTTGGACTCTTCAGCAGCGGTTTTATGACTGTTCGACAGCGTTTTATAAGGGTCCAGCAGGTGGTTTGTGTCTGTTCAGCAGCGTTCTTTCAGAATGTTCAGCAGGTGTTTTGTGCCTGTTCAGGAAGCGTTTGTTTTGTGTCTGTTCGGCAGCGTTTTTATGTCTGTTCAGTTTTTTACAGAAAGGATCCCAAAATGAATCAGGTTTCCGTATATGCGGAAAACCGCCGCGGCGCCTTCCAGGCGATCACCGGCGCACTCCGCTCCAATGACATCAACATACTCGGTTCCGTCACGAATGACAGCGCCGAATACGGCATTATCCGCATGGTTGTGGACAAGACAGACGAAGCTGTCCGCGTGCTTCAGGCCGCCGGCTATCAGTGCAAGAGCAGCCATGTTCTCGGTGTGGAACTGGAGGACAGAGTCGGGGCGCTCGACCATCTGCTGTTGGCCATGCTGGAGAGCAACATCAACATTGATTATATTTACCTTTGCTTCAACAGGGAAAGCGGCAAACCGATTCTGGTCATGCATACGGAAGATGTTTCTGAGGTGGCTTCCTGTATCCGTGCCAAGGGCTTTGATGTTGTCTGATCCGCTTTGTTTCTGCGAGAAATGAAAAAGCCACAAAGGCGGGTATGACACTGCTTTGGGCTTGCCGGATCCGTTTGATTTCCGTGAGGGGAAATATGCCGCGGAGAGTCATCAGCTCTCCGGTCTGAGGTCCCTGCATGTTTGCACCAGAAAAGAAAGGGGTTATTATGGAACATCTCATCATACCGGAAGGATACAGGCCGGATCTGAATCTGCACGATACGCAGATTGCCATCAAAACCGTCAAGGATTTTTTCCAGAACCTTCTTGCGGGCCAGCTGAATCTGCTGCGCGTTTCCGCGCCGCTGTTTGTCGACCCGGCTTCAGGTCTGAACGATAATTTAAATGGTGTTGAGCGGCCGGTTTCCTTTGGCATTCTGGAACAGAATGATTATCAGGCGGAGGTCGTTCACTCCCTGGCAAAATGGAAGCGCTATGCCCTGAAGGAATACGGCTTTTCCATCGGGGAAGGGCTTTACACCGATATGAATGCAATCCGGCGGGATGAAACGACGGATAACATCCATTCCATTTTCGTGGATCAGTGGGACTGGGAGAAAATCATCCGCCGGGAAGACCGCACGCTGAATACCCTGAAGGAAACCGTCCGCGGGGTATACAAGGTTCTTCGCAAGACCGAAATGTACATGGCTATCCAGTATGATTACATCGAGGAAATCCTTCCGAAGGAGATTTTCTTTATAACGAGTTCCGAGCTTCTTTCCCTTTACCCGGATTGTACGCCGAAGGAGCGCGAATACCGCATAACAAAAGAAAAGGGAGCCGTCTGCATCATGCAGATCGGTGACAGGCTCGCAAACGGGGAACCGCACGACGGAAGAGCCCCGGACTACGATGACTGGTCCCTGAACGCCGATATCCTGGTCTACTATCCCGTACTGGATATTGCGCTGGAGCTCTCCTCCATGGGAATACGCGTAGATCGTGATGCGCTCCTCTCACAGCTTGAAAAAGCCGGATGCCCGGAACGCGCCGCTCTCCCCTTCCAGAAGGCTGTGCTGGAGGAAACCGTTCCCTTTACGATAGGCGGAGGTATCGGACAGTCCCGTATCTGCATGTTCTTCCTCCGCAAGGCGCATATCGGTGAGGTTCAGTGCTCCATCTGGCCTGCGGATGTCCGGAAGGTGGCTGAAGAGAAGTGCATCCCGCTTCTGTAACAAAGCATTAAAACCCGATTCCGCAAAAAGCAGCAGGATATGCCATCGTGCATTGTCCTGCTGCCTTTTTTGATACTTTCGCTCCGGCTTAAACGCCGCGGCTTCGTCCACTCACATCCGCACGCCCCCGCTTACGGTTCCCTGCACGCGGTATTCCCTGTCCATCAGGACAAAATCCGCATCCTTGCCCGGTGCTATGCCGCCTTTTCCCGCCAGTTCGAACTCTTCGGCCTGATTGACCGAGCTCATACGCACGGCATCCTCCGGGGAACAGCCCGTAAAGCGGATGATGTTCCGGAAAGCCCTGTCCATCGTCAGAATGCTTCCCGCTATGGTTCCGTCCTCCAGCCTTGCCGTTCCTGACTCTACATAAACCGTCTGGCCGCCCAGCTCGCTGACGCCCTCCGGCATTCCCTTTGCGCGCATCGAATCGGTAATCAGTTCAAGCCCGCGGCCCCCCTTCAGGCGGAATGCCATGGCCACAATCTCGGGAATGATGTGGATCCCGTCGCAGATCAGTTCCGCACGGACGCTCTCCGTAAGAAGACCGAATCCGGCGACGCCCGGTTCACGGTGGTTCAGGCCGCGCTGCGCGTTAAACAGATGGGTCACGTGGGTGGCTTTGGATGCACAGGCTTCGCTGTAAAGCGCCTGACTGTGCCCCGCGCTCAGCACAATCCCCGCACTCTGACAGTACTCCTCAAATTCCGGCGAGGCCTCCTCCGGCGCATAGGTTACCAGGCGGATCAGGCCTCCGGACAGCTCCTGCCAGTGCTTCAGAAGCGCAATATCCGGCTTGCGGATGCAATCCTCCCGCTGCGCCCCCTTGTAGCGTGCGGATATGAAGGGCCCTTCCAGATGAATCCCCCGAATCAGCGGGCACATTGACGCAGCGGTACGGATGTTGATCACTGCGCGGTCAATAGCCTCGACAGTCTGTGTCATGGTGGTGCAGAAATAGGAGGTAATCCCCTCTCTCCGGCTCATTTCCCGGACCATCCGGACGATCTCCTCCGCGGAAGCGTCCATGCTGTCCAGTCCGTACCCGCCGTGGCTGTGTATATCGACAAATCCCGGAACAAGCACCTTTCCGGCTTCAGACAGCGCCTGTTCCTCATCATCCTCCATCGGGGAAAAGGAAGCCATAGCGCCCGTCTCCGTAATTTTCTCATTGTACCGCACATAACCCTGTTCAATCACACCGGCTCCGGTGTATATTTTTACATCCCTGATCAGTTTCAAGAATATGCCCCCTTTTTATGTTCCCTCTTCCATTGAAATCCGGTTTCGGGATCCGGTCCCTGCCGGCGTGCCCGCCTCGGGTGCCATGCCGGCGTCATCCGGATGTTACAGCTTGTAAGACATCCATTTCCCCGTACTGTATCTCCAGGTTGTCATGGAGAGACGGCACAGCTGATCCGCTACCACGCCGAACCATACACCCGCAATGCCGAACCCAAGCGCGTAACAGGATATCCAGGAGACTGCGGTCCGGATGCAGGTTACGCTGATGGTGGAAGCGATCATGGTAAACACCACGTCTCCCGCGCCGCGCAGGCACCCCATATACACGACCTGCGGAATCTGCAGCAATACAATTAACGCAATGATGCGCGAGAGCATCACGCCGGTATCCACAATATCCGGCTCCGTGAAAAACAGACTGAAGATCGCTCTGCCGAAAATCAGGAAAACAATGCCCACCACAATGGAAATCAGATTTCCGAAGCGCTGGCACAAGGTCCCGTAGATTTTCGCCAGATCCGGTTTCCGCTCGCCCAGGCTTCTTCCGGTCAGGGCCACCGCTGCCGCCTGCAGGCCGTCTCCGAAGGAGAAGGACAGACTCAGGAGATTCATCCCCACCTGATGTGCCGCCATGGCGTTCGTTCCCATATCCGCCGCCATGATGGCCGTTGCGGAGAAGCCGATACGCATCAGGAGCTGTTCAAGAAAGATGGAGGAACCCACCTTTACCATGCTGTGCACCGGTTCCAGGGAAGGACGGATACGGTTCCGGATACAGTGCGGAATACTTAAGAAGCCGTCCTTGCGGAACAGGGAAGCGATACTCATAAACATCGCCACGACCGTTCCGAGTACGGTCGCAACCGCCGCGCCCTTGATGCCCCAGGCCGGGAACCCCAGGTGTCCTCCGATCAGCAAATAATTAAAGACAATATTCACCACGCTGGAAGTCACATTGGTGGTCATGGCGATCCGGGTATTCCCGGCCCCGCGCTGAGCCGAATTGATGAGCATGGAAATCACGTTGAAGAACATCCCGCCCATGATAATGCGGAAATACAGGACTGCGGAGCCATGGGTATCCTCCCTGGAGCCGCAGAAGCGGATCAGCGGATCCGCCAGCCCGACGGCCAGCATCGTGAAAAGAAGGACCGCGCACAATACAATGACGAAAGCCGTAAGCAGCGTGCTGTTGGCGCTGTCCTTCCTGCGCTCCCCCCTTCTTCTTGCGACAATGGAGGACACGGAAACATTCAGTGCGATGAAAAAAGCCAGAAATGCGAATTTGGGCTGTGTCGTCAGGCCGACCGCGGCTACGGCCTCCGAGCCGACGGAACTGACCATCATGATGTCGATCATCCCGGCAAGGGATACAAAAAACGATTCCAGAATGGACGGCCAGGCCATCCGGATAACCTCTGCGGAACAGTCCGTATGGTCCAGTATGGTTGAAAGAAGCGGTATTTTCTTCTGCTGCATCTGTAGTAATCCTCCAGCCTTTTCTTCCTGTCCGTAGATCATAATACAAAGCCGCCCATCATGCAAGGGAATCTTTTCCGCTTTTCATGGACTTTGATTGCCTCTCCCCTCCGGGAACTGAGGCAGGAACCGGGGGAGAATTCGCAGATCTGTCTGTTCAAAAGAAGGGGTATATGGTATAATAACAGATACCTGGCATCTTTTCGCCATTTCTGGAGTATGGTTCCGGACAGTTACCGTTTTTTTCATATCCAGCAAAGGAAGGGATCGGAAGTATGAAGCGTAAACAATTCCGAAAAGGGCTGTTTTCCATAATCCTTGCCGCAGTATTCTTTTCCCTCTGCGGGTGCGCGCCTGATACCGCGCCAACCCTGCCGGAAAGGCTTAAAAGGCAGCCCCGGACTGCCGCCGTGGAGAGCAGCACGGAATATCTCCCGGAAACGGAAACTTACTCGGAAGAAGCAGTTTCCGATTTCACGGACGAGACGGAAACCGTTTTCCCGGAGCCTTTTACAGAGTTCCCGGAGGAAACCGAAGCTCAGACCCCGATCCAGGAAACAATTCCCGCGGCTGTTATCCCGCCGGATCCGAATGCGATTATTGATCTGAGCACCGCCCTCTATTCCTACGGAAAAATGCTGGCGGATCTGGAATATCTTCAGACCTGCTATCCCTCCCTCATGACCGTGGAGACCGCCGGGATCACCCATGACGGACGGAATATCCCCGTCGTCTATTTCGGGAACCGTTCCGCCGGCAGGAGCATCCTGATCACTGCCGCGACCCACGCAAGGGAATACATGACTACCCAGCTTGTCATGAAGCAGCTTGAGTATTACTGCGCATCCTACGACACGGGTTCCTACAATGACCGGAAATACCGCGAAATCTTCGACAATCTGTGTATTGTCCTGGTACCCATGGTCAACCCGGACGGCGTCACAATCAGCCAGTACGGCCCTGATGCCCTGATCCGTGAAGATCTGCGGGCCAATTTAAACTCTATCTACAGTTCGGATGTCAACGGCGGTTTTACGGAGCTTGAGCAGTCCGCTTACTTTACCCACTGGAAAGCCAATGCCGTTGGCGTGGATCTCAACCGCAATTATTCTCCCGGCTGGGAACAGGTAAATGACCGGCCGGTCCCCTCCTCCTCCCTGTATAAAGGAAGCGCGCCCTTCTCCGAGCCGGAGGTACAGGCCCTGATAAAGCTCACGGAATCCCTCCCGAATCTGCAGCTGGCCATCAGCTATCATTCCTACGGAGATCTGGTTTACTGGCAGTACGGGCAGGATGAGCCCATGTGGACGATTAATTCGAACCTGGCAACCCACATCTCCAATCTGACGGGCTGTTCCCTGGGCGGCTACTCCAATGAAGCCGGTTTTTCCAACTGGTGCGTACTGGAAAAGCAGATTCCTTCCGTCACCGTAGAGACCGGTACGGTTCCCTGCCCGCTGCCCATTGATCAGTTTTCGTATATCTGGGAGCAGAACCGGCAGATCTGGGCCATGCTCGGGTATCTGTACTGAGCGCTCCGTTTACAGCTGTCTCCCGTCAGGAATTGCGACCTGGCCGGAAATCTTATCCTCTGCCAGCAAAAAAGCTCCGCCTCGCGGAGCTTTTTCTTTGTCATCAGCCGGGCACGCCGCGGCGAAAAACGACCGTATTACCGGTGGGAGCACAGGGCGATGATCGCGTCTGCATAAATCTCGGCGCTCATCAGCAGCTGTTCGATGATTACGAATTCATCCGGTCCGTGCATGTGATTATCCACCGCGGGATCCGCACAGCCGCAGGCTACCCCGTTTTCAATGTGGTGCACATAGGTGCCGCCGCCGATTGCCAGCGGTTCTTCCTTCTTCCCGGTAATCTTCTCGTAGCTGGCAAGCAGCGTCTGCACCAGCACGGAATCCCTGGGCACATAATGCGGCGGATTCATGGGGTCATTATCGTGCTGCAGGCCCGCTTCCTCCAGGCGTTTAAAAATAACATCCTTTGTATTCTCATCGTTTGCCGAAACACAGGAACGGCAGTCAAATGTTCCGGAGAGCCCCTCCTCATCCATGCTGAAAAGGTCCAGCGTCAGGGTCAGCTTTCCGGAAATCTCGTCCTCCCGGGCAACGCCCAGCGCCTTTCCGTAAAAATCGCCGTGCGGGAAGAGCGCGGATATCTTCCGGAGCAGGGACGAAGAAGGCGTATCGGCAAGCTCAAGTCCGCTCAGGAAGGACAGCAGCGCAGTCAGGGCATTATTGCCGTCCATCGGTCCCGCGGCATGCGCTCCGAGTCCCGCCGCCTGTACCAGGACACGTCCGTTCTCCAGCTCGTGAAGCGTCATTCTGACGCCGGTCCGTGCCTCTGCGGCCGCAGCGCAAGGGGCAAGCATTTCCACGGTCAGTCCCTCGATTTCCGCCTCAGCCGCAGCGGGAACCACATTCACTTTTATGCCGCTTCTGAGAGCCGTAACCCTCGGAAGTGCGGATTCCCGCTCAAAAGAGGCCGTAAACGTGGTGTGAAGGCTGCCCTTTTCCAGAAAAATCAGCGGAAAATCCGCATCCGGCGAGATGGACATGGGCGCATGTGCCTTCTTCCCGAAATAGTAGGCAATATCCGAGCTTCCGCATTCCTCATCGGAGCCCAGGATCAGACGGACGTCCTTTTCCAGGGGAATACCCAGGTCACGGACGGCCTTCATGGCATACAGCGCCGCCATCGCCGGCCCCTTGTCATCCGAACTGCCTCTGCCGAATATTTTGCCGTCCTGCACAAGCGGGGAAAACGGCTCTGTAATGCGCCACCCGTCCCCGGCAGGGACCACATCCAGATGGCAGAGAATATCAAGCTGGAGCTCTTTGCCGTTGAGCACCGTATCGATGCAGTAGTTATCGCAGTTATTCACGACAAAGCCGTTCTTCTCAAGCACGCGCGCGCCTGCCATAAGCCCCTCATAGGGGCCCTCTCCGAAAGGCCTGCCCTCTGCCGCCTCCCCGCGCTCGCTGTCTATCTTCATCAGTTCACAGATATCACTGACAAGCTCCTCTTTATGGGCTTCCAGATAAGCCCGTATTTCTTTTCTGTAATCCATATCTTTCTCCATCAGTCCTTCACCGCCTCCGCGGGAAAAAGATTCCCCTGCAAAGCTCCCTTATATACGCCGAAGCCCTTCCCGCCACATCACCCGGTATCTGCGTTTCACCCGTTGATTCCGAGCAGCTTTATCAGGAATAACCACACAAGGCCATAATACGAAACCACCGCGACAAGGTCGTTCAGGGTTGTGATTAACGGCCCCGAAGCAACCGCAGGGTCAATTTTCAATTTCTTAAAAAGGATGGGGATGCCGGTTCCCGCAAGACTCGAAATCAGCATCGCCAGCAGCATGGCGGAGCCGATGCAGGCCGATACCGAAAAGGCAAAGAAGGGGCTTTTCTTCAAAGCAAGCCATACGTAAAAGCCGATCACGATGAAGGAAAGTCCGCCAACGATAAACCCGTTGACCAGGCCTATCCTTGCCTCCTTCCAGACCAGTCCGAGCTTCTGCCTTCCGGTCAGGTTCTCATCGGTCAGCACGCGGATCGTCACGGCAAGCGACTGGGTACCCACATTACCGGCCATGTCCAGAATCAGGGACTGGAAGAACACGACTATGGTGATTTCCTGCACGACATGTTCAAAGAGTCCCACCACGCCGGAGACGAGCAGGCCCAGGCAGAGCAGGATCATCAGCCAGGGGAAACGCTTGCGGACGCTTTCGCGCACCGGTTCCTTGAGGTCTTCTTCGGCTGCAAGACCGGCCAGCTTCGCATAGTCCTCCGCCATCTGCTCATCGACGACTTCCACGATATCCTGGGAGGTGATCACGCCCAGCATTTTATTGCTGTTGTCCAGGACCGGGATGGAATCCTCGGAATAATCCTTGAGCTGCTCAATACAGTCCTCGATCCGTTCCTGTCCGTAAACATACGGGAAGGAAGTCTGGATCAGCTCATCTAGCGGGACCGATTCCCTGGCCGTGATCAGGTTCTTCAGGTCAATGGCCCCGACAAAGGTCTGATCCGAATCCAGCACATAGAGTGTGGAAATATTGTCGTTGTCCGCCGCCTGCTCAACCAGGTCATGCATGGCAGCCTTCACCGTACTGCCCATATGAATCCGGATGTAGTTCGTGCTCATGCGGCTGCCGATCTCATCCTCCTCGAAGGAAGCGATCAGCGCGATATCCCGGCGGGAATCATCATCGATCAGGTCAATCAGGAGCGAACGCTCCGACTTTTCAATCTGACGCAGCAGTTCTACCGCATCGTCCGCATCCATGCGGGAGATCAGGTCGACCTTTTTCCGCCCCGTCAGCTCGTTGAAATACAGGGCCCTGTTGTCTTCAATATAGGCAAATACATCGGAAAGTGTATCCGGATCCAGCATCCGGTACAGCTTTCTGCGCTCCTCCGCGGTGAGATTTTCCAGTGCGGCAGCTATATCGTTTTCATGATAATTGCTGATCTCATCCTTCAGGATTTTCGGGCTGGCATTACTGCGGATAATCCGTACCAGTTCCTCTTCATAGTCGGGATGCTCACGCACCGGCTGTTCCATACCGCGTTCAATCTCTCTGTTTTCCTCCATTGCTGCCTCCTTCCGATACACCGCACAGATTTCTGGCCATGTATCCGATCGGGTCGGGAAAAATCCGGGCAGCAAAAAAACCACTGCCCCGATTCCGCGCTCCAAATAGCAGCCGCTTGACGCGGCTGTCTGGTATTCCCGGATGGCAATGGTTCATCCCGCATAATCTCAAACCGCAGCTGTCAGCCGCGGCTTCCTGTGGTCTGCCTAAGCGTTTAAGACACCGGACAACGACAGCTTCGGCAGCCTGACTTGTGTCCGTGCAGGATCCCCATGCCTCGCCTTCGTCCGCTACTGTCGCTGTTATCCATACAAATACCTCTCAGATTTCCGGAAAAAGCACCTCTTTTTTTGTATTTCATTCGGATTTTCCGGTTGCTTATACGCAAAAGTGCAACTGTTCAGATCCAGACTCCAGAAATGGCGAAAAGCAGCCATTTCTGGAGTTGCGGCGTGCTCGCCAGATGCAAACCCATGAGAGATCATGGATTTCAGCCAGCTGAATCCATGATCTCTCATGGGTTTGCGCCTGGCTCTGAACAGTTCCCAGATAGTATACTCGTTTTCGCACTTTCAGTCAAGTTCGAATACCTTCCGGATGCTGGCATAATGAAGGAACTTTCCATCCTTCCCGATTGCGTCAATTTCCTCCGGCGCGGCTAGCATATACCCGTCCGTCTCAGCCTCCTGAAGCACCAGGTCCCGCTCATCAAAATCCAGCTCAAAGCGGTAAACGTCGACAAAATAGTTGTCCCCCTCATCCGGGTTATCCCGTCTGTAGCTGAAACACGGCTTTGCCCCGTATGCCGGAACGGTCAGCCCCGTCTCTTCCCGGATTTCCCGAGCCACTGCCTCCGGGGAGGTTTCCCCTGCCTGTACGCCGCCTCCCGGTATTTCCCAGCAGCCCGGAGCCCAGGATTTCGTCATGGCTCTCCGCGTAATCAGGAAACGACCGTCCGGCTTTACCACCGCACCCAATACCGTCAGATGGTAATCCCCGGGCTTCATCGTCCAGTCATTGCGCTTCATCGTCCGTCCGGTTTTATTCCGGTGAATGTCGTAAATATCCCAAAATTCCATACCTGTAACCTATATCCTCCGGCCGGCTTTCTGTCCGCACTTTAAAGCTTTTTTCTCCGGCTCCGCTTTCCTCTTCCCCTCCCTCTCGGGCGAGATGCCGGCATCGCCTTCTCAATTCTTGTATAATCCCGCTCAAAAAGCTCCGCGCTCACTGCCTCAGCCACCTGCTCGGGCCTTGCGGCAGAGAGGATCTTTTCCGCCATATATTTCTTATTCCTGCCCGCATAAGCAGGCAGTCCGAAGGTCTTCAGAATGCGGGAGAGTTCGGTTCGCCACAGAAGCAGAAGCTTCTGTGCCGGATCCGCATCCGGGTTTTTCCGGCCTTTCCTGAGCAGGTAGCAGTCAACCCCGCCCGGGATCTCCTCCACCGTGATAATTCCCCACCAATCGGGGACATGTTCCTCGACATGCATGGCATGCCTCGTGCCGACCGCTATGAAATTGTAATCAAATATACGGTTGTAATCGCCGGTCTGCCTGGACAGCCTCGCGTAAGAATCCGCATCGCTCTTAA
>CAMOSC010000073.1 GCA_946624325.1 uncultured Clostridia bacterium
CCATGGTGCTCATGCTCCTCCTCATCATGATCATCATGGTCATGGTGGTGGTGATGTTCATGCTCTTCCTCATCATGATCATCGTGGTCATGGTGATGATGGTGCTCATGCTCCTCATCATCATGATCATTGTGGTCATGGTGATGATGGTGCTCATGCTCCTCTTCATCATGATCATCGTGGTCATGGTGCTCATGCTCCTCATCATCATGATCATGATGATGATGCTCGTGCTCATGCTCCAGAGCATCCAGCCTGTGCTGTTCAAGCGCTTCGGCAAGCAGTTCCTCCGTGAGGGACTGTCCCTGTTCCATAACAGCAAGAATCTGTTCACCCGTAAGTTCGTCCCACGGTGTCGTTATAATTCTGGCCCTCGGATTCTTTTCCTGAAGGAGGGCCACCGCAGCCTGAAGCTTTGCTTCATCCATGCCCTGCGTGCGGCTTAAAATAACCGTATTTGCGCTTTCGATCTGGTTATTATAGAATTCTCCGAAGTTCTTGATATAAAGTTTGCACTTGTTGGCATCCGCCACCGTGACAAAATTATTCAGCGTAATGTCGATCTCCTCACCGGTTTTCGCCACAGCCGCAATAACATCCGAGAGCTTTCCCACGCCGGACGGTTCAATAATAATCCTGTCGGGCGCATAGGTGGACACAACCTCTTTTAAGGCTTTTCCGAAATCTCCGACAAGCGTGCAGCAGATACATCCGGAGTTCATCTCCGTAATCTGCACACCGGCTTCTTTCAGGAAGCCTCCATCTATTCCGATTTCGCCAAACTCATTTTCAATGAGCACCACCTGCTCTCCCGAAAAAGCTTCTTTGAGCAGCTTTTTGATCAAAGTGGTCTTACCGGCTCCAAGGAATCCGGACACTATATCAATTTTGGTCATATCATTCACTCCTCTCCTTATCGGAAATCCGGATCGCCGTTAACCGAGCCTGAAAGGAAATCCGTTTTTCAGGCCTGTTCAACAGACAAATTCGGTTGCTTTATTTTTTGCGTTACTGTTCATAGCCACACTCCGGAAATGGCAAAAGCGCCATTTCCGGAGTTGTGGCGTGCTCGCCAGATGACAATCCAAAACGAAATCATGGATTTCAGCCAGTTGAATCCATGATTTCGCTTTGGATTACCGCCTGGCTCCGAACAGCAACAATTTCGCAATCTCAAGAATAGCACACAAACGCACGCTTTGCAAGACTATACTCTAATACACTATGCCCAGGGCATAAAGGGATAGCACAGCAAAGCTTCTAAAACACACAATCTGCCCTATTACACGCATGCTCAGAGCATAATGGATAGCTCAGCAAAATTTCTGAAGCAAACAATCTGCCCTATTCCACGCATGCTCAGGGCCTAAAAGCTCCAGCGGAAAAGCTGTTGGCATAATCCGATAAACGCTTAAGGGCCTGACTCCTGAAACGGTGAAAAGCTTCCATATAAAAGAGGACATTGATAAATGTCCTCTTCAAAGCTGCTCTTATTTTGCTACATCGCTTGCTCTTGATTCCCGTATGACATTAACCTTGATCTGTCCAGGATATTCAAGTTCCGATTCAATCTGTTTTGCTATATTCCGAGCCATCAGTACCATGTCTGCATCCGATACCTGTTCGGGTACAACCATGACCCTGACCTCTCTGCCAGCCTGAATCGCATAGGATTTATCCACACCCTTGAAGGAATTGGTAATCTCCTCAAGCTGTTTGAGACGTGTCGTGTACGCCTCAAGCGTCTCTCTTCTTGCTCCCGGTCTCGCAGCCGAAATCGTGTCTGCAGCCTGTACGATGCAGGAAATCAGAGAAGTAGGCTCTACATCTCCGTGATGCGACTCAACGGCGTTGATGACGACAGCATTTTCATGGTATTTCTTGCACAATTCAACTCCGAGCTGAACATGCGAGCCTTCCATCTCATGGTCCACAGCCTTTCCGATATCGTGCAGCAGACCTGCTCTTTTCGCAAGACGCACATCAAGCCCGATCTCGGAGGCCAGAAGGCCCGAAAGATGGGCAACTTCGATGGAATGCTTCAGTGCATTCTGACCATAGCTGGTACGGAATTTCATACGGCCCAGCAATTTGACAAGTTCCGGATGGATACCATGAACGCCGACTTCCAGCAAAGCTGCCTCACCGGCCTCCCGTATCATTACCTCGACTTCCTTCTGAGCCTTTTCTACCATTTCTTCAATGCGGGCAGGATGAATCCTGCCGTCAAGCACAAGCTTTTCCAGCGCAATCCGTGCGACCTCGCGGCGCATGGGATCGAATGCCGACAGGATGACTGCTTCGGGTGTATCATCAATGATCAGCTCAACGCCGGTCAAAGTCTCCAGGGTACGGATATTTCTTCCCTCCCGTCCGATAATACGTCCTTTCATCTCGTCATTCGGAAGCTGGACTACGGAAATCGTGGTTTCGGCCACATGATCCGCGGCACAGCGCTGAATCGCTGTCACCACATACTCTTTAGCCTTCTGTCCCGCTTCATCCCGGGCTTTCGCCTCAAGCTCCTTGACCATTTTTGCAGTGTCAAGTTTTACTTCGTCCTCAACAGATTTGAACAAAAACTCCTTTGCCTGTTCAGAGGTCATTCCGGAAATGCGTTCAAGCTCCTGTGTTGCCTGTAAGGTCAGTTCGTCAACCTTTGCATGCTTTTTGTTCAGGCTTTCTTCTTTCTGGTTCAGGCTGTTTTCCCGTTTTTCAAGCGATTCCATCTTCCGGTCAAGGGCTTCTTCCTTGTTCAGCGTACGCTTTTCCATGCGGGACAGCTCGTTCCTGCGCTCTTTGATTTCCTTTTCAAGCTCATTCTTGGCTTTCAGGTTCTCTTCCTTCGCTTCCAGCAAAGCCTCGCGCTTTTTATCTTTAGCTGTTTTAAGAGCTTCGTCAATGATAGCCTTCGACTTCTCTTCCGCCGTGCCGACCGTTTTGCTGTATTGTTTATCAATCAGATTTTTTGAGAGAAACCAGACAATAATACCTGCAGCAACAGCCGCGGCAACAGCGATCAGTATAACAAACAGAACCGGTACGCCGGCCGGATGCGGAGTCTCAGGTTCATGCATCAGCGAGAAAAAAGCGGTTTGATGCATAAATTCAAACATACACAGTGCACCTCCTCTCTCTGAATAATACTGTTGTCAGATCAGGCAGGTACGCAGATTTCCGCCGATAATGCCAAATCTACGCCTGTTCTTTAGGGACAACAGTATAATTTTATTCGATTTGAGGAGTGTTGTCAAGGTAAATAGGAAAAAAATTATTTTATTGTCATAAAATGCTTTGGGCAGTTAAGCTATCCAAGCAGAACAATGTCATGAATAATTCTGATTTTCAAACAGTTTTTTCAGTGCTTTTCTGGATAGTTCCAGGGAGTAGCCGCGGCGCAGCATTGCCTGCAGCAGCTTATGAAAGATCCGGGGATCCGAAAGCGCTTTTCCGGCGCTGAGCTTTTCGGCGGTTCTGAAAGCACCCTTTTCCTCCTCCTCCCGGAATTCTTCGAGAAGGATATCCGTTTCGGCTTCAGGTACGCCTTTCTCCCGTAATTCCGCACGGATCCGGCTGCTCCCTTTGCCTGATATCCTGCCCATGACATATTGCCTGGCAAAACGGCTGTCATCGATATAATGCAGACTCCTGGCATATGACAGCGCACTCTCGGCCACCTCCGCGGTAAAGCCCTCCCTGAGCAGCCGTTCCATCAGCTGTTTCTCCGTACGGTCCTGAAACAAGAGCAGTTTCAGACAGCGCTCCTTCGCCATACGGATTGCATCCTGCTCGCTGCAATCTTCATTCATTCGGAATCTGCCGGTTTTCAAAGATCGTCATCCTCCAGGAAATCATCCTCAGGCTCCGGCCCTTCGCTGCCTGCGTCCCCGGCTGCATTCGCAGGAACCGACGCGGTAATCACATCGCCGGTCGTTTCCGCCAGACCGTAAAGAGAACGCACTTTCTTTTCAACCTCGCTGAGGACCTGCGGATTAGACATCAGATATAACTTCGCATTCTCGCGTCCCTGACCGATTTTGGCATCATTATAGGCAAACCAGGCACCGGATTTCTGTATAACGTTTTTCTCAACGGCAAGATCCAGGACATCGCCCTCGCGCGATATGCCTTTGCCGAACATGATATCAAACTCGGCCTCTTTAAACGGCGGAGCGATTTTGTTCTTCACCACTTTAATTTTTGTCCTGTTTCCGATGACCTCGCCGCTCTGTTTGATGGACTCGATCCGGCGTACATCCAGACGTACCGATGAATAAAATTTCAGGGCGCGGCCGCCGGTCGTGGTTTCCGGATTGCCGAACATGACGCCCACTTTTTCCCGGAGCTGGTTAATAAAAATAACAATGCAGTTGGATCTGCTGATAGCGGCCGTCAGCTTTCTGAGGGCCTGGGACATAAGACGCGCCTGAAGACCGACATGGGAATCTCCCATATCGCCGTCAATTTCCGCTTTAGGTACCAGCGCTGCCACAGAGTCGATAATGACGATATCGATCGCATTGGAGCGTACCATCGTTTCCGTGATTTCAAGCGCCTGTTCACCGTTGTCCGGCTGGGAGATATAGAGATTGTCTATGTCCACGCCGATATTTTTCGCGTATACGGGATCCAGTGCATGCTCCGCATCAATAAAACCGGCTATTCCGCCGCGCTTCTGTACTTCCGCCACGGCATGCAGGGCAACGGTGGTTTTTCCGCTTGATTCCGGTCCGTATATTTCTATGATTCTTCCCTTTGGGAAACCGCCAAGGCCCAAGGCGATATCCAGGCTGAGGGCGCCGCTTGGAATCACTTCGATATTCATATTGGCGCCGGAATCACCGAGCTTCATAACGGAGCCTTTTCCATATGCCTTTTCTATCTGGGTCAGCGCCGCGTCGAGCGCTTTCATTTTTTCTGAACGTTCAGAAGTTTTTTCTGCTGCCATCTTCTCTTTTCTCCTTTAGCTGAACATTTGTTCGTCTCCCGATCATATTACATGATCCACGGGCATTTGTCAATCCCTTTTTCGTCCGTGCGCCTCTTCGAAGTTTTTATTCATGGCCCGCCCCCACAGGCTGCAGACCATCCGTGCTTCGGACACCTATCGCGCGCCTATGACATTTTTATCTGAGGCTGTGGTCCGGTTCCTGCTTCAGAGGCCTGGTCTGTATTGATGACCCTGTCTGTTCATGCGAGCATGACAGGCTCAGTTCATCAGTACAGACCGGCCGTGAATTGGAACTCTTCGCACGCAAATAGGCCGGATCCTTCATCTGTATTATACCTGTACTGCGGGAATCCGGCAAATAAATTCCACCGCAAAATTCGACAAGTCCGCCTCGTGACCGGGATGCCCCGTCTCTCGGCCGGGATGCCCCGCCTGCCCTCTTTTCTGAGCCATGCCTGCGGATCGCGGCCCATAGGGCGGCCGTGACTGCCGCGGCGTTCGCCGCATGGCAGAAAAAGCCCTCCCCGTCACGGATGAACAATAATACGGTTCATCCGCGACAGAGAGGGCTTTTTAAGGGAAAGCTGAATAAAGCGTTTCCTTAAATCCGTTCCAGGCCCGGGTAATCCAGCGTTGCAAAATAGTCCCGCGGTGTCTCCGCACGACGGATCAGCTTGACGCTTCCGTCTGTTCTCAGAAGAAGTTCCGCGCTGCGGAGCTTTCCGTTATAATTATATCCCATTGAAAAACCGTGCGCACCGGTATCATGAATGGCCACGTAATCGCCGTTCTCGATTTCGGGAAGCATACGGTCAATGGCAAATTTATCATTATTCTCGCAAAGGCCGCCGGTCACATCATACTTATGATCGCAGGGCCAGTCTTCCTTGCCAAGCACCGTAATGTGGTGATAAGCGCCGTACATGGCCGGTCTCATAAGGTTCGCCGCGCAAGCGTCCAGTCCCACATAGTCCTTCCAGATATGTTTCTGATGAAGCACCCGCGCTATCAGCATCCCGTAGGGAGCCAGCATGAAACGACCCAGTTCCGTAAAGATGGCAACGTCTCCCATGCCGGCAGGTACGAGTACCTCCTCATATACCTCCCGTACCGCCTCGCCGATCGCCATTATGTCGTTCGGTTCCTGATCCGGACGGTAAGCGACTCCGACGCCGCCTGAAAGGTTGATAAACGCGATATGCACACCGGTCTGGGCGGCAAGCTCCACGGCCAGTTCAAAAAGAATGCGGGCAAGCTTCGGATAGTACCCCAGCGCCACGGTGTTGGAGGCAAGAAAGGCATGGATCCCGAAATGCTTAACGCCGTGGGCTTTCAGTTTCAGGAATGCTTCCTTCAGCTGCTCTTTTGTCATGCCGTACTTGGCATCCTTGGGCGTATCCATTATTTCATTCTGCAGCGTAAACAAACCGCCCGGATTATACCTGCAGCACATGGTTTCCTGGAACGGCGCAATTCCGGCATAATCGTCTATCAGCGAGAGATCGTCAAAATTGATGATTGCGCCGAGTTCGGCCGCCTTGCAAAAATCCATATCGGGCGTAACGTTCGAGGAAAACATGATATCGCTGCCCTTGAGTCCAACCGCTTCGGAGAGCAGAAGCTCCGTATACGAAGAGCAGTCCGCGCCGATACCCTCTTTCTTCAGAATTTCCATCAGATAGGGATTCGGCGTGGCTTTAACCGCAAAATACTCCCGGAAGCCGGGGTTCCACGCAAAAGCCGCCTTGAGTTTTCGGGCGTTCTCCACAATCCCCTTTTCATCATATATATGAAACGGCGTCGGGTAGGTCCTGGTAATTTCCTGAATCTGACTGAGTGTTACGAAAGGTTTCTTCTCCATTTATCGTTCCTTTCTTTCAATCATGACGGGCAGACGGCCTCCGGCCCCTGTCAAAGGCAAGCGTGTCCGCCGTCTTACCGGGTTTATTTTGGGAATGCGGGTTACTGCCCCTGGATATGCACGTGTGTATAGAGATGCTCCATGCAGTACTCATGCGCGCCGGCACACTTTGAGCAATAGCGGAACTCAAGATCCGGATAATCCGCATCCGTTCTTCCGCAGACGGTACATTTATGCAGCTGCCTGCCGGACGGAGCGGCCTGCATTTTCTGCCGGAACTGTACCCTCCTGCCCAGGTCCCTCGGATTAAACCGGCTGTTTTTAAACATCAGGGCCGCGAAGAGGATAAAATTCAGCAGGGACATGATGATCATAATCCGTGTTGAAACCGATCCGACAATCAGGGAATACACCAGGTATGCAATGCTCACAAGAGCCATCCACTTTGCCTTGATCGGAATCAGGAACATCAGATAAAACTGCATCTCCGGATAGGTCATGGCAAGTGCCAGGAAAAGCGAGGTGTTCAGATAACCGGTATTCAGAATATACATATTCAGCCCGAAGGCAAAATATATGAGGATGGCGCCGATAATATGTCCCAGAAGGCCCACGTATATGTAAAGGTTAAACCGGAAGACTCCCCATGCGCGCTCGAGCGCATTGCCGATCGAATAGTAGACAAAGGCAAACAGCATGAATGACAATAACGATGTGCTGAAGGGGAACATGATAAAAGTAACCAGCCTCCAGACCTGCCCGTGCAGGATGGCATAGAAATCCCAGCACAGATACTCCAGCAATCCGGGATTGACCCGGGAAATCAGGAAACCCGCCGCATTCAGAATAATAACGTAAAGCATCAGGTTCGGCACGGCGAACCTGCCGTATTTTCGCTCAAGTTTACTCAGAATATCCATTTTTCCCCTCCGGTCAGCGCCTTGCAGCCTGTAAGACAGGCCTGCACCGTACGACTGACTGATCACTCTGCACTATATCCCGGCGACTGCCGGAAAAGCCGGCGGCCACGGACATTCCCTGAAAAGCGCACGGATGAACCGCGGAAGCTGACCTCCCGTGCAGTAAAAATCCGGTACCGTAAAGAGAGCGGAAACAGAATGTCTGCCGCTTGCTATAGTATAAATAGTTCCTTCCTGTTTGTCAAATCCTTTCAGGCAGTCTGAAGTCTTATCGGATTAAGGGAAAGACGCCCGACCGGCGCGTCCTTTACGCCCTCCAAATGAGAAGCTTGCTTTTTGTTCCCAAAAGCGCTATAATAGCTTGATTAGTTGTCACTGTTCAGAGTCAGGCGCAGCCTTGCGGGGAAAGGGAAATTTGCGCTGGCGGATATCTCCCCTTCCCGGCAAATTCTCATCTGGCGAGCACGCCGCAGCTCCGGAAATGAATGATTTTCCCGTCTCCGGAGTCTGACTCTGAACAGTTACGATTCCTTTTCCTTACAGGCCAGGCAATTCCCGGAAAAGAGCTTTCTGCCGTTTTGCGGTAAGGCCCTGGAGTATCACCAATCTGATTTTCAAGGAGGGATTTGATTTCATGTCTGATTCAAATCACCGGAACACATATTTTCTCGGCGTCGACATCGGCTCAACAACTGTTAAGATTGCCGTCCTGGACAAAAGCGGAAGCCTTGTTTTCTCCGAGTACAGACGTCATTTTGCCAATATTCAGGAAACCCTTGCACAGCTTCTGAAAAACGCCTGCGGCGAGCTTGGCGACATTGCTTTTTATCCTGCAATAACCGGCTCCGGCGGTCTGTCACTCTCCTCACATCTGAAAATTGATTTTGTACAAGAGGTTGTGGCCGTTGCCACCAGTCTGAAGGATTACGCGCCTCATACGGACGTGGCCATCGAGCTTGGCGGGGAAGACGCAAAAATCATCTATTTCACCGGAGGCGTCGACCAGCGCATGAACGGGATCTGCGCCGGAGGAACCGGTTCCTTCATCGACCAGATGGCTTCCCTTCTTCAGACCGATGCTGCAGGCCTGAATGAATACGCGAGGAATTATAAAGCCATATACCCGATCGCCGCTCGCTGCGGTGTTTTTGCGAAGACAGATATTCAGCCGCTTATCAATGAAGGCGCGCTTAAGGAAGATCTGGCCGCTTCCATCTTCCAGGCCGTTGTCAATCAGACAATTTCCGGTCTGGCCTGCGGAAAACCGATCCGCGGCAACGTGGCTTTTCTCGGAGGCCCCCTGCATTTCCTGGACCAGCTTCGGCAGGCTTTTATCCGTACGCTGAACCTTGAGGGAGATGCCATTATCGCTCCGGAGCACTCGCATCTTTTTGCCGCAATAGGCGCCGCAATGAATGCAAAAGAAACCGATGCCGTTCCCGCATCAGACCTGATCGCCAGGCTGACAAAAGGCGTTCGGCTCGATTTTGAAATACACAGACTCAATCCTCTGTTTTCCTCAAAAGAAGAATATGACGCATTTCTGGAAGAACACTCCCGGTTCAGTGTCGGGAAGGCGGATCTTGCCTCCTATCAGGGCAAATGCTTCCTGGGCATCGATGCAGGTTCAACCACAACAAAAGCAGCCCTTGTTTCCGAGAACGGCGAGCTTCTGTACTCTTTCTACAACAGCAATAACGGCAGTCCGCTCTCAACAACCGTAAGGGCTATCCGTCAGATTCACGATTTGCTCCCCGAGGGGGCCGAAATTGCCTATTCCTGTTCCACTGGCTATGGAGAAGCCCTCATTAAGACCGCGCTCTCCCTTGACGAAGGCGAAGTGGAGACAGTCGCCCATTATTATGCGGCCTCCTTCTTCCGGCCTGACGTCGACTGCATTCTGGACATCGGCGGTCAGGATATGAAATGTATCCGCATCAAAAACCAGACAATCGAGAGTGTCCAGCTGAATGAAGCCTGTTCTTCCGGCTGCGGTTCGTTTATCGAAACATTCGCAAAGTCTCTGAACTATTCCGTTGTGGATTTCGCTCAGGAAGCCCTGTTTGCCCGGAATCCGGTAGATCTGGGAACAAGATGCACGGTGTTCATGAATTCCAACGTCAAGCAGGCCCAGAAGGAAGGGGCATCCGTTGCGGATATTTCAGCGGGACTGGCTTATTCCGTTATCAAAAACGCGCTTTTCAAAGTAATAAAAATTAACGACGCGTCAAGTCTTGGGAAAAATGTTGTCGTCCAGGGCGGTACCTTCTATAATGATGCCGTTCTCCGCGCGTTTGAACGCATTTCCGGATGCAATGCCGTCCGTCCGGATATCGCCGGTATCATGGGAGCTTTCGGCGCGGCGCTGATCGCAAGGGAACGCTGGATGCACAACGGCAGGCCGAAGTCCTCCATGCTGTCCATCAGTGATATTCTCGCAATGCAGTATACGACAAAGCTCACGCGCTGCAACCGCTGCACAAACCACTGCCTTCTGACGATCAACCGCTTCAGCAACGGGAACCGTTTTATCACCGGAAACCGCTGTGAACGCGGACTCGGCCTTGAAAAGAAGCGTGACGATATTCCCAATCTGTTCCAGTACAAATATGACCGTGTATTCGCCTATGATCCCCTTCCGGAATCCGAAGCGGTGCGCGGGACCGTAGGAATTGCGCGGGTTCTCAATATGTATGAGAATTATCCCTTCTGGGCCGTGTTCTTCCGTCATCTGAAATACCGGGTTATATTGTCGCCCGACTCCACACGTGCAATCTACGAGATGGGCATCGAGTCCATTCCCAGTGAATCGGAATGCTATCCGGCAAAGCTGGCGCACGGTCATATTTCCTGGCTGATCCGTCAGGGCGTCCGTTTTATCTTTTATCCGGCTGTACCCTATGAGCGTGTGGAATCCGGCACTGCACAGAATCATTACAACTGCCCGATTGTCACCTCGTATTCGGAGAATATTAAAAACAATGTAGAAGAGCTCCGCTCCGAGCATGTCCGTTTTATGAATCCCTTCATGGCAATGACCAGCGAAGAGATTCTCACAAAAAGACTTGTTGAGGAATTTTCGGCTCTTGGCATTCCTGCCGATGAAATCCGTTCCGCTGCCCGGGCAGGTTGGGCAGAGATGGAAGCCTGCCGGAATGATATCCGTCGAAAAGGCGAAGAAACACTCGAATACCTGCGCCGAACCGGGAAACACGGCATAGTCCTGGCCGGCCGGCCGTATCATATTGATCCGGAGATCAATCACGGTATTCCGGAACTGATAAACTCCTATGGTGTGGCCGTTCTTACCGAAGACTCGGTATCCCATCTCGGCACCCTTGACGGTCCGCTCATTGTCATGGATCAGTGGATGTATCATTCACGTCTCTATGCCGCGGCCCAGTTTGTAAAGACAACCGATAATCTTGACCTGATCCAGCTCAATTCATTCGGATGCGGTCTTGATGCCGTTACGACGGATGCAGTCAGCGATATACTGACCAAGTCCGGCAAAATCTATACTGTTCTGAAAATCGATGAGGTCAACAATCTCGGTGCGGCACGAATCCGTATCCGCTCCCTTCTCTCCGCGATTCGCGTCCGCAGGGAAAGAAAAGTTCAGCGAAAAGTGGTGTCATCCGCTTACAACCGCAGAGTTTTCACAAAGGAGATGAAGAAGGATTACACCATTCTGGCACCGCAGATGAGTCCTATCCACTTTGACCTGGTGTCCGCCGCGATTGAAGCTTCCGGATATCATGTGGAAATTCTCAGCGAGAGCCGTACCGCGGTAGATGTCGGACTGAAATATGTCAATAATGACGCCTGTTATCCCTCTCTGATTGTCGTAGGACAGATTATGGATGCGCTGCTCTCGGGCCGTTACGATCTGAACCGGGTGGCTGTTTTTATTACCCAGACAGGCGGAGGCTGCAGGGCTTCCAATTACATCGGTTTTATCCGGCGCGCGCTGGAGAAGGCCGGTATGGAACAGATTCCCGTTATCTCCATCAATCTGAGCAAGTTGGAAAACAACCCGGGATTCACGTTCACCCTGCCGCTGATCCTGCGTTCCATGCAGGCGGTCATCTATGGCGATGTATTCATGCGTATGGTATATCGCATGCGCCCCTATGAGAAAGTTCCGGGAGCCACGGATGCCATGCATAAAAAATGGCTGGCAATCTGTATCCGTGATCTTCACCGTGCGCCAAGCCTTACAAGGTTCAGCAAAATTCTGCGCGATATGATCCGCGATTTCGATTCCATCGAAATTGATGAGACACTCCAAAAGCCGAAAGTCGGTATAGTCGGCGAAATCCTCGTTAAGTTCCTTCCGCAGGCCAATAATCATCTCGTTGAACTGCTGGAACGCGAAGGAGCACAGGCAGTAGTCCCGGATCTTCTGGATTTTCTGCTGTACTGCTTTTACAACAACAATTTCAAGGCCGAAAATCTGGGCATGAAAGCTTCCTCAGCACGTATCGGGAATGCCGGAATCGCGCTCCTGGAGTTCTTCCGCAAAACCGCGAGAAAAGAATTCGAGCGTAGCGTTCATTTTGATCCGCCTTCCAGAATCGGACGGCTTGCACAGATGGCCAAGGATTATGTTTCCCTTGGGAACCAGACCGGAGAAGGCTGGTTCCTTACAGGCGAAATGCTGGAGCTGATCGAAGGCGGTGTCAATAATATCGTCTGTACCCAGCCCTTCGGCTGTCTTCCGAACCATATTGTAGGAAAGGGTGTCATCAAGGAACTTCGTCATATGCATCCGGAGTCAAATATCATTGCAGTTGACTATGATCCCGGTGCTTCCGAAGTCAATCAGCTGAACCGCATCAAGCTGATGCTGGCAACCGCCCGCAAAAATCTTGAACAAACCTCATGATATTTCCAAAAAACAGCCGGCAGGGCAGAAGCCTGAATGCTTCTGCCCTGCCGGCTGTTTTATTTATGTCATATAATATATTACAACGAATAATGTGTGCGCTGCGATAGGCACGGCTGGAGCTTTCACCTTGATCCATACGGACAGATCGCAGCACAAAATACGCGCTGCGATTGCTATGGCACAAAATAAGAGCACCGACACGGATGAGCTTAAGAATCGCTCTCCCTGTGCCGATGCTTTCCTTTTCTGCTGCCATTCACAGCCTCCGGCTGCTTTTGTCTATCACCCGGCAGATGTTGAAGCTCGCAAGCGGCTTCCACGCCTGCCGGGTTCCTGCACAAAAAAAGGTCCCTGAGCTATCAAGGACCTTAAAGCGCCAGACGGGATTCGAACCCGCGGCCCTCGCCTTGGGAAGGCGATGCTCCACCACTGAGCCACTGGCGCACACAATATACCCTGAAAACTACACACAAAAGAAATCCGACATCACAAAGTTCCTATCC
>CAMOSC010000074.1 GCA_946624325.1 uncultured Clostridia bacterium
CCGCGGAGCAGGTCCCATGAAGCGCTGATTCAGGCGCTCACGCGGATCAGGTCCGATGAAGCGCTGATTCAGGCACCTCCGCGGAGCAGGTCCCATGAAGCGCTGATTCAGGCGCTCACGCGGATCAGGTCCGTTGAAACGCTTTAATCAGCGTTTCACTGAATGTCAGCGGAAAAATCATAAGCCGAAAACGCGTTCATCAGGTCGATGCCTGCCTCAATGTCCTCCCCGGAAACGACACTGCTCTGGGAGTGCGGATAGCGGGTCACCACGCAGATGCCGCCGGTTCTCACGCCTGCGCCGGTCAGGTTCATGCTGGAAGCATCCGTGCCGCCGCGGTCGATCACCTCTCTCTGGCAGGGGATCCCGTTATCCGCACAGAGCTTTTCCATAACGCCGGTCACCATTTCGTCCGCCACTACGGACGGATCGCAGATTTTAATTCCGATGCCGGCCCCTACCCTGTTGCTTCCGGTCAGGTCGTTCGGGTAATCGTGCGCCGGCGTGATGTCCACGGCTATGCCGATGTCCGGGCAGATCTGCTGCGCGGCCACCTTCGAGCCCCTGCAGCCCAGCTCCTCCTGCACCACAAAGCAGTAGTAAATGTCATTGGGGAGATTGCCCGGATTTTCCTTCAGGGATTCTATCAGCTGGTAGCAGCCCAGGCGGTCATCCAGGGATTTTGAGCAGATCAGGCCGCCGGCCAGGTGGAGATAGGGGCCGAAATAGCCGCAGCAGTCGCCGATTTTTACAAGCCTGCGCGCTTCCTCACCGTCCTTCGCGCCGATATCCACAAAGAGCTTTTCAATCTTGTTTCCGGCTTCCTCAATGGGGCCGTAACAGCCCACCACGCCTATGGTGCCGTTGCGGAAAATCACCTTCTCATTATAGGCGGATCCGGCCCAGTTCCAGCCCATGTTGCAGATGCGCAGCAGGCCGTTGTCCTCAATGTTCTTCACCATAAAGCCGATCTGGTCCATATGCGCGGCGTACATGATCTTCTTTCCTGACGGGCTGCCGCCCTTCCGATGCACAATCAGGTTGCCCACGGCATCCTCCCACAGCTCGTCTGCAAAGGGCTCCACAATGCCGCGGATCTCCTCCCGCACCGCCTTCTCATATCCGGAAACGCCCCAGATCTGCGTCAGCTTTTCCAGTAATCCTTCGTCTCTCATTTTTTATTCCCGTCCTTCTGCCGGTCAAACCGGTAACAATACTTTTTGTTACTGTTCAGAGCCAGGCGCAAATCTGTGTGAAATCATGGATTCAGCTGGCTGAAATCCATGATTCCACACAGATTTGCATCTGGCGAGCACGCCACAACTCCAGAAATGGCTGCTTTTTGCCATTTCTGGAGTCTGACTCTGAACAGTAACTACTTTTTTACAAAAAGCGCGCACTCCCGCCCTGCCCGCTCAGTCTGTCATCAGAACCCGTGTGTAAACAGCCATAGCAGCAGCACCATCAGTCCTCCGGCAAGGAGCAGGGGCGGAAGCACCACCGCCATGGCGGCAACGAACATGGCCAGGCGGTTCCTGGCCCGTTCGGCGAATGTCATTCCTCCGGCTTCGGCATCGGCAGCGGTATCCTCTCCCGCGGCACAGCCGCCGTCCGGCTGCAGATACTCTGCTTTCCCGGCCCGGCCCTCTGCTCCGGGTCCAGGCTCCCGCTCCCCGGCAATTCTCCGCCCTGAAAGCGCCCGCAGCTCCTTTGCGCTCTGCTTCAGGCTTCCATGCAGCAGACGCATACTTGATTCCTCCTCCCTGAACGGAACTTTGTACCTTGACCTGGTGTTTACGGATGACTTTTTTGCAGCCATGCCAGACAACAATTCTGTCCGCCCCGGCCGGCAGCGCAGATGCCTGCCGACAGCCGTTGGGCAGCGCAATCATCCCGCTCTATCTCGGGTGGAAGCAGGCCACAAAATGACCGGGCTCTGTCTCGGCCACCGGCGGCGCGCTTTTTCTGCATTCCTCCGTGCAGTAACGGCAGCGGGTGTGGAACGCGCAGCCTGCCGGCGGATTCACAGGGCTCGGGATATCCCCCTCCAGCAGGTTTACCGTATCCTCCGGGCGCCGTCCGGGCGACGGGACCGCCTCCAGCAGGCCGCAGGTATAGGGATGCATGGGATGCGCAAACAGCTGCTCAGTCCCGGCCAGCTCCGCCACATGCCCCAGGTACATGACGCAGATGCGGTCACTGATATACCGGACCACGCTCAGGTTATGGGAAATGAACAGATAGGTCAGGTTCTCCTTTTTCTTCAGCTCCGCCAGGAGGTTGATGATCTGCGACTGGATGGAGACGTCCAGGGCCGAAACGGCTTCATCGCAGACAATGAACCTGGGCCTCAGCGCCAGGCTCCGGGCAATGCCCACACGCTGCCTCTGCCCGCCCGAAAACTGGTGCGGATAGCGGTGAAGGAAATACGGCGCGAGACCGCATTCCTCCATAACGCGGATGATGTATTCCTGCATTTCGCCGCTGTTTTTGGCGAACATGTGATGGGTCACAAGGCCCTCCCCGATGATCTGGCTGATGGTCATGCGGGCATCCAGGGAGGAATAGGGATCCTGGAAGATAATCTGCAGCTCCTTCCGCAGGGACCGCATCTCTTCGCCGGTCAGGCATTCCAGCATCAGCCCGTCGTCCCGGCAGTCCTCATATTCCGCAAAGCCCGGGACGGAGGCCGTTTTTTTCCGCAGCTCCTCCACCGCGCGGGAGGCCTCCCTGAAAGCCGCCTGTTCCGCTGCCCCGGCATCCTTTGCCGAAGCTTTTACCCCGGCCCGGTACTCCGCCAGCAGCGCCGCCCCGGCCTCAGCCGGATTATCGGACAGCAGCAGGCCCCCGCCCAGCTGCCGCAGCGCGCAGGCCAGGAGGGCTTCCTTCCCGCCGCCCTCTTCCCGCGCCTTCTGCACCCTGACGGCCTCCGCCGCGAAATTGTTCAGGAGGCGCTCCGCATACCGCGGGGCGAAATCGTAAATGCTCCTGCCCCGGTAGATGACATAACCCTCCGAGGCCGGGTAAAGGTTCAGGATGGTCCTGCCCAGTGTGGATTTGCCGCAGCCGCTCTCGCCCACGAGGCCCAGGGTTTCACCCTCGTAAATATCCAGCGAAATATGATCGTTTGCGCGCACGAAACGGCTGCCCTTCTCAAAGACGGACCGTTTTTTTACGGGAAAGAATTTGCTCAGGCCGTGCACCCGCAGCAGGATGTTCCGGGCCTGCTCCTGCGCCTCTCCCGCAGCCCCCGAAGCTTCGGCCGTATACGCCGGGGCTTTGTTTTCAGACAGTACCATCCGCATCAGCCTCCTCACTGCGGTAAATTTCTCCAGATGCCCGGCTTGCCGACACCCTGCGGGCGTCATATTCTGCAGCCTCTCCCGATGAAGCACCGTACGCCGTCCCGCTGCCCGCGGATGACGCTTCCGTAACAGCGGCACTTGCCGGGCCGCAAGCAGCGGCTTTCTCCTCCGCAGCCTTTTCCGCAACCTTTCCCTGGCGGAGCAGGCAGCGGACCAGGTGCCCGGGCTCCGTTTCCGTAAGCTGCGGCTCTTTCTCCCGGCAGCGCGCGCAGGCATATCTGCAGCGGTCCGCAAATTTGCAGCCCCGGGGCAGCGCCAGCGGGTGCGGAACCGAGCCCGGAATCGCCTCCAGCGGCTCCCCGCGGTTCGTTTCCAGGCTGGGGATGGACCGCATCAGCCCCTCCGTGTAGGGATGCAGCATCCCTGTTCCGGCCGAAAACATCAGGGAAACCGGTGCCTGCTCCACTACCTGCCCGCAGTACATGACCACCACGTCGTCCGCCATCTGGCGGATCACGCCCAGGTCATGGGTGATAAACAGCACGGCGGTTCCCTCCGAGGCCTGGAGCTCCCGGATCAGGCGCAGGATCTGCGCCTGGATGGTCACATCCAGGGCCGTGGTCGGCTCGTCCGCAATCAGGAGCCTTGGCCGGCAGGCCAGCGCCATGGCAATCATGACACGCTGCCGCATGCCGCCGGAAAGCTCATGCGGGTACTGCTTCGCTACCACCTCCGGGTTGGGGATCCTGACCTGCCGGAGCATGTCCAGCACGCGGGCGGACGCTTCTCTTCGCGAAAGATGCTGATGCACCATAAACGGCTCCCGCCCCTGCCGTTCCACCGTGAAAACCGGATGAAGGCTTGTCATGGGCTCCTGGAAGATCATGGAAATGGCGTTCCCGCGGATTGCGTACAGCTCGCGCGCGGAAAGGCGCGTCAGCTCCTGTCCCTCAAAGCGTATGCTGCCGCTGTCAATATAGCCGTTTCCGTCCAGAAGCTTCAGGATGCTCATGGCGGAGACGCTCTTTCCGCTGCCGCTCTCCCCCACAATCCCGAGGGTCCTGCCCTTCTCAACCGAATAGGAGACGTCGTTGACCGCCCTGACAATGCCCTTTTTCGTGCGGAAAAACGTATGAAGATGTTCAACCTCCAGCAATGCCATAGCTTATCTCTCCTCCGTCTTCGGGTCGATCGCGTCGCGCATGCCGTCGCCGATCACATTGATGGCGATGGTATTGAGTCCCAGCGCGATGGCGGGGAATACCCATCTCCACCAGTAATACTGGATGATAATGCTGTCGTTGCAGCCGCTCAGCATGTTGCCCCAGGTAGGCCTTGGCTCGGCAACGCCGAAGCCCAGGTAGCTCAAGCCCGATTCCGTGAGCATGCACGCCGCGAAGGAAAGCGTCATATCCACAATGACGACCGATAGCACATTGGGTATGATATGCCGGACAATAATGCCCCACTGGCGCACGCCCATGGCCAAAGCCGCAAGCACATATTCTTTCTCCCGCTCCGCCAGCACCTGCGCGCGGACCAGCCTGCAGATGCCGGTCCAGCTGAGCACCCCCAGGATGACCATGATCATGAGTATCCGGCTGGTCTCGCTGACACGGTTGCCTACAATGGCCGAAAGGATCATGGCAAAGGGCAGGAAGGGAAGGGAGGCGACAATCTCCTCAAAGCGCATGAGCAGCATGTCCACCCTGCCGCCGAAATATCCGGAAACGCCCCCGATCAGGATGCCGATGAGGGAGGAGATAATCACGGAAACGCAGCCGATGGTCATGGTCATGCGGCCCCCGTTCAAAAGCCTGGCGAATACGTCCCTTCCATAGCCGTCGCTGCCCAGAAGATAGCCCTTAAGCCCCCAGGCCGCCGCCCTGCCGTCCGCCCCAATGGCGTAATTCTGGAAATAGCCCGCGCGGACCGAGGCGGCTCCCTCAGCGCCGGAGGGGGCCGAAGCCTGTCCGTAATTATTCCTGCCCCAGGAATACACCCTGCCGGCGTCCGTCAGAAGCGTGTAATGGTATCTTCCGGCTTCAACCGAAACAGGCCTGCCCTCCATTTCCGGGACCCTGTCAAGACCGTATTCCTTCTCGCCCCAAACCGTTGTGCTGCCGTCCGCGGCTATGGCGCAGGCCGTATGGCCCGTGGCGGCGAGGTCCGTAAAGCTGCCCTCCGGCACGCCCCTGGACAGGGCGTTATCCGCCTTGCCCAGATACACCAGACTGCCGTCCTGCAGCAGGGCGATGGCGCTGTCCAGCGTGAATACAATTTTACTGACGGGCCCCTTTGCCTTTCGCAGGGACATGTCCACCATATTGGTATTGCCCCAGGAGACAACGTCGCCCTCAGAGGTCACCGCGACAGTAAACTGATAGCCCGCGGCCAGGTAAACAAAATCCGATCCGTCCGCCTTGCGCGGCACGTCGCACTGCTTCAGGCGGTTGTTGCCCCAGCAGAAAATCTCCCCCGCTTCATTAACCGCGACCGCATGGTCAAAGCCGGCTGCAATCATGCGGATCTTTCCCATATTTTCCGGTACGGTCTTTGCCAGATCCACATTCCTTGTCACCTGCGTCTTTCCCCAGAGGTACACCTCTCCCGCATCGGAAAGGCCCATACTGTAAGAGGAACCCACGCTGATATCCGCGATATGCCCCTGCAGTTCCTTCGGAATTGCAAGCATGGTCCTGCCCGGGGCAATGTTCTGCTGCGTCATGTCCTGGTAATTGATCTCCAGAGGATAAAAATACGGCCCGACGGTCACGCCGATCAGGAAAAGCAGGAATACTAGAATCGCAAGGACATTCACGGGCTTTGAGAGCAGGCGTCCCAGGACGGTCCGAAGCTGCCCCTTCATGGCCTCCTCAGCCAGGACATCCGTATCCTTCCGCCCGGAAAACAGTGTTCGTAACAGTTTCATGCGCTTCCTCCGTCCATCAGCCCAGCCTGACCCTGGGATCCGCCAGCATGTAGCTTAAGTCAATCACCAGGTTCCCGGCAAGCCCTATGATAATGTAGAACATCTGGAGTGCCAGCACCACCTGATAGTCCTGATTCTGGAGACAGTTGATATACACCTTGCCCATGCCGTTCAGGGCAAACATATTTTCAATAATCAGCGACCCGCCGAAGATGCTGAAGAACCACCCGATAATGAGGGTGATGACCGGCAGCAGGGCACTCCTGAAGGCATGGACGTATACCACCACCTGCTCCTTAAGGCCCTTGGCCCTGGCGGTCCGCACAAAATCCATGCTCAGGGCATCGATCATGGCGGAGCGCACATACTTTGTCATGCCGCCCAGGGAGGAGAAGGTCATTACCAGCAGCGGAAGCGCCATATAGCGCAGCTTATCCAGGACCTCCTCCCAGAAGCTGCCCTCAAAATTCGGCGTTCCGAAGCCGCTGATGGGGAAGATGCGCAGGCGGACTGCAAAAAAGAATATGAAAACCAGGCCGATGATGAACTGCGGAATGCTGTAGCCCACCACCGTAAAGATCCGGACCAGGTTGTCATAGACGCCGCCCCTCCTTGTGGAGCAGGAAATGCCTAACGGGATCGTAATCAGGAGCGCCAGAAACATGGCCCCGATATTCAGCATCACCGTATTCTTCATGGGGGTGACCACCAGCTCCCGCACATCCCTGCTGTAATAGGTTGAATAACCGAAATCCCCCTTCAGCATCTGCCGCATCCAGGAAAAATACCGCAGCGGCAGGGGCTTATCCAGTCCCAGGTCGGCCCTGGCCTGCTCATAGGCAATCTGATACTGCACGGGATCCTTCTGTTTGAATTTCTCCGCCCGGATCCGCGCCGGGTCTCCGGGCACCGCGTTGTAAATAACAAACAGCAGTACCGACATGATCAGGAAAACAAAGAGCAGGTAAAGAATTCTCTTAATGATATAACGAAGCATGATTTGTCCGCTCCCATAAGTGATTCAGCAGCCACAGCAGGATGTAACTGTTCAGATTTCCATCCTGCAGTCCGTAAAGCCTTCTGTGCCGGCCGGTCATCCGTGCACAGACGAACATATATCCCGCCCCGGTCACGGAAAGTGACCGGGGCGGGACACCCATCCATCGTTCATATAGCAAATACGTTTACTATAGTAAACGGTAAAGTTCTCTTGACTTTGTCGTTTGCCGCGCCGGATTTGCGCCGCCTGAAGGCGGCATATTTCCCTGGCAAATCCGTGCGCATCCGCCGGAGGCTTTATAGTGAACGTCAAGTTTTTTCTGACGTTCACGATATAATACTCCGTGCTTCAGCGCTCCGCAATCCGGCCGGATGCAGGCGTTTCACATCAGCCAGCGGGCAGGCGGGCCTGCCGCGGACCGGGCTTCAAACGCCGCAGGCATTATTCTATGGATGCATACAGCAGGGAATAATCCGGATTCGCGTAGGCGCTGCTCTCGTAGCCGACAATGCGGTCGCTGATGAAGTTGTAGTAATCTCCCGAGTACATGGGGATCACCGGAAGCACCTCATTCCAGTAAATGTTGAAGGCCAGGAAATTGTCCAGATAGGCGTCCTCATCTCCGGGAGGCGTAAGCTCAATGGCGCGTGCGAGCTCATAAAGCTTCTCGTCAAACACGCTGTAGTTGTTGTAGCCGGCCGCAATGAGATTCTCATCAAGGGTGTAGTCCATGCTCGGCTCGTAGGTGGCGCCGAACCAGGAGCCGCTCACGTAGAGATTGCAGTCGCTCGCGGAGCTGTCGTACATGTACTCCAGCAGCAGGGACCAGTCTACCTGGGTGGACACGAAGGCTGCGCCGATCTTCGGGAGGGACTCGCCCAGCATCTGGATGCAGAGATCCGAGAAGCCGCTGCCGGAGGATGCCGCCATATTGATCTCCAGGGGCTGCAGGGTTCCGTCCTCCAGTTCCTTATAGCGTACGGCGTCCACATCCGCATTGAAGGCATCGCCGTTCTCGTTGAGCACCCATCCGTCCTCCTCAAGAAGGCTGATGGCTTTATCGATGTCATAGGAATACTGGTTCAGCGCATCCTCCAGCTCATCGCCAAGGGCCATGGCACCGAAGGTGGCGTCGGAATAGTAGCCGTTGAGCACGCTGCCGAAGCCGCCCGCGTTCTGGCGGACAAACTCCACGCGGTCAAAGGCGTAAACCACGGCCTGGCGGACCGCCTGTGAAGCGGTTGCCCCTTTCGCGCAGTCATAGAACAGCATGCTGCAGCCGTTTCCCGCAAAGCTGTTGTAATAGAAGCCGCCCTCCTCTGTCATATCGAGTCCGGCGTTGATCTTGTTCGCGCTGGTGCAGTTGAGAATGACGTCCACACTGCCGGTACGCAGCTCGTCCATCTCCGTCTCGGAGGAGGTGTTTCTGTAGATAACCGTTCCGATCGTGGGCGTTACGCCTTCAAAATTGCCCCTGAAATCCGGATTCAGCTCAAATACGCCGGTCAGGGTTCCCTCGTCAAAGCTCTTCAGGTTGTAGGCGCCGCAGGTCACGCTGGGACTGTAGCGCTCGCTGTTGACGCTTTCGGATATGGCGTCGGCGGTCAGCGGATGGTCGAAGGACGCGCCTTCTCCCTCATCAACAATCGCATACCCCGGAGCCCAGGCCTCCAGCCAGATGGGGTAGGTATTCACATAGCTCTCCTGATAGTAGGAGGGTACATAATCCGCGGCGATGGTCACGGAAAACTCATAATCTCCCAGCAGACGTACGCCGGAGAACACCTCCGATTCGCCGGAGGAAAAAGCATCGTAGCCGTCCAGATAATAGCCAGCCTCCGCGTAGGCGCCCGTCTCGCCGTAGGCGGCGCTTGAACGGAACAGGTAGGAAGCCACGTAATCCTTTGCGGTAACCGGCTCGCCGTTGTTCCAGACCAGGCCCTCATTGATCACAATGTCATAGGTTGCCGTGCCGTCCTCATTTTCAGTATAGTCCATGGAGCTGATGGCGGTGGCGTTTTCGACAAACGCGCCGTCAATGTCATTGGGGATCAGCTCATAACCGGTGATCAGGCGGAACATGTTCACGTCCGGCTGGGAAATACCGAAATCATAGCCGAAATCGCCCGTTATGCCGCTGCCGTCGCCGATGGTAATTACAGAGCCCGCATCCTCCGCCGCAGCCGCTGCGGCTCCCATGCTGAGACAGAGGGCCATTGAAAGCGCAACCGATACCTGTTTTCTCATAATGCATTTCTCCTCCCGAAACAAAGTTTTGTACTCTGACCAAATGGCCTCGGATGACTATTTTGCAGCCACGCCTGACAAAAGTTCAGCCGTGGGCAAAATATGTCTCCTTCTTTCTGGAATGACGGCCGGAGCGGCTTGCCGCGAAGCAGGCACCGCCGGACGGCTTTGCCCGCAGTGCGGCATATCATCCTGAAAAAGCCGTTACCCGCGCCCGCAGAATTTTTCAATAATATTTTACAGCGCTAAAGCGTAAAAGTCAACAGGCAGTCGGCTCTTTTTCCGGAATGACTGTCTTCATCCGGACACGGCGGCAGCTTCGTCGTGCAGGGACACTTACAGGCTTTTTTCATGGGCAAGCACCCATTCAAGCATGGGCTCAATGACATGGCGGACCGTCTCACCCTCGTAGGGCACCTCAAGCCCGATCTCCCGAACCAGGCTGCCGAAGCTCTTCGTACCGCCCGCCCGCAGGAACCGCAGGTTTTTTTCCCAGGCAGACCGCGGATTATTCCGCTGCAGCAGAAACAGCTGCAGGGAAACGTTCCGGGCCATGCCGTAATCGACAAAATAAAAGGGATTCATGACAATCTGTGTGTCAAACAGCCATTCCTGTCCGTCACGGTACATGGGAATATCACCGTAATCCGCAAAATGCGGCTGGTATGTTTCACGAAGGCTCTTCCATAACCCGTGGCGCTCTCCGGCGCTCATATCCGGATGAAGCGACACCTCAGTCAGGAATTCGTCCATGGCGCAGCCGCCCGGGAGATAGGTCAGCGTTCTCTCCATGAGGAACTGGTCATACCTTGCCGAATCCTTCCCGAAGAACAGACCGTGCCAGGGCATGGTCAGCAGCTCCATTGCGGTGGAGTGGGTTTCCGCCGTTTCCGAGGAGGCCTCCCGCAGCTCCGGGCATGCCCCGCTCCCATACGCCTCGTAGGCGGCAAAGGCATGGCCGGACTCATGAATCAGCACATCAATGTCCATGGTCGTGCCGTTGAAATTGGAAAAGATAAAGGGCAGCCGCACGCTGTCCACACTGCCGCAGTAGCCTCCCGGGGCCTTCCCTTCCCTGGAATCCAGGTCAAACATATCATGCTCCATGAGCGTATCGAAAAAAGCGCCGGTCTCTTCGGACAGCTCATGGAACATTTTCCTGCAGGCCTCCAGCATTGCGCGGGAATCCCCTTTCGGCACCGGGTTGTAATCCGGAAAGTACAGCAGGTTGTCATATGCCTTCCAGTCCTTAAGCCCCAGGCGTTTTTTCTGCCGTTCCTTGATGGCCGCCACTGCCGGAACCCAGTATTTTTTTACCTGTTCCCGGTAGTGGGCGATCTCCTCCAGCCCATAGCCCATGCGCTGCATGCGGACCACCCCGAGCTGCGCGAAATTATCAAACCCCAGCGCCTTTGCCTGTGCGTCGCGGTTATGGACCAGAGCGTCAAAAATCTCCTCCAGCTCCTCCCGCATACCCCAAAAGCACATCCCCTCTGCGCGGTAAGCAGCCTCCCGGACAGAACGGTCCCTGTCGCCCTTATAGGGATACAGCTGTTCTACGGGCAGCTTTTTCCCCCTGAAATCGGCCAGGCTGCTTCCGATCAGTTTCTGGAATCTGGCCGTCAGCCGGTTTTCCTCCTGAACAAGCCCCGTAATGCTTTTACCGCCTCCGGAAGCCTCCAATGCGAGTTTTTCTGTCAGCAGCGCGCCGTATTCCCTGCCGATTTCCTCCCGGTACCGGCAGGACAGAAGCGCGTCATAGAAGCTGTGCTCCGCTTCCTTCACCTCCGGAGCCATCTGCCCGAGAGCCTCGTTCTCTTCCCCGTAAAAGGCATCCCGCACGTCCTGCGTAAAGCGGATTTCCGCAATCTGGCAGCAGGAGCGGAATTCTTCCTGAACCCTGTGGAATTCCTCAAAGGCGGACTTTACCTCTTCGAAGCTCTGCGCCGCCCTCAGGCGCTCCTCCTGCCTGTGTATTTCACGGATCACGGCGGCGCCGTCGGGCCTTTTGTATATAAGTTCGCCGAATTTCCCTGTCATTTTCTGCTCTCCTCCATACAGCGGTTTTTGCTGCAGATGCCTGTCCTGCCGACGCCCTGGAGGGCGTCATACTTCTCTCCCATGTACCTCAGTACACAAAGCGGCGTGAAAAAACACAGCAGGGCGGCGTGCGTTAAAAGGCGCGCACTCCCGCCCTGCCCCTCCTTCAGCTTTCCGCAGCGCTGTTTTGCATTCTTACCTTGATGGCCCGGATGACTGTCTTGCAGCCGCGCCTGCAGAGACGCAGCCGCGGGCAAAACATGTCTCCCTGTAAGGTTTCATCAGATATAGGCCAGGCGGGGGACTCTTCAGAGCCCCTTGCTCTTTAAGTCCGCGTCAATCTCCCGCACCGCAAAATCCACAATGGCCCTGCAGGTTTCGTAGTTATAGTGAAGGCCGTCCTGTGTACCGAAGATTCCGGTGTCCATGCCGTTCTGAATAAAGGAATAGACATCAATCACCGTGATCTCCTCCCTGAGGCCCTCCGCAAGCTTCCGGTTCATTTCCTGCACCGCCGGTTCCTTTACGGCCCAGCTTCCATAACAGGGGCCTACATTCAGATAGTATACAGGGATCCCCCACTGAAGGGAGACATTGTTCATGTAGGTAACATAGCTGTCGGCGTTTTCCGGGTCGTTTACCCCGAACCAGACCGCCAGCACGGCGTCCTCATCGATCTGCAGGGCGGCAAAAGCCAGGCCGTAGGTAGAGAACCACACATAACCCTCGCCGCCCTTGCCCACAAAGACATTGCTGCCCACGGTCCCGGTGTAATCCTCCGCAATGTGGTAAAAGAGGTGCTTCGGGAATTCCTCCGCGTCATAGGCCTGGGAGCAGTAAAGCCCTACGGTTCTGGAATCGCCGTTGAAAATCAGCCTGCGCCCCTCCAGGCCCTTTCCCTGCTCCGGAGCGCGTTCCGCGGAAGCAGGGGAATTATCCCGGCTGCCGTCCGGCTGCGGCGCATTTCCCGGATTTGTGTTCGTATTTACGGAAACGGTACGGATTCTGGAAGCTCCGGCAGCCTCCGGGGCTGCCGCATCACCGGGCTCTCCCCCGGCTTTTCCGACACCCGCATCCGCAGTGCCGCCGGCTTCTCTCTCCCCTGTCTCCGGCTCTTCCATGATCCCGGACTCAGCCCTGATCTCCTGCCCTGCATTTATCTCCTGCCCGGCCCCTGCCTCCGGTTCAGCCTGTATCTCCCGGCCGTCCTCTTTCTCCGTTCCGGCGTCTGTTCCGATCCCGCCCCGGCCGCGGACACTTTCCGCGGCGGCTTCGGACGCGCTCTTCTCTCTCCCCCCGCCCTGCGGCAGGCAGCCCCCCGCAAAAAGAAGGCAGCATGAAAGCAGGCAGCACAGCCTGACCGCGGCTCCTCTGCGCAGTGAAAAAAACGAATGCTCTCTGATCATCCTCATCCTTTTCTTCTATGCTTTTCTTC
>CAMOSC010000075.1 GCA_946624325.1 uncultured Clostridia bacterium
GGGGACTTCGCGTGAAAACACGCCGCGGCAGAGGAAAGGATTCCATCCTGGAGGATATCCGCTTTTCCGACATTTTCATGGATCAAGTAAAAGCGCCCTTTGTCGTCAACAGTTTTTATTACTGTGATCCGGACGGCCATTCCGACTATGTCAGCAGCGAAAAGCCGCTCCCCGTGGATGAGCGCACCCCGGAGATCAGAAGTCTGAGCTTCGAGCATATCAGATGCACGAATGCGCACTACTGCGGAGCCTATATCTGCGGTCTCCCCGAGAAAAAGATCGGGACAATTTCCTTCAGCGATGTCGAAATCAGCTATGCCGACGATGCGCAGGAGGGCATTGCCGTCATGATGGACCGCTGCAGGCCTACCTGCAGGCTCGGAATCGTGCTTGAAAATGTAGAGCATGCCGAGCTGAACCATGTCATCATCAAAGGGCAGAACGGAGAACCGGTTATCCTGCACGGCGTAGAGCATCCGGTTTTCACCGTCAGTCCCGACGGGCTGTAAAATCAGTACATCTGGTTTTCCCGTCACTTCCGCCGGGCTGCAAAATCAGAGCAGCCGGCCGGAGTCCCTATTGTTAACCTATATTATATTTAAGGTTGACAATAGGGGCTTTTCATGGTACACTTCCCTGTGTCCGCCGGGCAATTCCGCAAAACAGTCTGCCGGAATGGACGGCATAAACCAATATCCGCAGCAGCCATGGCATAAAACGCCGCGGAAGCACCAGAAAAAACAGGAAAGGATCCCCTCGGGGAACAGGGAAATGTCCTATGAACCAGACAGAAAAAATCAGAATGATGACCGCCACAGCACTTATGACCGCGCTGGTATGTATACTGGCTCCGCTCTCAGTTATGGTAGGCCCCGTATCGTTAACGCTTCAGAATTTCGTCCTCGGCCTGGCCGCCGTGATCCTGGGATGGAAAATGGGCCTTGCCTGCTGCGGTCTCTACCTGCTGATCGGATCTGTCGGCGTACCCGTTTTCTCCGACTACACCGGCGGCCTGGCACGCTTTACAGGTGTCACGGGCGGATATCTGATAGGCTTTCTGTTTTTTACCCTGGTAGGCGGGATCTGTGCCGGCGCGGCATTCTCCGCTTTCCGGAACAGGCAGGTATACTGTATCGCGGCTACTGCGGCCGGACTGATTCTCGGAGATGCGGTTCTTTATCTTTTCGGGACGGCGTGGTTTGTTCTTTCCGCACATACAACCGTGTCCTATGCGGTTTCCGTCTGTGTCGTCCCCTTCCTGCTGCCGGACCTGATCAAGCTCGTCCTTGCGTCCCTGCTGGGCGTGCAGATAAGACAGACGCTTCAAAAAGCAGGCATTTTAAAAAGAGCTTGACAGAATACCTGTTTTGAGAGATAATAAAAAATACGGATTGAGGCGAAAGCCATAGCCCGTATGGAGACGTATCGAAGTGGTCATAACGAGCTTGACTCGAAATCAAGTTGTCGGTTTCCGGCACATGGGTTCGAATCCCATCGTCTCCGTTCATGAAAGCTGCTGCCTGGCGTAAGTCTGTGCAGCGCTTTTTGTTATTTATCCAATAGTAAGAGGAGTAAACACTTCATGGCTGTTTCGAAACAGACGGCTTTAACTGCGGCAAAACGGAAAACCTCATCCAAACCGGCGTCGGCTGCAAAAAAGGGGAATTCCGGAAAGACTTCTTCCGCTGTCCGTAAACCGGCTAAAAAGGGAACGTCCGTTAAAAAGACTTCCAGAAAAGCCGGAACCGGCAAAGGGAATGCCTCAGCAAAGCCTTTTCCCCGGAATACGGACGGGAATTTCTTTCCGATTCTCAGGGAGGTTCTTGCCATATTGGGCCTGGGTTTCTGCGCACTGCTGTTTTTCGCTGCATTTGAGCAGAAGGGGCCCACACTTTCCAAACTTCATGATACGCTGCACGGCGCTTTCGGGAATGCCTCCTACGTCATTCCCTTTCTTGTCCTTGCCGCAGTGCTTCTGATCCTGTTCAGGAGCGGCGTACACGGATTATTGTCAAAACTCTTCGCCTTATTCCTCTGGGGAACAGCGGCATGCGGCTTGTCCAGTCTGTTCTTTACGTCCGGCGGGTCCGCGGGAAGCGCCATCAGAAAGATTCTGGATCCCATCGTGGGGCAGGTAGGCGTCTATATCATCATGGTGATCCTGTTCATGATCGGTCTGGTAATCCTGACCGGCAAATCCCTGCTGAAGATTCTGAAAAACAATTCGGAACGCGCCATGGATGCCGTCCGCGAGGGGCAGGAGCTTCTGGAGAGCGGCCGCAGGATCCGCATGAGCGAGCGGGAGCTTGAACGGGAACGGCGCAGGAGTGAGCGGATTATCCGGGAGCAGAGGCGCCTGGAAGAAATCGAAGAGCAGAAGCGCAGGGAAATCGAGCACCGCAGAAGGCTCGCCGATGAACTGGTCCGCGTCCGCGGCATCGGGGACAACACCCTTGAACCAGACGATGAGGACATGGAGTATCTCGAAGCCCGCGAAGCATATAAGCGGGAACAGGAAAAGGCCAGGCAGAAAGCCGCCGGAAAGCGGAAGAAAGACCGGACGGCAGAGCAGGATGCAAGCGCCGCTTCAGATCTTCCGGATCTTATGCATGAGATCCGCTTCGGCAAAGGCGCGCAGAATCCGGATCACATTTCATCCGGAAAGGACAGCCGCTCCGAAAAAGACCTTGAAATACTGGATCTGTCCGCACGCGAAGAGAAGGCTGTTGATCTGTCTGAGGAAGCATCGGCTGCAGTGGATTTCTCCATGGACGACGTGATTTCCCAGGCCCTTTCCGCAGTGCCGGAAAACCGCCCGGAATCTCCGGACAGTCCCGAAAAGCTTTTGTGGGATGAAGCGCCCGAAAAAGAGCATGCGGGACTTGAGCCCCCGGCCGGGGCGGATATTCCGGATGACAGTATTTTTGAACACAACGGCGGTTTATCAGAAATTTATGAGCAGGAGCTTCCGCCGGATTCTGTTCCGAATCCCTCCTCCGGCAAAGGATTGACCTGGCTGGAATCCCAGGGAATAACGGAGACGGAAACGGTTAAAACCGTCCGTACCGCGAGCGGCAAAATCATCTCGCACGAGCTGGACAGCCTTCCCGGGCAGCGCAAGCTCCCGAAGGAGACGCCCTCCGAGAAAGCCCCCGCGGAAGATGCCATCACCATCCAGGAATACGTGGAGCCCAAGGAATATGTTTTCCCGCCCGTCTCCCTTCTGAAGAAGGGCAGCGGTTCCTCGACGAGCCGCGAGGAAACCGCAAGGGAACTCAAAGAGACGGCCATGAAGCTTCAGCAGACGCTCCATACCTTCGGTGTGGGAGTCACCGTTACGAATATCAGCTGCGGTCCCACGGTTACACGGTATGAACTGCAGCCAGAACAAGGCGTCAAGGTCAGTAAAATCGTCAGCCTCACGGACGATATCAAGCTGAACCTGGCAGCGGAGGATATCCGCATGGAAGCCCCGATTCCCGGGAAAGCCGCCATCGGTATAGAGATCCCCAACCGGGAAAAGCAGTCGGTCATGCTGCGCGATCTGCTTGAATCGGATGAATTTAAAAACCATAAATCAAAAATCGTATTTGCAGCCGGGCGGGACATCTCGGGCGGTATCGTCCTCGCGGACATCGCCAAGATGCCGCATCTGCTGATTGCGGGTGCCACCGGCTCCGGAAAGTCTGTCTGCATCAACACCATCATCATGAGCATCCTCTATAAATCCAAACCTTCGGAGGTCAAGCTCATCATGATCGACCCGAAGGTGGTGGAGCTGAGTGTTTACAACGGCATTCCGCACCTCCTTCTCCCTGTCGTGACAGATCCAAAGAAAGCAGCGGCAGCGCTTAACTGGGCCGTCACGGAAATGATGGACCGCTACCAGAAATTCGCGGACTACAAGGTCCGGGATATGAAAGGGTACAACGCCAAGGTGGAACAGGCGATCCGTGATGCCGGGGAAGACGCGAAAAACCTGCCGAAGAAAATGCCCCAGATCGTCATTATTGTCGATGAGCTCGCAGACCTTATGATGGTTGCTCCCGGAGATGTAGAAGAAGCGATCTGCCGCCTTGCACAGCTGGCACGAGCCGCGGGTATTCATCTGATCATCGCCACGCAGCGTCCCTCCGTCAACGTCATAACCGGCCTCATCAAGGCAAATGTTCCCTCAAGAATTGCCTTCAGTGTCTCCAGCGGTACCGATTCCAGAATCATCATCGATATGAACGGGGCCGAAAAGCTTCTCGGAAAAGGCGATATGCTGTTTTACCCCTCCGGATACCCGAAGCCGCTGCGCGTGCAGGGCTCTTTTGTGTCGGACGACGAGGTTCAGGAAGTCAGCCGCTTCCTTGCCGAGCAGGGCACTGTAATCGGCGGCGAGCAGAATGCGGAAATCAATCTGGAAAACACGTCCGGGGACAGCGCCCCCGGGCAGTCCGCCGCCGATAATGACCGCGATGAATACTATGAAAAAGCGGCCCGTTTTATGATTGAAAAGGACAAGGCATCGATCGGCATGCTTCAGCGTCTCTTCAAGATCGGCTTCAACCGCGCGGCCAGAATAATGGATCAGCTGGCCCAGGAAGGCGTTGTAAGCGAGGAAGAGGGAACCAAACCCAGGAAAGTGCTCATGACCATGGCGGAGTTTGACGCCATGCTCCAGAGCCGTTAGGAACACCGACAGCATCAGGCATCCTCAGAAACCGGAAAGGAGTTTCATATGAAATCGGATATTCAGATTGCACAGGAAACCGTCATGAAACCGATCAGGGAGGTGGCTGCCCCTTTCGGAATCCAGGAAGATGATCTTGAATTCTACGGAAAGTATAAAGCCAAGCTTTCGGATGAACTGTTTGAGCGGGTCAGCGATCGGGCGGACGGAAAACTCGTCCTGGTCACAGCCATTAATCCGACCCCTGCCGGCGAAGGAAAAACAACCGTAAGCATCGGTCTTTCACAGGCCCTGAACCGTATCGGGAAGAAGACCATTGTCGCTCTCCGCGAGCCCTCGCTCGGTCCCTGCTTCGGCATCAAGGGCGGTGCTGCGGGCGGCGGCTATTCCCAGGTGCTTCCCATGGAAGACCTGAACCTTCATTTTACCGGGGATTTCCATGCCGTCACGTCCGCAAACAATCTCCTCGCCGCCCTTCTGGATAACCATATTCAGCAGGGGAATGAACTGGACATCGATCCGCGTACCATCACCTGGAAGCGCTGCCTGGATATGAACGACCGGGCTCTCCGCAATGTGGTGATCGGCCTTGGCGGCAAGGCGGACGGCTACGTGCGGGAGGATCATTTTGTCATCACGGTAGCGTCGGAGATCATGGCGATCCTCTGCCTTTGCAGGGACATGAAGGACCTGAAGGAAAGGCTCGGCCGCATTATCGTGGCCTACAGCAGAAGCGGAAATCCCGTAACCGCGGCCGACTTAAAGGCCGTCGGCTCCATGGCCGCCCTCTTAAAGGATGCCATTAAGCCGAATATTATTCAGACCATCGAAGGCACGCCCGCACTGGTACACGGCGGTCCCTTCGCCAATATCGCCCACGGCTGCAACAGCGTACGGGCTACCCGTCTCGCCCTGAAGCTCGCGGACATCACCGTGACGGAGGCCGGCTTTGGCGCCGATCTGGGTGCGGAGAAATTCTTTGATATCAAGTGCCGGGCAGCCGGGCTCTCCCCGGATGCTGTGGTGCTCGTCGCAACCGTTAAAGCCCTCAAGTACAACGGCGGCGTAAAAAAAGAAGCCCTGACCGAGCCCAATACCGATGCCCTCGCAAAGGGTATCGTCAACCTCGAAAAGCATATTGATAACGTACGGAAATTCGGCGTGCCCGTTGTCGTCGCACTGAACGCGTTCCTGACGGATACAAAGGAAGAATATGAGCTCATCCGCGCTTTCTGTAAAGAAAAAGGCTGCGGTTTTGCACTTTCCCGCGTCTGGGCCGAAGGCGGAAAAGGCGGAGAGGAGCTTGCCGCAAAGGTACTTGAGGCAATTGGCGGGGCTTCAGCCCGCTTTACCCCGCTCTATGACGCCGGACTTCCCCTGAAGGAGAAAATCACGCTGGTTGCGAAAGAGATCTACGGAGCGGACGGCGTCACCTTCGCCCCCGCAGCCCTCCGCACCCTGAAAAAGCTGACCGAACTCGGCTTTGGGTCCCTGCCCGTGTGCATGGCCAAAACCCAGTATTCCCTTTCCGACGACCCGAAAAAGCTTGGACGCCCGGAAGGCTTCAAGATCAGCGTAAGGGACGTTTATGTCAGCGCCGGAGCAGGTTTCGTGGTGGTACTGACCGGAGATATCATGACAATGCCCGGTCTGCCCAAGGAGCCGGCCGCATTCGGCATTGATGTGGATGAAAACGGCCGTATTACGGGCCTGTTCTGATCCCGATCCCAAATTTTCCATAAGGAACTTTCTATAGCAAACGACAAAGTTCTCTTTACTTTGTCGTTTGCTGCGCCGGATTTGCGCCGCCCTAAGGCGGCATACTTCCCTGGCAAATCCGTGCGCATCCGCCGGAGGCTTTATAGTGAACGTCAAGTTTTTTCTGACGTTCACTATAAAATACCCAGATCATTTTGCGAAGAATATATGATTCCTGCGGCTTAAAACCCACTGACGGGTTTTAGGCCGTCTTCCCTGAAAAGAGGCAGATATGAGAGCAAGCATCAGAGAGCTGACAGAAGCCGTACACGGAACATTGCTGTGCGGAAATCCGGAGACCGTAATCGAGCACCTTTCCATAGATTCAAGGGTCAGTGAAGGCAATGATCTTTTCATTCCGATTATCGGCGCGCGGACAGATGCGCACGATTTTATCGGCAAAGCCTTCGAAAACGGATGTGTCGCTTCTCTGACCAGCCGGGCAGAGAATGTTCCCGATCCGCAGCATCCGCTGATCAGGGTGCAGGATACCGTAGAAGCGCTGCACGAAATCGGCCGTTTCTGCCGCAAAAGGGTTCCCATACCTGCCGTAGGCGTTACCGGAAGCGTCGGCAAAACCACGACGCGGGAGATGATTTCCTGTGCGCTCTCCGCGGGAATGAAGGTTTTTAAAACCGCAAGGAATTACAACAGCTCTGTCGGGCTGCCGGTAACCCTGTCGCTGATGAGCAACGAATACGATGCGGCCGTGCTGGAGCTGGGCATGAATGTACCCGGAGAGCTCGGGGAGATTTCCGAGATAGCCGGCATCGATATAGCCGTAGTTACCAATATCGGCGTCGCGCATATGGAATTTTACGGAAGCCGTGAGGCAATCTGCCGTGAGAAGCTCACCATCAGCCGGGGCTTCGGAGACAAGGAAGGGCTTCTCGTCCTGAACGGGGACGACGACCTCCTGTACGAAAACCGCGGACTGACCGGGCATCCTTATGTGCTCTACGGCACCAACCCCCGATGCGAATACCGTGCGGAAAACATCCACACCGAAAACGGACAGTACTGCTTTGACTTCTGCCATGATGGCAAACGCCTGCCCGTACGCCTTTCCGTCCTGGGTGAACACAACGTGCTGAATGCCGCCGCAGCCCTGACGGTTGCCGAGCGGATGGGGGTGGATACGGCTGCCGCCGCGGATAGACTTAGCAGCTTTACAGGCTTCTCAAACCGTCTGCAGCAGATTCGGGCAGGAGAATGCATCATCATTGACGATACCTACAATGCCAGTCCGGATTCCATGAAGGCAGGCGTCCGTGTGCTTTCGGCCTATACCGCCAGGGGAAGAAAAACGGCCGTGCTCGGGGATATGAAGGAGCTCGGGCCCGATGCACCGCTTTTCCACCGGCAGGTCGGCACTGCTATCGCCTCGGAACCCATCGACAGGCTCATTGTTGTGGGGGAACTCGGGCGTGAGATCGCGAAAGGCGCACTGGACGCAGGCGCGCACTTCCAGGTTCTTGAGATGGCGGACAACAGAGAGGCTTCCGGGTGGCTTTGCCAAAACACCCTGCCCGGAGATGTAATCTATCTCAAGGCCTCCAACGCAATGCACCTGAAAGAGATTACCGCCGCCCTTCAGGAACGGCTTGGCAGTCCCGCGGACGCACTTCTGAATTCATAAGCGCAACGTAACAGCATAAATAAGCTTAACAGCTGCCCGGCGGGCAGCTGTTCCAATCTCAGCGCACGTATTTTTGCGCAGGGATCAATAATCCGTGAAAAGAAAGGAGGCCGGTATTCATGTATGCAGATGTGATTATTGATATCTCCCATGAACAGATTGACCGTCCTTTCAGCTATCATGTGCCGGAAGCCCTTGAGCATGTGATCCATGTCGGCAGCCAGGTATCGGTCCCCTTCGGCAAAGGAAATTCAAGGCGCTCCGGCTTTGTCACGGGTCTTTCGGAAACCTGCAGCCTGGATCCGGCCTGCGTCAAAGATCTCTCGGAAGTCAGCACCCGGGGTGTCCAGGTGGAAGGGCAGCTCATCGCGCTCGCGTCCTGGATGCGCAGGGAATACGGATGCACCATGATCCAGGCCCTGAAGGCTGTGATGCCTGTCCGGGAAAAGGTGCGCATACTTGCCCCCAAAATTCTGAAGCTGACAGCCTCCGAAGAGGAACTGGATGCCTTCCTTGAAACGGCAAAAAAGAAAAACTACCGCGGGCAGGTCCGGATCCTGGAGGAGCTCAGGCGCCACGGACAGATACCATGGCTTGCGGCGCAGAAGCAGTTAAAGGCCAGCCTGAATATGATCCGTCCCCTTGAGAAAGCCGGCATAGTGACGCTTGCCATGACAAACGGCAGGCCGCTGAAGCTCCCGGAGTTTAACAGGGCGGGAGAGGATCCCGGAATCCGGCTTAACGAAGAGCAGCAGAAGATTGTGGACGCCATCCTGGAAGGGGCCGATCAAGGTACTATGAGCCCCTGCCTGATTCACGGCGTCACCGGAAGCGGGAAGACGGAAATCTATATCCGGCTCATTGAGGCAGTGCTGGCAAAGGGACGCGACGCCATCGTCCTGATTCCCGAGATCTCCCTGACATACCAGACGCTGATGCGCTTTTACAGCCGTTTCGGGAATCTGGTTTCCATGGTGAATTCCAGGCTTTCCCAGGGCGAAAAATATGAGCAGTTTGAGCGTGCAAGAAACGGGGAGGTGCGGATCATGATCGGTCCGAGATCCGCCCTGTTCACGCCTTTTCAGAATCTGGGGCTCATAGTCATCGACGAGGAGCACGAAGGCGCTTACAAAAGTGAGCAGGCTCCGCGTTATCACGCCCGGGAGACGGCGATCGCGCGGGCCGCCCTGTGCTCCGCGCTGGTCGTCATGGGATCGGCGACGCCGTCCATGGAGGCCTATTCCAGGGCGCTGAAAGGGGAGTACAGACTGTTTTCCCTCACGAAAAGGGCGGCGGCCGGGAGTACCATGGCCGATGTTGAGGTCGTGGACCTCAGGCAGGAGCTCATGGAGGGAAACCGTTCCGTTTTCAGCCGTGCGCTGCGCAGGCGTATGGAAGATACGCTTGAGCGCGGTGAGCAGGCCATCCTTTTCCTGAACAGGCGCGGATATTCCAGAGCGGTAAGCTGCCGCAGCTGCGGGGAACCCGTGGGGTGCCCGCACTGCGCGGTACCCCTCACCGAACACACGGGGCACCGTCTGGTATGTCATTACTGCGGCTTCTCGATACCCCTTCCGGACAGCTGTCCCTCCTGCGGTTCCCGATTTCTGGCCGGCTTCGGTATGGGTACCGAGAAGGTAGAACTTCTGACTGCGGAGAGCTTCCCGGGCGCGAAAATCCTGCGCATGGATTCCGATACTACAGGCGGGAAGGACGGACACAGCAGGATTCTCAGGGCTTTTGCGGATCGGGAAGCCGATATCCTGATCGGGACCCAGATGATCGTAAAAGGGCATGATTTCCCGAATGTGACCCTGGTAGGCATCCTTGCCGCGGACATGACGCTCTACAGCGGAGATTTCCGCTCCTGTGAGCGGACATTCCAGCTGCTGACACAGGCGGCCGGAAGAGCCGGAAGAGGAGAGCGCAAAGGCCATGTCGTGATTCAGACCTATTCTCCACGGCAGTACGGCATCCGGGCGGCAGCCGCACAGCGCTACGAGGATTTTTATGAACAGGAGAGCCGTTTCCGGAAGCAGATGGCCTATCCCCCGGAAGGGGAAATGTGCGAGGTGCTGGTCGCTTCAAGGGATCCGTCCAGGGCGGCTTACTGGATTTCTCAATTTGCAAGATTGATAAAATCCGCATATCATGATACAATATCTGTCATCGGGCCATCTGACGCGCCGGTTCCGAAAATCAGGGATTTCTGGAGGAAGCATCTGTTCGCGAAATCCGCTGACCGGGATGCCTTCAGGAATTTCCTGACGGATGCGGGCGGCCTGGAACAGCAGATGCGCCGGGAAGATGCATGGCTTTCTGTTACCGCCATGTAATGCTGCGTGACCGTCTGAATATGGAACTGTTCAGAGCCAGGCGCAAATGCATGAAGAATCGGAGATTCCGCTGGCGGAATTCCGCGGTTTTTCATGGATTTGCATCCGGCGGGCACGCCACAACTCCGAAATGGGTGTGTTTTGTCATTTCTGGAGTTGTGGTTCTGAACAGCCACGAAAACAGAAGGATTTATGCCGGCTTTGAATAATAACTACAAGTCAGTTTACGAGGGGAAACCATGGGAATCAGAAATATCAGAACCGAGGGCGATGAAAGTCTCAGAAAAAACTGTAAGGAAGTAAAATCCGTCAACCTGCGCACAAAGCTGCTGATCAGGGATATGTTCGACACCATGTACGATGCCTGCGGCGTCGGTCTCGCGGCACCGCAGATCGGCGTTCTCAAGCGTATCGTGGTTATTGATACGGACGGTACCAGGCATGTGCTGATCAATCCGGAGATTCTCGAGGTTTCCGGTGAGCAGACCGGGTATGAAGGGTGCCTCAGCTTCCCCGGCGTAAGCGGGGTGGTCACCAGGCCGAATTATGTAAAGGTGAAAGCGCTCAACGAAGAGGGCGAGGAGTATATCCTGGAGGGCGAAGAGCTCCTTGCAAGGGCCATCTGCCATGAAGTCGATCATCTCAACGGCGTTCTGTACGTCGACAAGGTCGAGGGCGGTCTTATCCGGAACGAAGATCTCCCCATGGAAGAAGAGGATGATGCGGAGGAAGAGGAATAAGGCATGCGGATTGTTTTTATGGGAACGCCGGATTTCGCGGCTGAAATACTGAAAGCGCTGATCGGAAGCCGTCATGAACTGGCAGCCGTAGTGACCCAGCCGGACAGGCCCAAGGGCAGAGGAAAAGCCCTGCAGTGTTCCCCTGTCAAGGAGCTGGCGCTTGAACACGGCATACCTGTTCTGCAGCCGGAAAAGATCCGGAAAGGCAATACCGTCGAAGAGCTCCGGAAATATGCGCCGGACCTGATCGCGGTAGCTGCTTTCGGACAGATTCTTCCGGCATCCATCCTGGAACTCCCTCCCTACGGCTGCATCAATGTGCACGCCTCCCTTCTGCCCAAATACCGCGGAGCGTCGCCGATCCAGCGGGCCGTTGCGGACGGGCAGCCCGAAAGCGGCGTTACAACCATGCTGATGGACAGGGGACTGGATACCGGGGACATACTGCTTAAGGAATCCGTCACGCTCGACCCGAAGGAAACCGGGGACAGCCTGCATGACAAGCTCGCCGCCATCGGCGGACCGCTGCTTCTTAAAACCATTGACGGACTGGAACAGCATACCCTGGTGCCCGAAAAGCAGAACGACGAGGAGAGCTGTTACGCCCCTATGCTCTCCAGGCAGGACGGGGAAATCGACTGGAGCCTGCCGGCAGTCCGGATCGAGCGGCTGATCAGGGGTATGACCTCCTGGCCGGGAGCCCATACGGTACTCCGCGGCAGAGGCATAAAGCTCTGGGATGCCGACGTATGGGAGGACACCGATGAACCCGGAGGCAATATGCTGCCGGGTACCGTGGTAAAGAGCAGCAGGGATACGCTTCTCGTACAGACCGGCGAGGGACTTCTTTCACTTCGTCTGCTGCAGCCGGACGGCAAAAAACGCATGCCGGTTGACGCCTTCCTGAGAGGGTACCCGGTATCGGAAGGTGACTGTTTTGAGATGAGGAAGGGCAATGACTGCAGTGAATGAAAGGCGCATTGTGCTGGAGCTGTTAACCGAGGTGCTGGACAGGAAAACCTTCTATCAGGCGGCACTCCGTCAGGCTTACGAAAAAAATCCCGCGCTTTCCGAACAGGGCAGGGCATTTGTCCGTCTTCTCTCTGCAGGCTGCATTGAGCGTCTGTACGAGCTGGATGAACGGATCAGCCTTGTTTCCTCCGTCCCCGTACAGCGCATAAAACCGGTTATCCGGAATATTCTTCGTATGTGTGCCTATCAGGCTGTCTATATGGGCGTTCCGCCCCATGCCGTCTGCTCGGAAGCCGTCTCCCTGGCAAAGGGTAAAGGCCTTGGCGGACTGTCCGGATTTGTCAATGCCGTCTCCAGGCGTCTTGTGTCGCCCGAAAATATCCAAATCGTATTTCCGGACGAACGTATCCGTTTCTCCTGTCCCGATTGGCTGATCCGAAAGATCCGCGAATGGTATCCGGACCAGGCCGACGAAATCCTCTCAAAAGGTTTTTTACAGCGCGAAGCGGCGATAACCGCCCATTTTCATACGGATATGGCTCCCGAGGACGTGATTCTGGCTTCGCTGCGGGAAGATGGAGCGGACTGCGAGCCCGCCCCCTATGCGGATCATTGCTGCAGGATTTCCCATGCCGGCGGCATAACGGGACTGCAGGCCTTCAGGAAAGGCTGGCTTCAGATTCAGGATGCCGCATCGGCGCTCGCGGCCCAGTGCGCGGCCCCGGATAGAGGCTATAGCTGCCTGGACCTCTGCGCCGCACCCGGCGGAAAGAGTATCTATATATCCCATGCCATGCACGGTACCGGCCTG
>CAMOSC010000076.1 GCA_946624325.1 uncultured Clostridia bacterium
ATAGTTGCAGGCAACAAGAACTGCCACAACAAGCCCGAATGCATGGTGGAAGGGAAGCACTGCCAGCGTAGTCGTCGAATCCGTATTGAACCTGCTGCATACCCCGTTAATCTCCGAAGCAATGTTCCCATGGCTGAGCATGACGCCTTTGCTTCTGCCCGAAGTTCCCGAAGTAAAGAAGATGCAGGCAGGCTCCTCAGGCTTCGGCTCGTAAAGCCGGTACGAGCCGGCGTCTTCCCCTTCAAGACCCTGCAGCTCCTTCAGGGACATTGCCTGCAGACCGTCGATTCCTTCCACAAGGTCCATATAGGTTTTCGATACAAACGCCTTGTCCGCTCCCACTTTCCCGATCAGCCAGGCCACCTCATTCTGCGGCAGCTCCTTATCGATCGGAACAGCCACATTTCCGGAGCCCAGGCAGGCCAAAAACGCGACGATCCACTCATAGGAATTCTCCCCGATCACGGCAATATGGTTGCCGCGTCCATAATTCTGCTCAATCCAGGAAGCTGCCTTCCTTACCTCTGAGTAAACCTCTCCATAGGTTTTGGTCTCAACCCCGTCCCTCCCCTTCCTGTACCGGAAGGCCGGGCTGTCCGGCATGGTCTGCGCCTTTTTTTCAAGCACATCCGACATGCTGCTGACAGAGGGTACATCATGCAGTGGATAATTCCTGTTCTTCATATCGCTTCGTTTCCTCACTCATGATTACACAATTCCGGTGGCTGTTCGGAAACAGGCCCCGGAAATTGCCAAAACATCCGTTCTTACATTTCTGCAAGTCCGTAATCGTAAAAGAATCCCGGTGTTTTTTCGGGAGCAGCGCACCGGGCTGCGGGGCAGGCGTATTCTTAGCAAACGCCCCGAAGGCAGCCGGACGCAAATCCGGGTCTCCTATCAGGCTTTCCCGGAAGCCTTCTTTTTCCGCTTTTTCTTAAGGCTCGTTATCTTCAGCAGCACCTTCATGATTTTCATTCCGTGCTTCGTGGAGACTACGGCACAGATCACCATTATCACGAGGACACTTGCGATATACCAGCCCAAATGGAAGCATCCTTCCGGGGCTCCAAACATCGGGAGCAGGTAGAAGATCCAGGCAATGATGACCCACTGCAGCAGGTAGAAGGGAATAATAAAGGCGGAAATTTTCAGCATGAAGGACATAAATCCCGAAGCGCCGATTATTTTGCACAGCTGGTAGGTCAGCGCGATCAGCAGCAGCGCAAGGCTCAACAGCAGAATGACATTCGGAAGGTCGGTAATGTACTCGTTGGCCGGGGATACGAGCGCTTTCATCAGGTCAATTTTGTAATCCCACAGGAATATGGCAAACGAAATAAACAGCACCAGCGAAAAATTCATGACCTGGCGCATCATCATTTCCCGTTTTCCTTCATCGGAGGGCTTCAGGATATCGCCGAGCAGAATACCGACACTCGGGAAGATGGCCCAGGAAAACAGGGGGAAGCAGCTGCTTTCGTTTACATATACAATATTTCCGACAAGAGCGGCAATCCTCGGGTTGGTGATATGGCTGTGCATAAACGGTGTCAGCAGCGTATTGACCGTCAGCATCATCACGCTGACCATGAGCAGTCCGGCTGTGGAAATCTTCCACTTTTTGAAGAAGGAGTAGAAGATAAGAAAAATCCCGACAAAATAATAGATATCCGACTGCAGGCAGAAGTCTACGTCGTCGATCAGGGGCTCATGCAGGACAATGGTCGAGAGGATTCCCGGAAGCAGCCACCTGAACAGGTTCAGGATCGCGCCGATCAGAAGGAACTGTATGCCGTTGCGCCGGATTCCGTCCGCGGAGGTGCGTCCTCCGCCGATGCCGAAGCCCATGCAGATCATGAAAACCGATGGTCCGAATGCGCATAAGCCAATGACCGCCGTGGCAAAGTGCGTGAGCCCCGGGCTTGCATAGCCGGCTTCCAGCGCCTCTTCCATGATGTGGACGGCAGGCAGTCCCATAATCGCGATAGCCTTGAGCAGTTCAAATTCTCCAAACCGTGTAAGCGGCTTTTTCTTTGCCGCAATCTCTGTTTCCATCTTCTTTTTACCTCGTGCAGAAATCTGTCGATAACTCCCGAAAAAGCGGAAATCCCGGAAACGGTTGAAAACAGCCATTTCCGGAACTCCCGCTTAGCCCATCTATCGGATATCTTTCTCATTTTTGCAGCTTTCAGAGCCAGACGAAGATCCGCGGAAAAACAAGGATGCAGTCGGCTGAAGATCCTGTTTCACCTGGGCATGCCCATCCGGCACATATGCCGCAACGGCAGATCAACTGCTTTTTGCCGTTTCCGGATTCTGATTTAAATCGTTACTTTTTACAGACTATGTCTGAATCAATACAGCTGTATATTATACCACCAGTATCCGAAACCTTCAAGTAAAACCCTTGTAAAATCCGTCAGATGCCTGCCTCACGCTGAAATTCCCGGAGGGCTTTCTGCGCGGCGGCCGACAGGTTTTTCGGCACCGCAATGCGGATCACGGCATATTCATCGCCGTGTACCGCCGGATCCTTCATAGAGACGATCCCTTTCCCCTTCAGGCGGATTTTGCTGCCTGACTGGGTTCCGGCAGGAATTTTGCACAGGACATCCCCGTACAGGGTTTTTACCAGGGCCTCTCCGCCCAGAACCGCCGTGGGGTACGGAATGGTCGTCGTGACATAGACGTCCGCCCCTTTTCGCTCATAACCCTCTTTCGGCGTAATCTGTACTTTCAGGAACAGGTCTCCCGTTCCCCGGGCGGTCTGCCGGCCCTTCCCCTTTAAGCGGATTTTCTGACCGTCGTCAATGCCAGCGGGAATCTGTACCTCCAGGGATCTGGTTATGCCGGCCTTATCCTTCAGGTGAAGGGTACGCCTGCAGCCAAAGGCTGCCTCCTCAAAGCTGATGGCCGCCTCTGCGGTAATATCCCCGCTCTCCATATCCCTGCTGTCCTTGTTTTCCGCCTCCCGGGTATGGTTTTCCTCCCCGCTCCGGCTGAAATCCGCTCCACTTCCATAGGTTCTGTTTCCATAAGTCCCGGAGGAACGGTTATAGCCGTTTGAACCCTGGCGGAAAGCGCTGCCGTAGCCGTTTCCCTGCCCCCCGGCGTATCCGCCGTATCCGGCCGAACCGGAAGAAGTACCGTACCCACCGCCCGCGGAATCACCGGACCGTCTCCCGCTGCCTGAACGGGCTCCGGAGCCGCCGCCCGAAAACATGCCGCCAAACAGGTTGTTTAAAATATCATCCGCATCCGAGCCGTTAAAATGGAACTCTCTATAGCTCCCGTCCGGACCCGAAGTGCCTCCCGAAAAGTCTCCGAAGGAACCGTTTCCAAACCCCCCGAAGCCCGTATAGCCGCCGTTTCCGAAGCTGCCGGAGCCAAAACCCCCGGCCTGCCTTCCGTTAAAGCCCGTAAAGCCGCCATTTCTGTAAGCCTCATAGGCCTTCGGATCAAAGCCCTCCTCCAGCCCGATACTGCCGTACTGGTCGTAGAGTTTCTTCTTTTCCGGGTCACTTAAGACATTGTAAGCCTCCGTAACCTCCTTGAATTTCTGCTCCGCGGCCTGGTTTCCGGCATTTGTATCCGGGTGGTATTTCTTTGCCAGCCGACGATAGGCAGACTTGATTTTCTTTTCGTCTGCCGAGCGGTCAATGCCAAGAATCTTATAATAATCTTTCTCTTTCATGGACCCCACCCCGCCTTCTTCCTGCTGATAAAACTGCCGCCGGTTCACTTTCGATGCATGTCCGTAGTGGGACATTCGCAGCCTCCGGTTCACTTTCGATGCATGTCCGCAGGGGGACATTCGCAGCCTTCGGCTGCTTTTGTCTATCACCCGGCAGATGTGGAAGCTCGCAAGCGGTTTCCACGCCTGCCGGCTTCCTGCGCCAAACAGTCAAAGGGGGGAATGCCCCCGGCACTCCCCCACACTTTATTCATACACAGACAGCTTCGCCAGACCGGCATATGCCATTTATTCGATGGCGATCAACTTTTTCTCCTCAACCTCGGGCTTTGCTTCCTTCTTCGGAACAACAACTTTCAGGATACCGTCGGCAAACCTTGCCTTGATATCCTCCTCGGTCACCGCGTCGCCCACGTAGAAGCTTCTGCTGCAGGAACCGTAGAAGCGCTCGCGGCGGATGTATCTGCCATCCTCAACATCCTCATTGTTTTCCTTCTTTGTGGAAGCGCTGATTGTCAGGTTTCCGTCCTTGAGCTGGATCTGCACATCCTCTTTCTTATAGCCCGGAAGGTCGATGGAAAGCTCATAGGCGCCTGAGGTTTCCTTGATGTCCGTCTTCATGACATTCGGAATGGTAACATTGCTGTTGGTCTTTCTGACAGCGGGTCTGTAAAAATCATCGAAAAAGTCATCGAATAAATTCTCTCTGAAAATACTGGGCATTAACATAACACTTACCTCCTTCTATCATGTGCTCCCGTCGTCCGCGTTGCATCCGGAAACCGAAAGCACTCTATCTCCCCTGCGGGGACGGCTTTTGTTTCCGCCGACTTCCTTTCGGGGGAGTTCAGCGTACCGTTCATCTATATGATGAACAAAGGCTTTGCGGAAGTCTTCACAGGCTCAGGAACCTTCTGTTCAGTTTCCTGTGTGCTCCCTTCCTTTGTTCTATCCGTACTATAGCACTAATTGTTAGCACTGTCAAGAAGTGAGTGCTAATTATTTTGTGAACTTTCTGTGAAGCGAATCTGCGGGGAGAATCCCCACTGACGCAATATCTCCGGCATGCGGACATGCGCGGTCTCTGGGACTATAAGTGTCCATCAAGTTTTTTCTGACGTTTACTATAAAATACGGTTACTGTTCAGAGCCAGACTCCAGAAATGGCAAAAAGCAGCCATTTCTGGAGTTGTGGCGTGCTCGCCAGATGCAAATCTGTGTGGAATCATGGATTTCAGCCAGCTGAATCCATGATTTCACACAGATTTGCGCCTGGCTCTGAACAGTAACAAAATGCGGTCATTTCCGGAGTTTTGGTGTGCACACCAGGTTCCGTGATTATTGAACTTCCGGGCTGGATATGGTATAGTCATTACCGGATGTATGTCTGCAATACAGATGCAGCGCAGAACAGCTACACATTTTGTGAGATGAAAAGGAGAATACACACTATGGCAATATCCAGAGAACTTCTCGAAAAATACGCGGAACTGATCGTCCGTACCGGGGCTAACGTTCAGCCCGGGCAGATCGTCCAGCTGACTATCTCCGTAGAGCAGCACCCCTTTGCAGCCCTTATAACCGAAGCATGCTACAGGGCCGGTGCAAAGAAAGTAAACGTCGACTGGACGAGCGATCAGCAGTCCAGGCTGAATTTTCTTTATGCGTCGGAGGAAACCCTTTCCGCCGTTCTGCCCTGGGAAGAGGCGAAAATGAAGCAGATGACAGAAGACCTGCCCGTCCGTATCTTCATCGCATCGGAGGATCCGGATGCGATGAACGGCATTGATCCCCAGAAGCTTTCCGCAGTCTCCCAGAGCAGGGCACGGGTGATGAAGCCCTACCGCAATGCGATTGACGGAAAGCACCAGTGGGTGATCGCAGCCTATCCTTCGGAAAAATGGGCAAAGAAATGCTTCCCGGATGCCGATGATGCCGTGGACAGATTATGGGCGGCAATCCTCAAAACAATCCGGGTACGGGAGGATAACGACCCGGTAGCGGAATGGAAAGCTCACACGGATTTTATTGAGAAAAAAGCCGCGTGGCTCAATGAACAGGGCTTTATTTCCCTTCGCTATAAAAGTGCAAACGGGACAGATTTTACCGTAGAGCTGATCCCCGGTGCCAGATGGGAAGGCGCCGGCGTAACCAATCCGCTCAATGGCGCGTATTACATTCCCAACATGCCGACGGAGGAAATTTTCACATCCCCCGCGGCAGGAAAATGTGAGGGCACCCTGGTGGCGGTAAAACCGCTCTCCTGGAACAGCCAGCTGATCGAAAATTTCTCCATTACCTTTAAGAACGGACGTGCGGTATCCTGCAGGGCAGAAAAGGGACAGGAGCTGCTGGAGCATATGATCCGCATGGATGATGGCGCTGCCATGCTTGGCGAGGTTGCCCTTGTGCCAAAGGAAAGCCCGGTAAACCAGTGCGGCTTCCTGTTCTATGAAACCCTGTTCGATGAAAATGCCTGCTGCCACTGCGCTTTGGGCATGGGCTTTAAAGAGGTCCTGCCCGGCGGCGATGATCTGACCATGGAAGAGGCTGTAAAACAGGGGCTCAACGATTCCATCATACATGTTGATTTTATGGTTGGTGCGGATGATCTTGACATAGACGGAATCCGCCCGGATGGCAGTACCGCCGCCATCTTCCGAAACGGAACCTGGGCATAATCATTGGGAGAGGTTCCTCTGGCGCACTGCGTCAGAGGAACCTCTTTTCCTGTCGTCCTGACTTCCTGTCTTTTCGAACCCCTGCCTTTCTGGCTTCCTGTCCTTCTGAATCCTCATCCTCCCGAGACCCTGTCTTCCGACGGCATAAAAATACCGACCCCCAAGCGTTAGCTTCCTGTTCTAACTCCTGGGGGTCGGTTCATTAACCGGCGGTATCCAGTCACTGATTCTTTTTCGCTGTCCTTTTCGGAGACAGTCCACCAATCACCCGACCGGCGGCACATTTCTTAATTATCCACGGTCTCCCCGCGGGCAGCACACCACGCCACGCATCACAGCCCGTTCCTTTTTTCACGGCCTCAACGTGTAAGGTCCTGTACCCACTTGTATTTCCTGAACCGCGCCATCACCCAGGGAATCTTCCCCACTTCATCCAGGCAGGTGCAGGCATACACGGCAAACACATGCCAGTGGAAGACAAAAGCGCCAAGCAGCGCCAACGGAATGGCAATGCCCCACATGCAGACCGCCAGGCTGTACATATCGAAGATGGTATCTCCCCCGCCGTCCAGCACGCCGTTGATGGTCACTGTGTTGACGCAGCGGCCGATCATGTAGAAGGCCATGATAACCATCATGCCTGTCAGATATTTCTGCGCGTCGTCCGTAAGGATCACCATGCGCACCACAAACGGCGTGAGCGCCAGTACAAGTGCGGTTGAACCGAAGCCGATCACCCAGGAGATATTTTTCAGCTTGATGCCGTAGGCTTTTCCGGTCTCCAGCTTTCCGGCACCCAGCTCGTTTCCTACCATAATCCCTGCCGCGCTTCCGATACCGTTGCAGACGCAGCAGATCAGGTCGCGCACCACCGCCGCCACGGAGTTTGCCGCCGCCGCGTCCGCGCCCATATGACCCATAATGGCGGTGTAGGAGGTAAAGCCCACGCCCCAGAACAGCGATCCGCCAAGAAGCGGCAGACACTGTCTGCCAAAGTCCCTGGTCAGCTGCCGCTCTCCTTTAAAGATCCGCCTCCAGTCAGGACGTACATAACGTTCCCCTCTCGAAAACCACACACAGAGAGCAAGCTCAATAAAGCGGGCCAGAGTCGTTGCCAGCGCAGCGCCGCGGGCATTCATTGCCGGCAGACCGAAAAGTCCGAAAATAAAGACCGCATTCAGCACGATATTGCCCACGACGGCAGTCGTGCTGATTGCAGCGGATGCCTCAACATGATCTGTCACCTTCATCATGGTCAGATAGCACTGGGAAACGCCGGTCAGAAGATACGACCACCCCGCGATCCGAAGATAGGCGCTCCCGATGACGATCAGCGGCTCGTCATGCGTAAAAATGTGCATCAGGGCTCCGGGAACCAGCTCGCAGGCCGCAAAGAACAGCAGGGAGATCATACCGGAGAAGCGCAGGATCAGGTTGAAAAGCTTTCTGACAGTCTCCCGGTCTCCCTTACCAAAATACTGGGCGCCAAGGATGGAACCGGCAGCGGTTACAGCCATAATGAACATATTCTGTACGAACTGGATCTGGGTCGCCAGCGAGACCGCCGTCATCTCCTCCTGGGCAATCCGCCCGAGCATCAGCGCGTCTCCGGCTGCCACGGAAGCCAGCATCAGGCTCTGAAAGGCAATGGGCAGCGCCAGGGAAGCCAGGCGCCGGTAAAACTGTTTGCTGTCGATCTGTGTATTCATTCTTCTCCTCTCAAAACACAGGTATCCGGGCCACGGGTTTTCTTCCGGAGCTGCTGCACTGCGCCGCAAGGCATGCGGGTTACTTTACTTCAACCAGCTCGATCAGGAAATTCAGCTCCTTACCGGCCATTTCATGATTGGCGTCAAAGGTAACGGTCTCTTCATCTTTTGCCGCAACCTTAACCGGCACGGGCTGCCCGTACATATTCTGCAGGTAAACGGTCTGCCCTGCGGAAACATTTTCCGCGCCGGGCATCTGGGCAATCGCAACCGTAAAAACGGCCTGCGGATCGTGCTCGCCGTAAGCCTCCGAGGGCATGAGGTGGATATTCACCGTCTCTCCCACCTTCATGCCGGCTACGGCCGCGTCGAATCCCCGGATCATCATGCCCGCCAGATGAAAATTCTGTGAAAATCATGGATTTCAGCCGGCTGAACCCATGATTTCACACAGATTTGCGCCAGCCGCTAAACAGTTACACGCATTCAATAATGCCTTTACGATATATTCCCGTTTACGGCACAATAAGATGCACCGCCGCATATACCGCCCCGCAGGCGGCCATGGTCAGAATGGGATTGGTCTTCAGCTTCCGCAGCGCCGCAAGGGCCAGGACAAACAGGACAACACCGGCAATATCCAGGTTTTCGGGGGCATACGCACGGCCCCCGAATGCCACGGAAAGCATAATGCCGAGACCTGCCGAGGCGATAAGGGCCACCACCACCGGCCGCAGGCTCCCCAGCACACTCTGGACCACGGTCAGTTTTTTGTAGCGGTAATAGACAAATGCCAGCAGCGATACCAGGATCAGCGCGGGAAAAATACAGCCGAAAGTGGCCGCAAGCGCGCCCGGAAGGCCTCCGATGCGCGTTCCCACAAAGGTAGCGGCATTGAGGGCTATAGGCCCCGGCGTCATCTCCGCAATGGTGATGAGGTCCGTGAATTCCGCCATATCCAGCCATCCGTGCTGCTCCACGATCCGGCTCTGGATGATCGGCAGGGAAGCATAGCCGCCGCCGATGCTGAACAGGCCCACCTGAAGAAAGCTTATAAAAAGCTGCCAGTAAATCAAGATTTTCTCTCCTACGAAACGAAGTTTTCTTTTTTCCGGATAAACGCCAGCGCCACCCCGAGTGCCAGCGCCGCAAGGATCACATGGATCACATTCACCTTAAAGAAAAATACCGCAATAAAGGCTGCCGCCATCATACCGATGTGCAGCGGCGATTTTTCCCGGAGCACCTTGGATCCGAGCCCTGCCACCACATCGATGATGACGGCCGCCACGCCGGCCTGCATGCCCTTTAAAAACAGGGCGACGTAGCGGTTCGACGCAAAAGCCTCGTAAATCAGCGAGATGACCGATAAAATCACAAGCGGCGGAATGATGGTCCCGAGCACCGCCACCGCCATGCCCGCCGTACCGCACACGCGCCATCCCACAAGGATGGCCGCGTTCACGGCGATGGAGCCCGGGGAGGACTGTGCCAGGGCTACCAGGTCCAGCATCTCCGGCTCATCGATCCAGTGCAGTTCATCCACGAACTTCTTCTTCATCAGGGATACAATCACAAAGCCTCCCCCGAAGGTAAAGCCGCTGATCACCAGCATGCTGAGAAATATCTGGCGCAAAAGGGCAGCTTTTGAAGCCGCCGGTCTGCCCTGTGAGTCCGACTGTGTTTTATTCTGTTCGTTTTCCATATATGATTTGCCCGTCAAAAGCGGTTCCCCGCGATTATCCGTCTGCCCCTGAACAATTACAGAATGGTCTCCATCCCGTATTTCTGAGGCACCAGGCCGCAGTGCTCGTAAAATTTCTTTGCGCTCTCGTTGGAAGCCCAGACATTCAGCGTCACATTGTAGCAGCCGGCGGTACGCGCGAACGCCAGCACATGGTCATAGAGCTGTTTTCCGATATGCCTGCCGCGCTGCTCCTCGTCCACGCAGAGATCGTCGATATAAAGGGTTCTGATATCCGTGAGGATGTTGTCATTAACATGCTGCTGGAATATGCAGAAGGCATATCCGAGCACGTGTTCGTCCGCCTCATCCGTGAGAACAAACACGGGCCGCGAATCATCCGCGAAAATCTCTTTCAGCTGTTCGTCCGTATATTTTGTCGCCGGCCCCTTGAAGAGGTCCGGACGGCCGTTGTGATGCACCATGCATACCTGCACCAGAAGCTTTAACACATCCGGAATATCTCTGTTCTCTGCTCTTCTGATCATCTGTATATCCTCCAAAACCGGGCAAGCCCTGTGGGTATCATCCAGACAGGGCCCGGCCTTCCTGTTTCCCCGCCTGTATGCCGCTGCGGGGCATTCCCCGCCGGCGGCTTTCCTCCGGGTATGTCTCAATACCGCTCCCTCCCGGGCTTCTTACAGGCAGTACCCCGCAAGCACCTTCAGCGTGGCTTCCACGCCGTCCTTATGGCTGCGCTCATATCCGTGGGATGCATACACGCCGGGACCGATCAGACCATGGCGCACGTCATACCCCGCCCGGAGGGTTGCCTCCGCGTCGGAGCCGTAATGCGGATAGATATCCACCGCATAATCCGCGCCTTCGCGGCGGGCCGCCTCGATGAGCTTCCTGACGAAATCGTAGGAATAGGGGCCTCCACTGTCCTTCGCACAGATGGAAACCTGATGCTCCGTGCACTGCAGCCCCTTGCCTACGCAGCCCATGTCCACGCTCAGCACCTCCGTCACGCCCTCCGGCACCGAAGCGGAACCGCCGTGCCCGACTTCCTCATAGATGGTCATATGCACATACAGCCTGCGGGAGGGGGTTATGTTTTCCTCCTTCAGATATCTCGCAAAGCCTAAGAGGATGCCCGCGCTCAGCTTATCATCTAAGAAACGGCTCTTGATATAGCCGCTCTCCGTCACGACCGTCCTCGGGTCAAAGCAGACGATATCGCCCACGCCGATCCCGAGCTTCTCCACATCCTCCTTCGAGCGGACGTTCTCATCCAGCACCACTTCCATGTTCTCATAGGTGCGCACGGTTTCCCGCAGCTGTCCGTTCACATGGAGGGAGGCGTTTTCCAGCTGGAAGGTTCCCCCGTAAACGCCCGAGAACTTCGTGACGACACGGCAGTTTTCCGTCTCCACCACCGGGGCCGGGAGGCCGCCCAACGGCACGATGCGCAGCCTTCCGCTGCCGAGGATCTCGGAGACCATCCCGCCCAGCGTATCGATGTGCGCCTCCAGGAACAGGGCGTCCCGGTCATCCTGTCCGCCCAGATCCGCGAGAATACCGCCCTTTACCGTGCGCCGTGCGGGGATTCCAAGCTTCTCAAAGGCGTCCAGGACATAATCTGCCGCCTCCTTTGTGTATCCGGTCGGACTGTCTATCGCCAGCAGCGCACAGGCATATTCAACCGCGTATTCCATGTATCTGTTTGGATTTTTCATATTCATCTCCATAAATCCCGGTTCTTGAACCGGCTTGCAAAAAAACAGCCCGGGATGCGCCCGCAGATGCGCAGCACTTCACTCCTCATGAGGGACCTCCGCCCGGTTCTCAAATAAATAACGCAACTGTTCAGAACCAGACTCCGGAAACGGCAAAAAACAGCCATTTCCGGAGTTGTGGCGTGCTCGCCGGATTGCGTTACAGATAATCCGACGAAACCGGGAACTCGAAATACGTCTCCGGGTACGGTTCATCCGCCAGGCAGAAATGCCACCACTCGCAGTCTATCGGCGCAAAGCCGTTTCGCACCATCACCCGCTGCAGCAGCATGCGGTTTTCATACTGCTCCTGCGTGATGCCCGTGTAATCCGGGTGGGATACCTCGCTGAAGAGGTCGAAGGGGCTGCCCATGTCCAGTTCCTTACCGGTCCGCATGTCAAACAACGTCAGATCCACCGCACTGCCCCGGCTGTGGCTGGACTGGCTGGCGATGTAGCCTCTTCTGAAGAGCTCCTGCTTCTCCAGTTCCGGGTAGAAAAAGGGCTTCATGCGCAGGTCGAGATCCTCAATGCCCCACAGCACAAAGTGCCTGACGGCCTTGGCAGGCCGGTATGCGTCGAAGATCTTCAGACGGTAGCCCTGCACATTCATCTCATTGCTGACATCCTTCAGGGCCCTGGCCGCCTTTTTCGTCAGCACCGCGCAGGGCTCCTCGTAACCGTCTATGCGGTCCCCGATAAAGTTATAGGTGGAAAAGTAACGGATCTCCTGGATGATGCCCGGAACATAATCCGAGAGCAGCACAAAACCGGAAGAATCCATGGTCACCTGTTTTCTGTAATCAATAGCCATATTTTATATCCTTAAAATTATGCTGTTCAGAGCCAGGCGCAAATCCGTGCGAAATCATGGATTCAGCCGGCTGAAAATAGGATTTCGCCTGGGATTGTCATCTGACGAGCACGCCACAACTCCGGAAGTGCGTTCTTTGCCATTTCCGGAGTATGGCTCTGAACAGTAACTCCTATATTTGGTGCTGTTTCGTAATCCCGGCTGACGGCAGAAGGATCTTTACTCCGGCAATGCACGCATTCCTTCTTCGTCATACCTGCCCGGTCCGGAAAGCCGGGATTACAGCATTATACCGCAGATCAGCGGAAATGTACAGCCAAACAGCAAATTTTGCCGTTCGGGAAAAGGAACTCCCGCGCTCTCCTCCGCCGCCGAGGCGGCTCCCGCGGCATCCGAAGCCGGCGGAATACGCGCATGGAATGCCGGAATGCCTTCATGCCAGAAGGAAATCCCCGGGCAGGAATGAATTCT
>CAMOSC010000077.1 GCA_946624325.1 uncultured Clostridia bacterium
CCGTTCAGAGCCGGGTTATACGTCAGGCTGTGGGATGGTCCTGCCTCACAGCCTGTGCGGAAACGAAGCCCAAAGCAGTGTTCTTTACCGGATCGGAATCTCCAAAAAAGCCTTGACAAACCCGGTCAATCTCTCTATGATAGGTGCAGTGCGTCGGAACCTGACGCATTTTTGCTGTCGAATGCAGCATTTAACAACTACATATGGGAGGGTTTAGTATGGCATCCAATGACAATGTCCGCTTTGGAAGTACAGGCATTGATGACGCCAGAACACTCGGCATCGGGAGAATGCTGATTCTCGGAGTTCAGCACACCTTTGCCATGTTCGGCGCCACAGTTCTTGTTCCGCTCATTACCGGGCTCAATATGCAGACGACACTGCTTATGGCCGGTCTCGGAACACTCCTGTTCCACCTGATCACCGGCAGGAAGGTACCCATTTTCCTCGGTTCCTCCTTTGCTTTTCTCGGCGGTTACGCAGCCGTGACGTCGCTTGCCCAGGAAGGTCAGACCGCAGCCCAAATGCTGCCCTACGCCTGTCTTGGTGTGGCGGTTGCAGGTCTTATGTACCTGATTCTCGCGGGCTTTTTCTCTGCCTTTGATGTGCGCAGGGTCATGCGTTTCTTCCCTCCGGTCGTTACCGGTCCGATCATTATCGCGATTGGTTTGAGCCTTGCGGGAAGCGCCGTGGCAAACTGCAGCACCAACTGGCTGCTTGCCCTGATCGCGCTGTGCACGGTCATCTTCTTCAATATCTGGGGCAAAGGCATGACCAAAATCGTGCCCATTCTTCTCGGTGTTGTCGTGTCTGTCGTATGTGCCGTTATTCTTTCCCTTTTCGGAAAAACCATTGAAATCGACGGTGCAAACGTGATTGCCATCGGCGGAAATGCTTCCTTCCAGCTGTTCTCGGCGGATAAACTCCAGGGACTGAAGGATGCCGCGTGGTTCGGTCTTCCCGTTTATAAGGAAGGCATGGTTTTCGGGAACATTAAGAGCGCTTCCCTTGCCGTCAGCGCCATCGTCGCCATCGTACCAATCTCCCTTGCTTCCATGATGGAGCACATCGGCGATATCTCCGCTGTCAGCGCTACCACCGGTCATAACTTCCTTGCGGATCCGGGCCTGAAAAAGACACTCGTCGGCGACGGACTTGCAACTTCCATGTCCGCCCTCTTCGGCGGACCTGCCAATACCACCTACGGAGAGAATACCGGCGTGCTTGCCCTGACCAAGGTTTATGACCCGAAGGTCGTCCGCATTGCAGCCGTTATCGCGATCCTGCTTTCCTTCTCACCGAAGATCGCAGCCGCCATCAATCTGCTGCCCACCGCAATTATCGGTGGTATTTCCTTCATTCTCTACGGAATGATCTCCGGCGTGGGTGTCCGCAACGTGGTTGAAAACCAGGTGGATTTCACCAAGAGCCGCAACCTGATCATTACCGCCGTCATCCTGGTATGCGCTCTCGGTCTTACCGGCGGAATCAGCTTCAGCATCGGCTCGGCACAGATCACGCTGACCGCCCTTGCGGTTGCAGCCATCGCAGGCATTGCCCTGAACGCCATCCTGCCCGGCAACGACTATGAGTTTGTTGTTGAAGATTATGAAAACGGCAAGGATCTGAAAAAGCATTAATCCGGTGAAACAAATACCGGGGCATGATTCTCCAAGACGGTTTCCCGTAATAAGGAGGAGCATCCGAAACTGAAACAGTTTCGGATGCTCCTCCTTTTTTACGGCAATCAGCTTTCAGTCCTGCAGCCGGTAAAAATCCATTCCTATACCGTACGGGGCCAGACTCAGGAAATGATAAAAAACATTTCCTGAGTTATGGCGTGCCCGCCGTATGACAATCAAACGATCATCTCAGATTTCCGGCAGCGGAATCCATGATTTTCCTGTGACTGCCGTCCGGCTCTGAACCGTAACACACGATTTCTTTCTCAGAATCCCAGCGCCACCTCCGGCGTCTGATATGAATTCTGATAAATATCCACCAGCAGGTAGCTGATAAGCGTATTGACCTTGCCGATATCCTTATAGCTTACGCTCAGGTCGTTGACCCCGCCGTTTCCGATTACAACGGGCTCCGACCAATAGTATTGACCCTCAAAGCTCCCGTCGTAATTGTAATAATTGCAGACAAACTCGATCTGGTCATTCTTTTTAAAATCAAACAGTCCCTTCGCAGCCTGCTGGCCGAGCCCCTTGTCCGCGTAGCGCCAGCCGCATACATAGCCATCCGGTTCCGCACTGTCCCACTGGATCACGATCTCTATGAGATCCCTGCCGTTGAGTTCCGCGGTGGTATAGCCGTAGGTGTACCAGTCGTCCGGATCATCATAATTCTCCACCTGCGTGTAGAAAGGAACGATCTGATCGTTGAGCGCCACCCACATGTAATCATAATCCACGATCAGGGCATTATCCTCATCCGTCTGATAGTAGTTGTCAGCGCCGAGATCCACATATCCCTCTCCGTCATCCATATACACCCACTGTTCGATATATGTCAGCAGGTCCCAGTCCGCCTGTGTAAGCGGCAGCACATAACTGCCGTTCTTTTCAATAACCTTCGGCATGGTAAAAGAGTTCTGGGAATAATAATCCGTATAGGTCTCGACCGCGCCTTCATCGTACCATTCAAAAGAAGAGGCTACCCACTCGTCTTCCTCATCGTCGGGAAGCGCGTAGTTGGTGCTGGTTGTGACAATACCGCCGCTCATGATGCTGGCAAATTTATCAAAATATCCGCCGTAGCTCTCGTTGATTCCGGCTGTATTCAGGTCGCTCCAGACGGCGTCATAGGCGCCGAGATACTTATAGGGATAGTACATGGCCAGTCCGTTGGCGCCCTTCAGGTTTGTCCGCTGATAAGCCACGCAGTCGGATACCGCGCGGGCAACTGCCCTGCTGTCCAGGCCCTCCACCTTTGCCGCATAATCCACGATATCAATCTGCTCGTATTTCCCGTTTCCAAAATCCCTTGCCTCGGAACGTGCCATGGAAAGTGTGGAAAACGCCTTATTGTCAAGCATCAGGAGCGAGTTGTCCATGAAGCTTCCAAGGGCCCTGCTGACCGCATCAATCCCGGACAGATCAATCATGGAAAGTGTGTACGTAACCTTGCGGGCACTGTTGTAAACCGCCGCGAAATCATCAATCAGCTGCCTGCCGAGCGTAACCGAATCAACAGAAGGGTATTTGGATAAAAGGGAAAGCCAGCCGGTATAATAGTATCCGGCTCCCGGCTCCAGTTCCTCCGAAGCAATCATGTAGTCCGCATAGTCCGTAAGCATCTGGGCCACTTCAATGGTTCCCATCAGGCAGGCATCAAACGCGACAATATCAAAATGACAGCCTGCTTTTTCCAGTGCTTTCTGCAGGCCGGAAATGGTAAGCATGCCGTTTGGATAAAGCTCATCGTAGCCGTACCCGGAAACCGTTCCGCCGCCGTGATCCCACAGGATCAGTTCGTAGCGGTCCGCCGGATAGTTCTTTACGCCCCAGCTGATAAAATCAGCCAGTGTATCCGAATCAGCCATAGACCGTAAAGGCAGCTGTTCCAGACGGGCTACTCCGTTCGCGCCGACCTTATAGCGTTCCAGCTTGTTTGCGGAAACGATATTGTTCTGCCATTTCTTCGCGCCGCCCGTCTCAACCAGAATATTGATGCTCGATCCGGGTTTTGCATTGATCATCTCAACCAGATCGGCCGTACCGGCCGCGCTTTCGCTTTCCAGATTGGAGCCTATCATGTAAACCAGAACCGTGGATGTGCCGGAAGCCGCTTGAGCTGGCACTTCCTTTACCGCGGGGATCAGAAAAGCAGCAAACAAGACAGCCGCTGCCAGTACCGACATTTTGGATCTTCTTAGTCTGAACGGATTCGTAAAGCCCATCTGCGTCTCCTCCGGAATGATGTCACAGGGCACCCGTAAGGATGCCCTGTGGTATAAAAGTACTGAGTTAAGCCTGCGGCGCAAACAGATCCTTTACCTTCCCGGCAATGTTGTCTGCCGTGAAGCCATAATACGGGAACAGTTTGCTGTAAGGTGCCGACGCACCAAAGCTCTTCATGCCGATCACGGTTCCGTCAAGGCCGGCATAGCGGTCAAGACCGAAGGTGGAAAGCGCTTCCACCACAACCCTCTTCCGGACAGCCTTCGGAAGCACAGCCTCCCTGTAAGCGAGCGGCTGTTCTTCAAAAATATCCGCGCAGGGCATGGAAACCACGCGTACATCAATTCCTTCCTCAGCCAGTGCCTTCTTCGCATCCACCGCAAGGGAAACCTCGGATCCGGAGGCGATTATAATGGCATCCGGTGTTTCCTTCGCGGAATCCTCAAGAATATAAGCACCCTTCAGGGCTTCCTTTGAGGAACCGGAAAGCTTCGGAAGCTTCTGGCGCGTCAGGGCCAGCGCGGTGGGTGTCCGTTTCGAAGTCATAGCGGAGAACCAGGCAGCCGCTGTCTCCGTGGCGTCAGCAGGACGGAAAATATGGAAATTGGGCATGGCTCTGAACTGGGCCAGCTGCTCAATCGGCTCATGTGTGGGGCCATCCTCGCCCACACCGATACTGTCATGGGTAAACACGAAGGTAAGCGGCAGACCCATAATCGCGGAGAGACGGGCCATGGGCTTGGTGTAGTCCGAGAATACAAAAAAGGTCGATACAAAAGCCTTCAGTCCGCCGTGCAGCATCAGACCGTTGCCGATTGCCGTCATTGCCTGCTCACGCACGCCGAAATGCAGGTTGCGTCCCTCATAGTGATCTCTGGAGAAATCACCGGCTCCGCTCATATTGGTCTTCGTGGAGGGAGCAAGATCCGCCGCTCCGCCGATCAGGTTCGGGAGGACATCCTTCATGCGGTTGATCACCTGGCCGGAAAGAACGCGGGTCGCTTCCGCCTTGTCCTCTGTCTGCCAGAACGCCTCGGTATCCAGCAGCTTTTCGGCAGCGGATTCATCGTGGTACTGATCCCAGAGCGCCTTCAGTTCCGGATATTTTGCGGAATAATCCGCAAAGAGGGCATTCCACTTCTCCTCAGCTGCGCCGAGCGACTCGGTAATGGCACGGTAGTTGGCATATACCTCTTCCGGTACAAAGAAAGGCTCTTTGGACGGCCACTGCAGGAATTCCTTCATTGCAAGGACATTGTCCTCACCCAGGGGTTCGCCGTGTGCCTTTTCCGTTCCCATTTTTGCCGGGCAGCCATACCCGATCAGCGTTTTTACCGTGATAAAGGACGGGCGTTCCTTATCGGCCTTCGCGGCTTCAATTGCCGCTCCGATCTCCTCCAGGTTATTACCGTCCTCAACGGTGAGAATCTGGAACCCGAAGGCTTCCATCCGCTTCTGCACATCCTCGGTAAAGGCAATATCTGTGGAACCCTCAATGGAAATGCGGTTGGAGTCATAGAAAATGATCAGCTTGGAAAGGCCCAGTGTACCCGCAAGGGAGAACGCTTCAGAGGAGATTCCCTCCATCATGCAGCCGTCGCCGCCCAGCGCGTAAGTGTAATGATCCACCACGGGATAACCTTCGCGGTTGAAAATGGAAGCCATGTGCGCCTCAGCCATTGCCATACCCACTGCCATGGCCATACCCTGACCCAGCGGTCCGGTAGTAGCTTCCACGCCGGCGGTGTGACGGTATTCCGGATGTCCCGGAGTCAGGGACCCCCACTGGCGGAACTGCTTTAAATCTTCCACAGACAGATTGCCGTAGCCGAAAAGATGCAGGAGCGAGTAGAGGAGTGTGGAACCATGTCCTCCGGACAGCACAAACCGGTCACGGTCGGGCCATTCGGGATTACGCGGATTATGCTTCATATGTCTTGCCCACAGTTCATATCCGATTGCGGCACAGCCCAGCGGCAGGCCCGGATGACCGGAATTTGCTTTCTGCACGGCATCGGCAGCCAGAACGCGGATGGCATTGACTGACATGTTATCAATAGTATTCATAAAATAGAACCTCCATATTTCTATTTCAGCGTAATCAGCTGAAGCTGGTCGCCCGAAGCAAGATATAAGGACCGTATGCCGTTCGCCGCGGCAATACCCCGGATCGGATTCTCAAAATCCATATCAAGGCGAATCCTCCCCGAGAAATCCGCAATACGGCAGCGCGCACTCCCGTACATCAGGATCTGTTCCCCGACAAGCGCATAACTGCCGAATACGGAATCCTGCACGGCTGCCGCCTTTTGTGCCCCATCTCTGTCATACACAAGCAGGTTCTGCCTCCCATGTTCATCCGTGAGCACGCACAGATGCTTTTCATCATGGAATACAACCGCTATGCTGTCACTGACAGCCGTCTGCTTTTCCGACGGGATCCCGGTAGAGGAATCAATTTCAAAAAAGCGGACCGTTCTGTCTCCCACGGCCACAGCACAGCCGTTTGTCAGATATGCCACATAGGGAATGAACTCCTGCTGCTCATCATAGGTAAACTCTGCGATGATCCGGTTTTCGCGCTCCTTTGCATTTTTGAAATCGTAGAAATCAAGCCGGCATCTGCCGCTTCCGGACTCCACATAATAATAGCTTACCGCAAGCTGCTGCCCGTCCGGCGAGATGGCAATATCCAGAGGATAGCCGCTTACCGACATGGGCGCCGTAATTTCTATGTCAAGCTGCCTGCCGTTTCTGTCATAGTAGCATATATAACAGTTCCTTGCATCTTCCAGAACGGCGGCGACTACGCCCGCCTGTGATATACAGGCCTTCGTCACGGGATAGCTTGTAATCACTTCTCCCGTCAGCCCGTTTTCATCACAGATTTTCATAGATTGACCCTGGCGGTCATAGAGGAGCAGATACCTGCCGGAGGAAACCATGACCGGCTTCTCCATCGTATAGGGTACGGTCCAGAGCAGCTCGCCGGAGTGATTATAGCAGGTAATGCCATCCCTTCCGGCCGCCGCGACGCCATTTGCAAATGCCTGGTAATCCGTCGTCCGTGAATGCCGGTCTCCCGTGCTCCAGACAACGTCATACGTGGTATATACCCGGTTTCTCCGGAACAGGTAAATGCAGCCGGCAATCAGGAGCGCCGCTGCAGCCAGGGATAAGATCACGATAAGCGCCGGTCTGCGAACTCCGGTAAACACTGCCGGCAGAGAAAAGGACCTGTTTTTCCCTTCTATGATCTGCCTGCGCAGGTTCTCTTTGCTCTTTTCCCTCGGTGTTCTGTATTCTGCCACACACGCTCCTTTCCCTGCTTTACAGGGAACAGATTCAGGAAAAGCATAAGCCCGCGCTTCCCGGATCTATAGTCACCTGTTACTGTTCCCTTATCTGCTGGTCTTATAGCTCTCAACCGCCTGATTCAGCGAAACCGCCGGATTCTCACGGCAGAACTGTTCAAGCCCGGACAAATCTCCTTCCTCAAGCAGTTCCCCGCCAAGGACCGGCTCATAGATTTCCTTCAGTTCTCCGCTGATTCCGTCAATCTCCTCCGCGGTACGTCCGATGCGTTCTTCCAGCTGCCTCTCCTGCTCTTCCAGTTCTTCCCGTGCGGCACGGTTCTCTTCCGTGACCTCCTCAAGGATCTGCCCGGGGACGGTGGCCTCAAACTCGTCGATAGCCGCCCTGCGCTCCTCCTCGATGCCGGTAATCCTGCTTTCGATCCCGGATATAGCCTCATCAAAAACTTCAAGGCCAAGACCGGTTTCATCCTGTGCTCTGCGGATTTCCTCCGCGGCAGCATTCATCTGCTTTGTGTTCGCTTTTACATGCTTCTTCAGCTCAACGCCTTTTTCCAGCGCATCCTTCTTCGGAAGCATCTGATGGTTCAGGAGGAAGAGGTACAGACCGCCTGCAGCCATGATGTATATAAACAGTACGATGCTCAGGCTGAAGGGATGACCCTGCAGCAGGGAGCAGAACAGGAACGGGACGCAGAAGAACAGGACGACGCATGCGGCGCCGATCAGAAGCCAGTCTGTCAGTCCCTTCGGGAAATAGAGGGAGGAGACAATCGGATTCCGGACGAGGGCGCTGATTTTATTGTCTTTATAAAGATGCGTGAGCTGCTCCTTTAACTCTGCAGTTTCCTGCGCGAGCGGTTCATTCACCTCAATGATCTTCTGCTCAATCCCGTCGGCCTTTGCCTTTTTGCGTTCTTCCTGTTTACCGCTTATCTCGGCACGGCACTCCGAAACCCGTTCGTCAAAGCCGGAAGAAACGGCTTCCCGGCGGACTCTGCTGCGCTCTGACACGGCAGCCTCAATGGATTCCTCCAGACTTGCCACAGCTCTGACTGCCTGCTCCTTCTCCCCTTCAAGGGAATCCCGGTCGGTTTTCAGTTCATTGCGGCGCGCCAGCAGCCTGGCAGCTGCCTGCACAAAAGAAAGCGCCTCACTGGCAATGCTTTCTTCACCGCCCGAAGCCTGCTCGGCCATACCGGACGGATCCTCCGCAACAGAAAATGTACTTTCCTCCGGGAAAGTAATGTCATCCGCGCCTTCATTCTGCCCGGATACAATTTCCGGATCCTGAGCGCCGAAAACAAGCTCAGGGATATCATCTGCCGCGCGTGCTGCTTCCTGCCCGATTTCTTCAGCCTGGTCCGCCGCTTCCTGCAGTGTATCTGCCGTTTCCTCTGCCGCCGCTTCCAGGCTTTCGGCCTGACCGGAAATCTCCTCCGCACTTTCCGCGGAGTCGGCTACTTTGGATTCTTCTTCCGGATCATAAAAAAACTGATCCCTGTTGTCTGCCATATCCATACCTCCGTTCTCTCAGACTTCCCGGAAAATGCTGCAGCATGCTTTGCTTTCCGGCTGACGCTTTACTTTCCGGCATGCTTTGCTTTCCGGCTGACGCTTTACTTTTCAGCGTTTTTTCCGTATACTGGTATCTGACCCGCGGCTGCTCCCTTAAAACCTGCCTGACTTCGGAAGAATTTGTAACTGTTCAGAGCCAGGCGCAAATCCATGAGAAATCATGGATTCAGCTGGTTGAAATCCATGATTTCTCATGGATTTGCATCTGGCGAGCACGCCACAACTCCAGAAATGGCTGCTTTTTGCCATTTCTGGAGTCTGGCTCTGAACAGTTACAAGAATTTTTATCTCCCGCAGCAAGCCGGAAACCGGAGCATTGCCCCGGGAACAGCAGCGGATACAGAAAGGAGAAATACATGTTTCGTCTCTGGGGAAAAATCATTACCGACAATCACCTGCTGCATGATTATGTGGCAGTTATTGACAATCCGCAGGAAACCCGCACCCATAAGGTGCTTGCCGCGCTGGATGACATAGCGCATGTCTTTGACCTGCCCGTACCCATCTGGCTCGATTCAAACATCAGGGATTTCAGGCGGAATGCCAAAACCCGCTTCACGCAGGATTCCTTCATGGAAGCCATTGACTTTGACTACCTCGAAATCCAGGTGATTGAAGAAGGGTAAGCTTACAGACGGGCAAGAAGTGCCTCCCGCTCCGATTCATATCCAGGTTTTCCAAGCAGAATAAACATATTCTTTTTATAGCTTTCCACGCCCGGCTGGTTAAAGGGATTTACACCAAGCAGATACCCTGAAACACCGCAGGCAAACTCATAGAAATAGAAAAGCTGTCCGAGGCTGAAGGCATCCTGTGCGGGAATGTTGACGGTGAGATTCGGAACCTGGCCGTCCGTATGTGCCAGCAGCGTTCCCTTCATGGCGCATTTATTGACAAAATCCATGGTCTTCCCGGAGAGGTAATTCAGTCCGTCCAGATCCGTTTCCTCGGATTCGAGGACAACCGATTCGCGGGAGGTCTCCACATTCAGAACCGTCTCAAACAGAATACGTGCACCGTCCTGGATAAACTGTCCCATGGAGTGAAGGTCGGTCGTCAGGTCAACGCTGGCCGGGAAAATACCCTTCTGATCCTTGCCCTCGGATTCGCCGTACAGCTGTTTCCACCATTCTGACACATAATGCAGCGAAGGCTCATAATTAGCCGTAATCTCGATGCTCTTGCCCTTCCGCAGAAGAATATTGCGTATAGCCGCATACTTGAGCGCGTCATTTTCCTCAAAAGGCGCATTCAGGGCATTCTCACGTGCGCTTGCGGCGCCGGCCATCAGGGCATCAATATCAGCACCGCTTGCGGCTATCGGCAGAAGGCCTACGGCAGTCAGGACGGAAAAACGTCCGCCCACGTTATCCGGAACAACAAAGGTTGCGAAGCCTTCCTCATCGGCAAGCTTCTTCAGGGCGCCTTTAGCCTTGTCGGTGGTTGCATAGATTCTCTTCGCAGCTTCTTCTCTGCCGTATTTCTCCACAAGAAGCTTTCTGAAAACACGGAAGGCAATGGCCGGTTCAGTGGTTGTTCCCGATTTGGAAATAACGTTGATGGAGAAATCCTTTCCTTTAAGAAGATCTGACAGATCTTTGAGGTAGGTTGAGCTGATGCTGTTGCCTACATAATAGATTTCCGGGCCTTTTCGCTCTTCCTTCGGCAGGTTGTTGTAAAAACTGTGGTTCAGGAATTCGTTTGCGGCTCTGGCTCCCAGATAGGAACCGCCGATCCCGATGACAAGAAGGACGTCCGAGTCCTTGCGGATCTTCGCAGCTGCTTCCTTGATTCTCGCGAACTCCTCATGGTCATAGTCAACCGGAAGGTCAATCCAGCCCAGGAAATCATTCCCCGCACCTTCTCTGGACAGGAGCAGATCCTTCGCGTCCAGCACAAGCTTCTTCATGTTTTCCACTTCTTCGGCTGAAATAAAAGACCCTGTTTTTGAATAGTCAAACGTTACTTTCTCCATACAATCCATCCTCCTGCTGCTGCAACCGTCAGGACTCAGCAGCGCCTTGGCTTCCGTTTTGTTCCGATCCGGAAATTATTGATACGGCAAATGTACCTGTTCAGAGCCTGCGTCAGTAACTAAATAGCTCCATTCTGAGCCAACGCCGTTTCCATCATGCCTTCAGACAGGAAGGCTGCTTAAGTAAATGACATTGGCTCAGAGCCAGGCTCCGGAAATGGCGAAAAGTGCATTTCCCGAAGCTGCGGCATGCCCGCCGGATGACAAATCCGTGAGAAATCATGGGGCAGCCGGCTGAATCCATGATTTCTCACGGATTTGCACCTGATTCTGAGCAGTCAGCGTCAAATTTCGGTTCGAAGGGCAAAACAGCTGTGTAATATGTTCTGATCTCTTCTATAATATACCAAAAAACCCATTCTTTCAAGCGCTTTTGGGGCATAATGTCATGGACAAAGAGAAGTGACTTGTGGTATTATAGAAAAGCGGTGCATGCCGCTTCCGAAATCAACAACCAAGGAGGTTTTTATGACTGCAACCTATATCCCGAAAGGTGTCTGCGCCCGCCAGATTCAGCTGGAATTAGACGGGGATACCATAAAATCCGTTAAATTTATCGGGGGATGCAACGGCAATACCCAGGGCGTTGCTTCACTCTGTGAAGGCATGAAGGTCGATGAGGTCATCCGCAGGCTTGAAGGCATCCGATGCGGTATGAAGCCCACCTCCTGTCCGGATCAGCTCGTGCAGGCGCTGAAGGCAGCCCGCGCATAACTTTGCAATCAGAACAGCAGAAAAAGAGACAGGCATGAAAAAAGTACTTCTGACCGGCGGCGGAACTGCCGGACATGTTACACCGAATATCGCACTTCTCCCGGGTCTTCGCGAAGCCGGTTTCGAAATCCTCTACGTCGGCTCCTATGAAGGAATGGAAAAAAAGCTTATTGAGGATCAGGGCGTTGCCTACAGGGGCATTTCTACCGGGAAGCTGCGCCGCTACCTCAGCGTAAAAAACCTCTCTGATCCGTTCCGTGTGCTGAAGGGCTGCAACGAGGCCTACCGGATTATAAAAGACTACCAGCCGGATGTCGTGTTTTCAAAAGGCGGTTTTGTCTCCGTCCCGGTGGTTCTGGCTGCCCAGCGCATGAAGATCCCGGTTATTCTGCACGAGTCGGATATGACGCCGGGGCTTGCAAACAAACTCTGCATTCCGCATGCCGCGAAGGTATGCTGCAATTTCCCGGAAACCCTTGGGCATCTGCCCGCGGATAAAGCGGTTCTTTCCGGATCCCCGATACGAAGCGAGCTGCTGCAGGGCAGCCGGGAGGCAGGCCTTGCTTTTGCAGAGCTGAAGGATGACAAGCCCGTCCTCCTCATGATGGGCGGCAGCAGCGGTTCACGTGCCGTCAATGCCGCACTCCGGGAGGCGCTTCCCGATATCCTTCCGAAATTCCATGTGATCCATCTTTGCGGCAAAGGCAATCTGGATTCCGGACTATCCTGCGAAGGATATGTACAGTACGAATATATCTCCGGGCAGCTCAAGGATCTGTTCGCTGCCGCAGATATTGTCTTATCCAGGGCGGGTGCAAACGCGATCTGCGAACTGCTTGCGCTCAAAAAGCCCAATATCCTGGTTCCCCTGCCGCTTACGGCAAGCCGGGGAGATCAGATCCTCAATGCGCAGTCATTTGAAAAGCAGGGATTCTCCTTCGTCCTTCCGGAGGAACAGATGAACCGGGAAAGTCTCTGTGCAGCCATTGATACCGTCTGGGCAAAGCGTGAAGCGTACTGGCAGGCTATGGAAAACAGCAGCCAAAGCAATGGTGTCGAGACCATTCTCCGGCTGATCATTGAAGCCGCAGGATAATCGGAGAGGGAAGACCGGGTCTTCCCTCTTTTTGCGCGAAGCAATGAGCCATGCGGTAGAAAAGGCCATCACTGTCCCGGGGAAGCTTGTTTTTTAGCTTACCCGGGACAGTGATGGCCTTTTCTACCATACGGCGAACGCCGCGACAATCGCAGCGCATGCTTTTCGCGCTGC
>CAMOSC010000078.1 GCA_946624325.1 uncultured Clostridia bacterium
CATTTTATTATCCGACATTTTCCAGAAAGCCTGCAAGTCGCCTGCTACGGATGGGATTGCTGAGTCTCTTTAAGGCTTTCGCCTCAATCTGCCGGATACGCTCCCTTGTCACATGGAAATGCTCTCCGACTTCCTCCAGCGTCTGCGGTTTTTCACCATTCAGTCCGTACCGCATGATGATGACTTCCCGCTCCCGCTCCTTGAGCTCAGCCAGCAGCTTGTTGATCTCTTCCCGCAGAAGGATCTGCATGGTGCGTTCTTCCGGCGAATCCGCTTTCGTATCCGCGACAAAATCCTCGAGGGTAGTGTCGTCCTCATCGCCGACAGCGGCGTCAAGGGATGCGGCATCTCTGGAGGCCTGCATCAGCTCCCGGACCTTGCGCACATCCATATCCAGCTCCTCGGCAAGCTCTTCGGGCTTGGGTTCACGCCCGAGCTCCTCCATGAGCCTTCGCTGCGCCTTTCTGAGGCGGTTTGCGGATTCAATCAGATGGACCGGAAGACGGATAACCCTGGCCTGGTCCGCAATAGCCCTTGTTATGGCCTGGCGGATCCACCAGGTTGAGTATGTGGAAAAGCGGAAGCCCTTATCCACATCAAATTTTTCGGCAGCCTTTAAAAGACCGATATTGCCTTCCTGAATCAGGTCGAGCAGGGAAAGACCGTGATTCATGTGCTTTTTTGCGACACTGACCACCAGCCTGAGGTTTCCCTCTACCATTCGTTTCTTCGCATCCGGATCTCCGGCCTTCATGCGCCTGGCAACCTCGATCTCTTCTTCGGGGCCCAGCATCGGTATGCTGCCGATTTCCTTCAGATACAGCTTTACCGTGTCGTCCGTAGGCAGAAGCGAGGGATCAAAGGGATCCGCTTCCAGTTCCTCTTCCTCCTCGAAGAGTTCATCTTCCATTCCCTCTTCATCGGATTCCTCCTGAATGGATGTCTCCCTCAGGACGTCAATTTTCTGAAGTTCCAGAAATTCATAGATATTCTCAAGCTTTTCAGCATCAAGGGCTACATTCTTCAGAAAATCATTGATTTCCGTGTAGTCCAGGGTATTATTATGTTCATGTGCAAATTTTACCAGTGCTGTGAGCATTTCCTGCGTAAATTCAGCTGCCATATGTCTCCTTATGATACCCCTGAACACCATTGCATTTTACAACACCGGCTTCCGGCTGGACAGTAGCAAAAGATCTAAAAAGCATTAACTACAATACTATATCATACTTTTTTGTGATTAGCAAGTTAAACATAACAAATCAACTCAAAAGCGGAAACGCCCGTTTCAGTACACGGACTCTTTCCGCTTTCATGTCAGACTATTCGGGAATCAGTTTTTTTCAAAAATATCTTTCAGCGAGTGTTTTTTCCTGGTTCCGGAGGCGCTTTTCTCACCCTCCGGCTTCTTCCCGTTCATGGCATCGTCAAAAGCCTGAAGCGCCTCCCGCTGTTCCTTATTCAGGCTTGTCGGAACCTGTACGACCAGTGTGACATAATGGTCGCCACGGACATTCCTGTTGCGCAGGCTCGGAATCCCTTTGCCGCGCAGCCTTACGCGCGTGTCTGTCTGCGTTCCGGCTTTCACGTCGTATTCCACATCGCCGTCTACCGTCTGGATGCGGACAGGGCCGCCCATAGCCGCCTTCGCAAAGGAAATCGGCACGGTGGAGAAAACATCGTAATCCTGGCGTTTAAAGACCGGATGCTCGGATACGTCCACCTCTACCAGCAGATCACCCCATTCTCCGCCGTTGAGCCCAGGTTCGCCTTTCCCGCGGATGCGGATGCTCTGACCGTCATCAATACCGGCCGGCACGGAAACCTGGATTTTCTTTCTTCTGGTCACGTAACCGTTTCCGCGGCAGTCCGGGCACTTGTCTTTGATAATCTTTCCGCTTCCCTGGCAATCCGGACATGTGGTGACATTTCTCACCATGCCAAACATGGACTGCTGCGTATAGACCACCTGTCCGGTTCCCTGGCATTTGGGGCAGGTTGACGGCGTTGTACCGGGCTTTGCACCGGTTCCATGGCAGGTATTGCATAGATCCTTCAGATTCAGCTCCATCTCCTTTTCGCAGCCCTTCACCGCCTCATCAAAGGTGATCCGTATGGCAGCGCGAAGATTCGCCCCCTTCATGGGGCCGTCGCTTCTTCTGCCGCGGCTTCTGCCGCCTCCGAAAAGATCCCCAAAGATATCGCCGAAGATGTCGCCCATATCACCGGCGTTAAAGCCGCCAAAGCCGCCGAAACCGCCACCTGCTCCGCCCTGTTCAAAAGCGGCATGACCAAAGCGGTCATACTGGGCTCTCTTCTCGGGATCGCTCAGAACCGAATAAGCTTCCGACGCTTCTTTAAATTTCTCGGCCGCCTGTTCGCTCGGATCGATATCCGGATGACATTTTTTTGCAATTTCACGGTAAGCGCGTTTCAATGCGGCCTCATCCGCGTCTTTTGAAACGCCGAGGACCTCATAATAGTCTCTTTTTTCCGCCATATATTCGTTATTCCTCCTGCTGCGCCTGCCCTGTTCCTGCGCAACGAAAACTCCCGAAGGGAAGGCCTTTTACCTTCCCTTCAAGAGTTTTCAATCTACAGTCTCAGAAAAAACCGCATGCCCCAAAGCCTCAGGTACCGCTGCCGATCAACACCGGGACGCGGATACCGCCGTGGCCGCCTTTCGGGGTCCGTTTTTCAAGTAACACTGAATAAAGCGTTTACTCTGCAGAATCTGATCAATTATACTTCTTTATAATCTCCGTCAACCACGTCGTCATTGTTCATGCTGCTTTCCGCGCTCTGTGCACCCGGATTCGGTCCGGCCTGCCCGGCGCCCTGCTGGCTCTGCTCATACATCTTGGCAAAGAGCTGCTGCGCACTGCTCATCAGGGTTTCCTTCTTTGCCTTGATATTCTCAACCTGGTCAGGAGTCATGTTGTTGATGTCGGAGGTGCCGATGGCATCCTTCAGTGCCTGCAGATCAGCTTCCACCTGTCCCTTCAGAGTGGGATCAAGCTTGTCTCCGACTTCCTTGAGGGCGTTCTCGGTCTGGAAGACCATGCTGTCGGCCTCATTGCGGGCGTCCACGCCTTCCTTGCGGGCTTTATCCTGAGCCTCAAACTCCGCTGCTTCCTTAACAGCCTTCTCGATATCGGCATCGGACATATTGGATCCGGCAGTAATGGTGATATGCTGCTCCTTACCGGTACCGAGATCCTTTGCGGATACGTTTACGATACCGTTTGCATCGATATCAAAGGTAACCTCGATCTGCGGAACACCTCTTCTTGCCGGCGGGATTCCGTCCAGACGGAACTGTCCGAGGGACTTATTATCCCTTGCGAACTGTCTCTCACCCTGTACGACATTGATATCCACCGCTGTCTGGTTATCCGCCGCGGTCGAGAAGATCTGGCTCTTCTTGGTCGGGATGGTGGTATTTCTTTCGATCAGACGTGTGGCAATTCCGCCCATCGTCTCAATGGAAAGGGACAGCGGGGTAACATCCAGAAGGAGGATATCCCCTGCGCCGGCGTCGCCTGCCAGCTTGCCGCCCTGGATGCAGGCACCGATTGCCACGCACTCATCCGGGTTCAGGGTCTTGGAGGGCTCCTTGCCTGTCAGCTCACGCACCTTCTCCTGTGCGGAGATCATACGGGTGGAACCGCCGACAAGCAGAACCTTTGAAAGCTCGGAAGCGCTGATTCCTGCATCACGGAGTGCATTCTGCACCGGGACGACCGTGCGGTCGATGAGGTCTCTTGTCAGCTCATCAAACTTTGCTCTTGTCAGGGTCATGTCCAGATGCTTGGGACCATCGGCCGTTGCGGTGATAAAGGGCAGGTTGATATTTGTGGTTGTGGCGCTGGAAAGCTCTTTCTTGGCCTTCTCGGCAGCTTCCTTCAGACGCTGAAGGGCCATCTTGTCCTTGGAGAGGTCTACGCCCTCGGCCTTTCTGAACTCATCAACCATCCAGTCTGTCACTCTGGCATCAAAGTCATCGCCGCCGAGACGGTTGTCGCCGCTGGTAGCAAGTACTTCGATAACGCCGTCGCCGATCTCGATAATGGAAACATCAAAGGTACCGCCGCCAAGGTCGTATACCATGATTTTCTGCTCTTTTTCATTGTCCAGGCCGTACGCAAGAGCAGCGGCCGTGGGCTCGTTGATGATTCTCTTGACCTCAAGGCCTGCGATCTTACCTGCATCCTTGGTTGCCTGACGCTGAGCATCATTGAAGTATGCGGGGCAGGTGATAACCGCTTCCGTAACCTTCTCGCCCAGATAAGCCTCTGCATCGGCTTTCAGCTTCTGAAGAATCATAGCGGAAATTTCCTGCGGTGTGTAGCGCTTTCCGCCGATCGTTGCCTTGTAGTCTGTTCCCATATGTCTCTTGATGGAAGCAACGGTGTTCTCGGAATTGGTGACGGCCTGACGCTTTGCGGGCTCACCTACGAGACGCTCCCCGTTCTTTGAGAAAGCGACGACACTGGGTGTGGTGCGGACACCTTCGGTGTTCGTGATAACGACCGGCTTTCCGCCTTCCATTACTGCTACGCAGGAGTTGGTTGTACCAAGGTCAATACCGATAATCTTACTCATAATCTTTCCTCCTCTCCCATTCCGGCTGCGGAATGAGTCTTTCAAATCTTTCAAGTCAAATTAGCTGTATAATCATGCGCTGCAGGATCCCGGAAACCCGGTTCCGAAGCGCTTTTCGGATTTACAAATTTAATTGGCTACCTGAACCATGGAGTGACGCACCACGGTTCCCTTATAGGTATACCCTTTCTGGAATTCCTGCGCAACCACATTCTCGCCCAGGTTTTCATCCTCGATATGCATGACCGCATTGTGCAGATTCGGATCGAAGGGCTGGCCGACGGCTTCAATCGGCTTCAGTCCGGCATCGCCGAGATCCTTAAGCATCTGGCGGTAGACCTTGTCCATCCCATCCACAAAAGGATCGTCCCTGCGGTCCTCCGGGACTGCCGCAAGTCCGCGCTCGAAATTGTCGATCAGCGGAAGGATCTTTTCGATCATGGATTTCGCACCCATGTCGAACATGGCGGCCTTTTCCTTTTCGGTCCGCTTGCGGAAATTGTCAAACTCGGCAAGATCCCTCTTGACACGGTCGCTCAGCTCTGAAACTTTTCCTTTCAGATCCTCAATTTCCCGGTCCTTTTTGTCTTTCCGGTCCTTCCGGCCGAAGAGCCTGCGCTTTTCCGGCTGTCCCTCAGCATCCTGTGCAGGTTCGGACCCGGTATCCGCGCTCTGTGCGTCATCGGATTTCTCCTCAGCCTCAGGAATTTCCTCTTCACCGGAAACCGTCTCTTCCTCATCGGAAGCCTCTGCTTCCTGTGAAGCATTTTTCTCTTCCATGTCCGTTTCGGCAGCCGAAGCATCCTCCGCTTCCAGGCACTCTTCCGGTGCTTCCTGCTCCATTCCGGCAGCCTCGGCCGCGTTCACGGAGCTGTCATCTTCTATTTTGATACTCATTGATTAACGACTTCCTTTCCGGGAGCTATTTTTTTCTGTTGTAAATATCATCCAGCTGCTCCCTCAGGGTTTTCAGTGTTCCGACAACCTTTTCGTAATCCATGCGTTTCGGGCCGATCACGCCGACCGTACCCTGAACGCCCTGACCGAGGTCATACTTTGTTGTAATCACGCTGAAATCGCCCATATCCTTGACGGGTGATTCATCGCCGATGTACACCTGGATCGCGTTTTTATCATTGCTGTCGTCCGGGGACTGAAGCAGTTTCGCAAGTGTCTCCTTTTCTTCGAAGGTGGAGATCAGCTTTCTCGCATTTTCCCCGTCCGTCAGCTCCGGATACTGGAAAATATTATTGGCACCGCTCGTATAGATCTGCGGCGTTGATGCGTCATACCGGATGGCATCTGCAACAGCATCGAGAACGGCGGCAACCAGCTGCTTCTGCTCGCCGGCTTCGTCTTTCAGCTGGGTGATGAGGTTTAAATTGATCTGGTCAATGGTCAGCCCACCGAGTGCACTGTTGAGCATGACATTGAGCTTCAGCAGTTCTTCCTCCGTAACGGGCATTCCAACATCCAGGACGGCGCTCTTTGCGATGTTTCCCTCTACCAGCAGCACCATCAGGATTTTTTCCTCATCAGCCTTGGAAAGCTGCAGGAACTTTACCTTATTCCCCTGATACTGAGGGCCGGAAATCATGGCGGCGTAATTGGTATTATTCGCAATGAGCTTTGCAAGCTGCTTTAAAACCGTTTCCAGGCGGTCAACACGGTCGATCAGGATTTTGTTGATCTCCTTCACGTCCGCTTCGCTCTCCTGCATCATCCGGTCTACATAGAGACGATAACCTTTGTCAGAAGGGATGCGCCCCGCCGAAGTATGCGGCTGGATAATCAGACCCATTTCCTCCAGATCCGCCATTTCATTCCGGATCGTGGCGGAACTTAAATTCAGGTCCGTATATTTTGCAATCGTGCGTGAACCTACAGGCTCGCCCGTTTCCAGGTAGTTCCGGATAATGGCATGAAAAATCTTCCATTTCCTGTCATCGAGCTGCTGCATCGGTCCCTCACATCCTTTCCGGTTTATTAGCACTCATTCCTTCTGAGTGCTAACATAAAGATATCACTCTGTCCGCTAAATGTCAACAGGTTTTTTCCGTTTTTTTATTTTTGTGAATAATTGTAATATTTGCAGTATATTTTACTCAAAACCACTGCGTTTTAAACAAGAACCAGGATCTGTCACGGCAGGAAACGGCCTCTCCCGCGGCAAACGAATACGGCAGGAAATCCCTTTGCGGCCGATCAAGGCCGTAAGGGACTTCCTGCCGCAGTTTCCCGGTGTCAGGGATGAGAATCCGCATTTCTCCCGGTGTCAGAGAAGGGAATCCACATTTCTCCACGTTGCAGGGATGGGAATCCACGTTTCTTCAGGTTACAGGGATGGAAATCCACGTTTCTCCAGGTTGCAGGGATGGAAATCCGCATTTCTCCACGTTGCAGGGATGAGAATCCGCATTTCTCCAGGTTACAGGGATGGCAATCCACGTTTTTCACGGTTTCAGAAGAAGAACACGCCGGGTAATTCACATTTTGCTGAGGATCTCTTTTTTAAGAAAACCGTCCGTTCAGAGCCGGACTCCTGGGATGGCAAAAACGCCGCTTCCGGAGTTGTGGCTTTTTCAGCGCAGATACCCCGCCACTCCGATAATCACCGCAGCAACAACCGCGGCTGCAGCCAGCACATACCAGACAGTCATCGGGAAATCCTTTTTCCAGAGCTGGAGAACATCGCCCTTCGCTTTCAGGAAAGAAATCTCGTCTTCCGAGAGACGCGCTTTGTCTAACACCAGGATCTGCCGGTCTTTCATGCTGAGCACGATCTCGCCCTTGCGGTCATACATTCCCTCTACCTGTGCCCACTTGTAGACAATCTGCTCGCCTACGCTGGCCCGGTAATTGATGATCTGATCCTCATCCATTTTGATGTGCTTTTCCGTCTTGGCGAGATGCTCCTCATTGGCCGCAGTCCGCTTCAGCCTGCTGACATTGTTCCAGATCAGATAGAAAGACATGATCGCCACCACGAGGCCGATGCCGCCATTCAGGATAAAGCCGTTGATATTGCCGTTTTTCAGTGCGGGAATGGCTGTTGCTACCGTAAACAGTCCAAAGGCAAAAATGCCCAGGATCACCGCAGTCAGGATTTTCTTCCTGCAGAACATATTCCAGACGGAAATCTCATAGAACTGAGGGCCGTCCAGCCTCATGACATGATTTACCTTATACATGCTTTTTCCTCCGTTGCAGGACTGTCCATCCTGTCCCATTTTCAATGAATCTCTGCCGCCGTATCCAGCAGGAAATCAGCCAGAATGACATTGCTGACCTCCAGCCCTTCCTCCGTGAGGTACAGGAAACCTTCCCGGCTTTTCAGGAAACCCAGATCCGTGTAACGCCCGATTACGCTCCCGTAGACCTTCCGGATATCCAATCCGAAACGTTCCGCAAACTCTGCTTCCCGAACGCCCTTTACGGTTCTGAGTCCCAGAAACAGAAACTCCTCCATCTGCTCCTTTGCGCCGAGCCGTTCATAATTTACAGGCTCCTCCGGAAGGAACCATTTGCCTCCTTCATCGGATCCTTCTGACGGCATGTACTCCGGCAAACCTTCGGAACGATTGAAGCGGATCCGGAGAGGCACCCCGGAAAAACCGTTTTCATCCTTCCCGGAAACACCGCCTGTGGGGAACAGCCCGCAGTCCTCCAGCATCATGGAGGCTGCACCGGAGCCGAAGCCCAGGTATTCCCCGCCTATCCAGTACTTCAGATTGTGCAGGGACATGAATCCGGGTTTTGCGTAATTGGAGATCTCATAGCGCTCATACCCGGCATTTCTCATCTCCTCATGAATGATCCCGTCAAAGAATGCTGCTTCATCCGCATCCGGCACGGTTATTTCCCCGCGCCGCACCTGTTCAAAAAGCCTTGTGCCCTCCTCAAGGATCAGGCTGTACAGCGAGAGATGCTCGGGCTCAAGTGCCAGAACCTTTCCCAGCGTTTCGCGCAGGGAAGCCTGCGTCTGACCGGGTATCGCACTCATAAGATCCACGCTGATATTCATAAAACCTGCCCTGCGTGCGGCTTTGTACCCATGCAGAAACTCTTCGTAGGTATGGATTCTTCCGAGGCATTGCAGTTCTGAGGCATTCGCGGACTGAAGTCCGATGCTCAGCCGGTTTATCCCGAGCCGCAGCAGCTCTGGAAAGACTTCCTCCCGCAAGGTTCCGGGGTTGCATTCCAGCGTAACCTCCCGGAAGGCCGCCGATGGAAACGCTTCTCTTACGGTATGCAGGATCCTTCCGATCTGTTCCGCTTCCAATATAGAAGGTGTGCCTCCCCCGAAAAAGAGGGTGTCCGGAATATATTTCGCGTCAAGCTTCCCGGCGTCCGTGCGGATCTGGCTGCATAACGCCTGTACATAGCGCTCCCGCAGCAGTGGGGCGGCCGGAGCCGAAAGGAAATCGCAGTAGGCACATTTTCTGACGCAGAACGGAATATGGATATAGATCCCGAGTTTTCTCTCGGCAGACGGCTTCCCCCTGACAGTCATACTTCCAAACGCTCCTGTACCGGCCCGCCTTCGGCGTGGCCTTTATGGTATCCATGCCCCGGCTTATCTTCCGAATGCGGTAATCCCGGCCTCGGGGCATGCGGTTTCTTCTGCTTCGGCCCGCCTTCGGCGTGGCCTTTATGGTATCCGCGCCACGGCTCAGCCTCCGGAGGTGATGATTCCGGCAGCTGGGCATGCGGTTTCTTCTGCTTCGGCCCGCCTTCGGCGTGGCCTTTTTGGTATCCGCGCCACGGCTTATCTTCCGGATGCGGTGATCCCGGCAGCTGGGCATGCGGTTTCTTCTGCTTCGGCCCGCCTTCGGCATGGCCTTAATGGTATCCGCGCCCCGGCTCAGCCTCCGGAGGTGATGATCCCGGCCTCGGGGCATGCGAAAATTACTCCGAATCCAGTTTCAAAACACTCATGAATGCTTTCTGCGGAATCTCGACATTGCCGACCATCCGCATGCGCTTCTTTCCTTCCTTCTGTTTTTCCAGAAGTTTCTTCTTTCTGCTGATATCGCCGCCGTAACACTTTGCCAGAACATCCTTCCGGAGTGCCTTGACGGTTTCGCGGGCTATGATCCTGCTTCCGGTGGCCGCCTGGATCGGAATGTCGAAGAGCTGGCGCGGAATCTCATCCTTCAGTTTTTCACACATTCTCCTGCCGCGGTCGTAGGCATTTTCCTCGAATACAATAAACGACAGCGCATCCACAGACTCATGATTCACTAGGATATCCAGCTTGCAGAGCTTCGAGGTGACATACCCCTTCAGATCATAGTCGAAGGACGCATACCCGCGCGACCTGGACTTCAGCGCGTCAAAGAAGTCATAGATTATTTCGTTGAGCGGGAGATCGTATTTCAGGATGGCCCTTCCCTCTTCGATATAATCCGTGCTGATATATACTCCCCTGCGTTCCTGACAGAGACTCATGATCGGGCCGATGTATTCACTGGTCACCATGATCTCCGCGGATACCACGGGTTCTTCCATATGCTCAATTGCCGAAGGATCCGGCATGTTGGACGGATTGGTCAGTTCAATCATGGTGCCGTCTGTCTTGAAGATCCGGTAAACCACGCTGGGGGCAGTCGTGACGAGATCCAGATTGTACTCCCGTTCCAGTCTTTCCTGGATGATTTCCAGATGAAGGAGGCCCAGAAAACCGCATCGGAATCCGAAGCCCAGCGCAATGGAGGTTTCCGGTTCATACTGAAGAGCCGCATCGTTGAGCTGCAGCTTTTCAAGGGCATCCCGGAGATCGCCGTAATGTGCGCCGTCAGCCGGGTACATGCCGCAGTATACCATGGACTGGACCTTCTTATAGCCGGGCAAAGGCTCGGAAGCAGGATTTGCGTCATCCGTTACGGTATCGCCCACTCTGGTTTCTCCCACATTTTTGATGCTGGCAGTAATATAGCCGACCATTCCCGCCGAGAGCTCGCTGCAGGGAATGAACTGCCCGGCCCCGAAGGTGCCGACCTCCACCACTTCTTCACAGGCGCCTGTCGCCATCATGCGGATTCTGGTACCCTTCCTGACGCAGCCGTCCATAATCCTGCAGAAAACGATGACCCCCCGGTAAGAATCATATTTGGAATCAAAAATCAGCGCCTTCAGCGGAGCCTCCGGATCTCCCTTCGGAGGGGGAATTTTCTCGACGATGGCTTCCAGGACATCCTCGATATTGATTCCGTTCTTGGCGGAAATCCTCGGGGCATCCTGTGCTTCTATGCCGATCACATCCTCAATCTCTTCCGCCACCCGGTCCGGTTCCGCGCTGGGAAGGTCGATTTTATTGATGACGGGAAAAACCTCCAGGTCATGATCCAGCGCCAGATAGACATTCGCCAGCGTCTGCGCCTCTATACCCTGCGCCGCATCCACCACTAGAACGGCGCCGTCGCAGGCTGCAAGGCTTCTGGAAACCTCATAATTGAAATCTACATGGCCGGGTGTGTCAATCATATTGAAGGTATATTCCTGTCCATCCTTTGCCCTGTAAACCGTGCGGACGGCCTGCGACTTGATGGTTATGCCGCGCTCACGCTCCAGATCCATGTTGTCCAGCACCTGCTCCTGCATTTCACGGGTCGTTAAAAGACCCGTTTTCTCGATAATCCGGTCCGCCAGGGTTGATTTCCCGTGGTCGATATGGGCAATGATGCAGAAATTCCTGATTTTACTCTGATCTGTATGTGCTATGTGAATCACCTTTCCTTTTTTGGCAACTGTTCAGAGCGAGGCGCAAATCCATGAGGAATCACGTAATTCAGCTGGGCGCAGATCCTTGCGGAATCACGTAATTCAGCCGGCTGCAATTCGTGATTTCTCTTGAATTTGCATCTGGCGAGCACGCCGCAACGCCAGAGATGGTTGTTTTTCGCCATTTCCAGAGTCTGGCTCTGAACTGTTACCCTTATTCTGTAAACGGCCCGTACCGGGCATAACTATACTGGTATCCGCTCAGCGGTGTTCTCACCGGCCAGGCTGTTCCCGGCTGCCGGGCGCCTGCGGGTCGGACAGAAATTGAGCGATCAGTTCCAGTTCCTCCGGGACAATGCAAAAGACCTGACTGCCCGTTTTAAGCTCTTTTTGCAGCTGCTTCAGCGGCATCCACTGCACCGAAGACACCTCTTCGGGCTGAAGCACAAACTCCTCCGGCGCAGGATCCCGCACCAGCAGGTAATTCGCACTGATTTCATGGTTATGAAACGGCCTTCCCCCAAAGCTTCCGTGCCATTCTCCTTCGTAGTATCCCGCAAACGCGAGCTCCCCGGGAAGAGCATCAATCCCCAGCTCTTCCTTAAGCTCCCGCACGGCGGAGGTAAGATACTCCTCTCCGGCACCGACATGGCCGGCAGCGGAAACATCCAGGCAGCCCGGGAAGGACTCTTTTGTACTGCTGCGCTTCTGGAGGAGAATTTCCCAGCCCGCCTCCCCTTTTCTTGCTATCCAGATGTGGGCCGTCGGATGGAGGCTCCCGTCCTCATGCGCAACCTGCCGCTCCCGCACTTCGCCCGTCCTGTTCCCCTCGGAATCCAGGATATCCAGCAGCTCCAGTTTACGCCCGTCAAGCACGGCCTCCTTCAGAATATTATCCCGGTAAAAGAGCTTCAGCACAAAGAAGGGCGTTTCCAGATCCAGCAGGCGAAGGAAAATACGGTCGCCCTCCCACAGGTTCAGCCGCATGACAGAGGATCTTGGAATCCAGGCCAGCTCCCCTTCGCTGCAGTCGGTGAGCGTCCCGGTAAAGCTGCTGCAGGTGTAAAGACACATCTGTTCCGTAAAAAGCTTCCCGTCCGTCTCTGAGACAAAGGTGACGATCCCCCGGAAACGCATTCCGGTGATGGAAAGCCCCGTCTCCTCCAGGGTCTCCCTGCGGACGCAGTCATCCGGAGATTCGCCTTCCTCCAGCTTTCCGCCGACGCCGATCCATTTTCCGGCGTTGTAATCCTCCTGCTTCCTGACGCGGTGAAGCATCAGATAGCATCCGTCTTTCTCAAGATAGCACAGTGTCGTAATGACCATATACCGTTCTCCCCGACCGTCCGCCCGCGGTATCAACGCTTCAAAACAGCATGCCGCACGCGGTATCCAACGCTTCAAAACAGCATGCCGCACGCGGTATCAACGCTTTAGAGCAGCCTGCCGCCGCAGACGCAAAACCC
>CAMOSC010000079.1 GCA_946624325.1 uncultured Clostridia bacterium
AATAATGTCAATAAAATTTCGCGTCATTGTCTTTGTTTGCCATTATTCACACAGGATTTAGGACTTTTTGATTTGTTAAACGTTTCACTTTGCACATGAATACTCTGCCGTATGATCGGATGGGCCGGAAAACAATCCGCCCACCGCTCCCTTCCGGACATCCCGCGGCAAGCCGTTTACTGTCGTTGGCCGTCAAATACCCGTTCGTCTCTAGAGACTTGCTTTGCGTCACAGGCACGGCGGTCAGCTGACGGCTTTATTATACAGAGAAACAGGCAGGACAAAAGACTCCTCCTGCCTTTTGCCCTGCCTGTCTGTATTCCGCCGTCAGGCGTGATTCTCATAGCAAACAACAAAAATTTCTTTACTTTGGCGTTTGCCGCGCCGGATTTGCGCCGCCCTCAGGCTGCATATTAACTGTGAAAGTCCGTACTTTCATCTACGTTGGTGCCCCGCCAGGTGGGGCGTGAAGGTTTCCTGGGCAAATCCGTGAAAAAAAATGAATTTCAGCCGGCTGAAGCCACGTTTTTTTTCACAAATTTGCGCCTGGCTCTGAACAATTACAGATTAACGGTAATCATGCACCCGCTCTCGGCGTTGATAATGGTATTTTCGCCCTCAACATGCGCCTCGGCGCCTTCAACGGCGAAAGCCCGGACATTTACAAGCTCCAGTGTAAACGGAAGGTCTGTCTTGACATCCGCAATGATCTTCGACCCCTGCTTCTCTACGGAGGCCGTCACCACCTGCCTGCACTCCGCATCATATACAACAGTCTCCGCCGTCTTCCCGTATGTCAGTTCAAAAACCTTCAGGGTCAGCCCTTCGGCATAATTATAGACAGCCCCCTGATCGGAAGGACCGCAGGCGATGATGGAATTTTCCTTCGCCAGCAGCGGGATGCTCAGATATCCGTGGCGTTCGCGGACCCACCTTCCGCCGTTTTTGCGCTCTCCGGTCAGGAAATTGGTCCAGATGCCTTCCGGCAGATAGTAGAGCGCGGCTCCCTGGTCGTTGAAAATCGGAGCCACCAGCAGGGAATCGCCGAGCATATACTGTTTATCCAGATAGCTGCAGGTCGGATCCTGGGTATATTCCAGCACCATGCTGCGCATCATGGGAATTCCTGTCTCCGCGGTTTCTATGGCATTGCGGTAGAGATACGGCATCAGGGAACCCTTCAGGCCGCAGAAAAAGCGGACCACGTCCACGGCCTCTTCATCGTAAGCCCACGGAACACGGTAGGAACCTGAGCCATGCAGCCTTGAGTGCGTGGAAAGAAGCCCGAATGCCGCCCAGCGCTTGTAGACATCCGGCGTGGAGGTATGTTCAAATCCGCCGATGTCATGGCTCCAGAAGCCGAAACCCGACATGGTGAGGGAAAGACCGCCGCGCAGGCTCTCCTCCATGGACTCATAATCCGACCAGCAGTCGCCTCCCCAGTGAACCGGGAACTTCTGGCCTCCCGCCGTCGCGGAACGTGCGAAGAGTATCGCATCGCGTTTTCCCTTCTTCCGGCAGAGAAGATCAAACACACATTTATTGTACAGGTATGTGTAATAGTTATGCATTTTCCGCGGATCCGAGCCGTCAGACCAGACCACATCGCGGTCCGGAATGCGCTCGCCGAAATCCGTTTTGAAGCAGTCCACACCCATGTCCAGAAGGACGGAAAGCTTCTCCTGGAACCAGGCAGCGGCGTCAGGATTGGTAAAGTCCACCAGGGCCATACCCGGCTGCCACATATCCCACTGCCATACCCCTCCGTCTTTCCGTTTCACAAAATAGCCTTTACGGCACCCTTCCGCGAAAAGAGCGGATTCCTGGGCTATATAGCTGTTAATCCAGACACAGATTTTGAGCCCCTTCTCCTTCAGGCGGCGCAGCATTCCCTCGGGATCCGGGAAAACACGCTCGTCCCAGAGGAAATCAGACCAGTGGAATTCTTTCATCCAGAAGCAGTCGAAATGGAATACGCCGAGGTGGATGCCCCTTTCAAACATTCCGTCGACAAACCTGTTCACGGTCTCTTCGTCATAATTGGTGGTGAACGACGTGGACAGCCACAGGCCGAACGTCCATGGCGCCGGAAGGGATGGCTTTCCGGTCAGATCCGTATAGCGCATCAGCACTTCCTTCATGGAAGGACCGTTGATCACGAAATAATCCAGTTCCTCTCCAGCGACGCTGAAGCCGACCTTTGTCACGCTCTCGGAGGCCACCTCGAAGGAAACCGTTTCCGGATGGTTGACAAAGACCCCGTAGCCTTTGTTCGTCAGATAAAAAGGAATATTTTTGTAGGACTGCTCGGTAGATGTGCCGCCGTCCTCGTTCCGGATATCAACCGTCTGTCCGTTCTTTACAAACGCGGTAAAGCGCTCACCGAGTCCGTAAACCTTCTCGTCTACGCTGAGCGAAAGCTGCTGGCGCATATAACTGTTGTCCGGGGTAATCCGGTCGTAGCAGTCGCCTTTCCAGTCGGTTTTTATATATGCCAGATCCTTCCCGCTGCTGGAAGTGAGAAGCTCGCTGCCCCTTTTGTATGTCATCTTCCAGTGCTTTTTGTCAATCTCCAGGATGAGTGAGCCGCTTTTTACACGGATCTTATCGTCGTCCTCTTCGATCTCCGGACTCCAGTTTTCATCATCCGCATACAGTTCAAACGCCGGGCCCTTATTTTCGATCCCGAGAAAATGCACAGTCTGAACCCGAATCACCTCCGGCGCGGGAGATGTAATCAAGAGCGTAAGATTGACGCCTCCCAGGGTATCCCCCCTCGACTGGATCGGATGGGACGGGGCTACAATGCGGACGCCCTTCTCCCGCACCTCGGTAAACCACGCCTGGGCAGGCGCGAAAGCAGCACAGCCCTCCCGTAAAAGCCATTGTCCGTTGGAAAACTTCATAATTGCATCTCCTTGTGTACAGCAGAATATACTCTGAAAGCCATCCGCTCCCGGGTTTTTTCCCCGATGAAACTGCCCGGGCCGCGGAGCATGGGGTTACTCATCAAAATCAATATAAATCTCGTAGGTACTGCCGACACGCTCCTTGGCGCTTACCGTTCCTTTTCTCGAGCGGATCCGCTCCGCATTCGGGTAATTCCTGGACATTGCGAGCGCGGGAACCACCGTATAGTACCAGGTAAAGGGAAGCTGGCTTTCGGTAATGGTTACTTCATCACCGATATTCAGCATATCCCGTTCCATGTGAAATAATTCATGGCGCATGCCGAAATCTCCTCCCGAAACGTAGTTTCGTACTTTGACCTGATGGCCACGGATGACTATTTTGCAGCCACGCCTGCAAAAAACGCAGCCGTGGGCAAAATATGTCTCCTCCATACAGCAAATTTTGCCGCGGATTTCCCACTATCTGAAGTCACGTGGCATCATCCTGTGTCTCCTTCCCGGAGGCACTTTTCAGAAGCCCGGCCTGCCGATGTCACTCCTTACAGGGCCGCCTTTTTCCACTTTCCGAGCCTGTAGAAAAAGACCGTGAGGGCAGCTCCGGAAAGCCAGCAGATCAGCAGTGAAATGAAAATGGCCTTTCCTTCATGCATCAGCGCGACAAGCAGGTACGCTAACGGAACGCGGATTCCCACCGTGGTAATCACGGAAATCCACATCGGCGTCATTGTATCGCCCGCCCCGCGCATAATGCCGGACAGCGCCTGTGTGACAGCCATGGCAATATAGCCGGCAGCCAGGATTCCCATCATGTTGCGGCTGAGCGTAACAAGCTCTTCCGTTTCCGTAAATATCCCCATCAGGGTGTGGCCGAACAGCAGGATCAGTCCCGTCAGCACGGCGGAGGTTCCTACCGCCATCAGCGTTCCCTGCATGGCTCCCTGCCGGACACGGTCCATCCGTCTGGCCCCGATGTTTTGTCCCGCATAAGTGGTAAGCGCCGTTCCGAAAGAGAAATTCGGCAGCATGGCAAAACCGTCCACGCGCATGACGATCACATTAGCCGCTATAAACTGTTCCCCGAAGCTGTTGGTAAGATTCTGCACCATCAGCATGGCCATCGAAAAGATTGCCTGGGTCAGGCCCGAGGGCACGCCGAGGCGGATAATCATCGTTACGAACTTTTTTTCGGGCTTTAAGAAGCGGGCGGAGGAATCAAACTGTTCTTTCATCTGCCGAAGCTTCCGGTAGCAGAGAAGCGCCGATACCGCCTGCGCGATGATTGTGGCAAGGGCAACACCCGATACGCCCAGCCCCAGGAAGCGCACGAAGACATAATCCAGCACAATATTCAGCACGGTTGCCACAAGCAGGTAGACCAGGGCTGAAAAGGATTCCCCGAAGCCTCTGAGGATTCCGCTGAGAATGTTGTAGTATGCAGATCCGATAACACCCTCGAACAGGATCAGCAGATAGCTCTCGCACCAGCCGATGATGCTTTCCGGGGTATGCAGAAGCTTCAGGAGCGGCCGGGACACAAGCGGCGCCAGCACCATGACAATCACGCTGGCAGCAAAAGTCAGCGTGATACTTGTCCCGATGCTTCTGGAAAGGTTATCGCGGTCACGCGCGCCGTGATACTGGGAAACGATTATTCCGATGCCGACGGAGATGCCGACAAACATCACCAGAAGGAGATTCAGGATTGGCGCAGCGCTTCCAACGGCCGAGAGCGCATTATCCCCGACATAGCGTCCGACTATGATACTGTCAACCGTGCTGTACATCTGCTGGGCTATGTTTCCGATCAGCATGGGGATTGTGAAAGCCAGTATTTTTCTCCACGGTTCTCCGGTGGTCATATCCACAGCGCCGGACATTCTCTCTCGAAGCCCCCGCTTCCCGGCCGGACCGGAAGAAGAATTATTCTGATTCATAGATCACCTCCTGGCCGCTATGGCATGCGGCAGTGCAGTCCGGACGGCAATGATACCGGTCAGACAGCGAACAGCTTTTACTTCAGGAAAGAAATCTGCGTAAGCGGCCAATACCTGAGATACGCTTTTCCGAGTATGGCGCTTCTCTTTACATAGGAAAGCTGTGCGGCTTCTTCATCGGTAATCGTCTTGCCCGCACTTGCAAACTCTCTCTTTGCAACGGAAGGCCAGGCTCTCGCATCGGAAGAGGAATTCCTGTTGTCGCCCATCATGAGGTAACTGTCCTCCGGTACTTCAAAATAGTATCCGTCATTCCCGCGTACCCATTCCTCCTTCAGGTACGGTTCATCAAGAGGTGTCTCGGACCCGTCAATGTAAATTTTCGCATTGCGGATTTCCACCGTCTCTCCCGGCAGGCCGATGATGCGCTTTATAAATTTGCGTTTTTTCCCGAGCGCCTCATCCACCGGATAATTGAAAACGACGATATCGCCGCGCTTCGGACTTGTGAAGAGATAATTCAGCCGAAGGCCGAACAGGCGGTCGCCCGTCATGATGGTATTCTCCATCGACCCGCTTGGAACTGTGACATTCAGGATAACAAAATTGTTCAGTACAAGGGCTATGACGATAGCGAAGGCAAAGGCCCGGATCCAGCTGAAGATCTCTTCCTTCAGGCTCCCCTCCCCCTCGCGCGCTTTGCTCTTCCCGGTATCCTCCGGCTGCTTCTGCGCTTCTTCGTCCATGTCCAGTCTGCTTGCTTCATTCCGGTTTTCTTCCACGGTCTTCCTCTTTCTATCTGTTCTTGGCAGAATCAGGGTAACTGTTCAGAATCAGGCGCAAATCCGTCGGGAACCATGGGATCTGACCGGCAGTTTCCCGCCATTCCGAAGTCTGGTTCTGAACAGTTGGATTTCCCGCGGAATTTCATCCGTCGGGCACTCCGCAGCGTAAGAACTGCCGCTGTCTGCGACTTCCCAGGCCTCGCTCTGAACAGTTGCAAATCATGTATGCTGTAAATCACGGCCGCATTTTCCAAAGGAAATGTCCGGCCGAAAAAACCGGCCGGGTGCATTTCCTTTCGACAAATCCTTCTCAGCTGTAATTACAGTATTATAGTATAACGGATTGCACCGAATCCGTCAATGTATGAATTCGGAGAAACGCCGAGGGAATTGCGGAATCCCCGAATACATGATAAAAGGCTGCCGTCCGAAAGAACGGCAGCCAGGAAATCTGACGCAAAATCAATTGGTATAAAGGGATCAGTTGCCCATCTGCTTTGCAACTTCCGCTGCGAAGTCTTCATTCTTTTTCTCAAGGCCTTCGCCGGTCTCAAAACGGACAAAGGACTTAATGGAAATCTTCGCGCTGTTGGCCTTTGCGACCTCGGCAACATACGCGCCGACGGTCTGCTTGCCATCCTCGGCCTTTACGTAGATCTGATCTACCAGGCAGATCTCCTTGAGCTCTTTATTGATACGGCCCTTAACCATTCCGGCAAGGATCTTATCATTCGCATCGGGCTTTTCCTGTCTTGCTGCAGCGGTGAGGATCTCCTCTTCCTTTGCAAGATACTCTGCGCTTACCTCGTCCCTGCTGGTATAAAGGGGCTTCAGAGCAGCAACCTGCATGGCTACATTCTTTGCCATCTCGCGTACAGCGTCATTGACAACATCGCTCTCGACATCCACAAGGACACCGATCTTGCCGCCGCCATGAATATAGGAAGCGATAAAGCCGCCTTCCTCATGAACCTGCGCGAAACGACGGATATGCATATTCTCACCGATGATGGAAATCATGGAAGAAAGCTTTTCGTTAACGGTAAGGGAGGGATCAAGCGCCCATTTCTCGTTCAGGAAAGCGTCCACGTCGGAAGATTCCGTGGTCAGTGCCTGTGCGGCAACCTCTGCAACATAGCTGCGGAACTTCTCGTTCTTTGCGACGAAATCGGTCTCGGCATTCACCTCAACAACCACGCCGTTCTTTCCGTCTTCGCTTACAAGCGCCGCCACAACGCCTTCTGCGGCGATTCTGCCGGCTTTCTTCTGAGCACCGGCAAGGCCTTTTTCGCGAAGGAAATCCACTGCTTTATCCATATCTCCGTTGGTTTCGGTCAGGGCCTTCTTGCAGTCCATCATGCCTGCGCCGGTCATCTCACGGAGCTCTTTTACCATTCCAGCCGTAATTGCCATATCTTATTCCTCCTGTAAAACCGGAAGGGGACATCTCCCCCTCCGGCGCGTAAAAACTGACTATTTCGTGCTGATTACTCAGCGTCGGCCACTACAGTCTCAATATCAGCTGCCGCATCCGTCGTATCGCCGGCAAGCATTTCCTCGCCTGCTGCAGCAACCTCATCCACATTTTCCTCGCCCTGCTTCGCTTCAACAACGGCGTCAGCCATCTTGGAAACAATCAGCTTTACGGCTCTGATGGCATCATCATTGCCGGGGATGACATAATCCAGCTCTTCCGGATCGCAGTTTGTATCCGCAATACCGATCAGCGGAATGCCGAGGGTGTGGGCTTCCTGTACGCAAATACGCTCTTTCTTCGGATCCACGACAAAAATGGCATCCGGAAGGCGCTTCATATCCTTGATACCGCCAAGGTTCTTTTCCAGCTTCTCCCATTCCTTCTTCAGGCCGATAACTTCCTTCTTGGGAAGTACCTCGAAGGTTCCGTCCTCGGACATCTTCTCAATGGCGCGAAGCCTTGCAACACGGCTCTGGATGGTCTTAAAGTTGGTCAGCATACCGCCGAGCCATCTCTGGTTTACATAGTACATTCCGCATCTGCCGGCTTCAGCCGCAACCGCATCCTGTGCCTGTTTCTTGGTTCCTACAAAGAGGATTGTTCCGCCGTTTGCAGCAAGATCAAAAACTGCCTTATAGGCTTCGTCTACCTTGCCGACCGACTTCTGCAGGTCAATGATGTAGATGCCGTTTCTCTCGGTGTAGATATACGGAGCCATCTTGGGGTTCCATCTTCTGGTCTGATGACCGAAATGTACGCCGGCTTCCAGCAGCTGCTTCATAGAAATTACGCTCATGTTTTTTCTCTCCTTCTGGTTTTTCTTCCGTACGGTTCCGCTACAGGCTACCTCACGGCACCGGCCTGCAATTCCCGCACGTGCTTATTTACAGCCTGTTTATTCTATCATGCCTTTTTGCATTTTGCAAGCATTTTTTCCTGTATAAAGAGAAAAAACCGGGAGCCATCCGGCTCCCGGCTTACTGCCCGTGTGCTTTTTATTTCTTTTCCATGTTAATTCGGCCAAGCTCGTCAAACACGACTTCGTTGAGCACCTTAATGTACGTTCCCTTCATACCGGAGGACCGTGACTCGATTACCCCCGCGCTCTCGAATTTGCGGAGGGCATTTACGATAACGGACCTGGTAATACCGATGCGGTCCGCAATTTTACTTGCGACAAGAACGCCCTCGTTTCCGTCCAGTTCCTTGAAAATATGGATGATAGCCTCGAGTTCGGAATAGCTGAGGGTGCTGATGGCGGATTTGACAATCTGCTGTTTTCTTCTCTCCTCCGCGTTCTCTTCGTTCACCGAACGCATCATCTCAAGACCTACTACCGTTGTGCCGTATTCGCTCAGGATTATGTCGTCGATATCATATGGTGTTTCCGTGCGGTAAATAAACAGGGTTCCGAGGCGTTCTCCCGCAATGTCGATCGGGGTTACAATCGCCTGGTATTTCCGGCCGTTTTCCTCCTGAAATCCCAGTGTGGCCAGATTCACGTTTTCCTTGGTCGACAGGACGCTGAGCAGCCGTTCATTCAGCAGGCCATCCACGAAGGAACCAATCCGGTTTTCCATCAGCTCATCAATAACGTCTACGCCTTCGTAAACGCCGAAGCCAAGAACCTTTCCTTTCCTGCTCAATACGAGGATATTGGAATGAAGGATATCGCTCAGGACGGAGCAGATATCGTTAAAAACAACCTTGCTTGTGTTGTTGTTGTGAAGAAGTTTGTTAATTTTCCTCGTCTTGTCCAATAATTGCACGCTCATGATTGCTCCTCCGCATTTATTTACACTGATCTGACCTTATCATAGCACACATATTATCAGAAAGCAAGTATTTTTTCAAAAAAAATCTAAACAAGTTTAGTTCCACAAGCAACTTTTCAGTATCAATAACCTGTCGCCCTTAATTATGTTGTAACTCATAAAGCGACAATATTCAATACTGTCTGAATTAATGCAGTCAAATGCAATAATTGCCCTATAGGTTTCATGTAAAAAGCGCAAATCAGCCCCGAACGGATTTGATTATGCTTCTTTCGGTTTTGCTTCCGTATAGCCGCAGGTATCTGAGGAGCAGCACAGCTTGGATCCCTTTTCTACAAGAAAGCTCCCGCATACGGGACAGTTTCTGCCTACCGGCCGGTTCCAGGACATAAACTCACACTCGGGATACCCCTCGCAGCCATAATAACGTCTGCCTTTTTTGGACATCCGAACGACCAGTCCCTTCCCGCAGTTCGGACAGGGCACGCCGATCCGCTCATAGAAGGGTTTGGTGTTCCTGCATTCAGGGAATCCGGGACATGCCAGGAATTTCCCGTGCGGCCCGTACTTGATAACCATCTGTCTGCCGCAAAGCTCGCAGATTTCATCCGAAAGCTCGTCCTCTACCCTGACATGCTCCAGTTCCGTGTTTGCATGCCTTACGGCTTCCTCAAGATCCGGATAGAAATTCCGTACGACCGCCTTCCATTCCAGCTTCCCCTCGCTTACCATATCCAGAAGCGATTCCAGGTTCGCCGTAAATTCCTCATCCACGATCGTCGGAAACGACTGAAGCATGATGCGGTTTACCACCTCGCCGAGCTCTGTCGTCAGCAGATTTTTCTTTTCCCGGACAACATAATGCCTTGCAATAATGGTGGTTATCGTCGGCGAATACGTGGAAGGACGTCCGATACCGAGTTCCTCCATGGCCCGGACCAGCGAAGCTTCCGTAAAATGCGCGGGGGGCTGTGTAAAATGCTGCTCTGCCTTCCACTCCTTTACGGCAAGCTTCATTCCTTCTTTCAGCCGAAGCACGGCCTGGTCGCTTTTTTCCCGCTCCTCATCCGGATTGTATACCGAGAGGAAGCCTTCAAAAGCCAGACGCGAAGAGCTGCTTGTAAAATCATATCCGCCTGCTTCAAAATGCGCAGTCGTGATTTCATATCGGGCATCGCTCATCCGGCTTGCGGCAAACCGTTTCCAGATCAGCTGATACAGGCGGAACTGGTCACGGCTCAGGGACTCCTTCACGCGGAAGGGCTCCCTGCCTATGTCGGTCGGCCGGATCGCTTCGTGCGCATCCTGTATTTTTCCCTGCGCGGTCTGTCCCTTTGAACCGGACACGGCATATTCTTCCCTAAAGCTCTGACGGATATAATTTCTCGCCGCCTGATCTGCCTCATCCGCGATTCTTGTCGAATCCGTACGCAGATACGTAATCAGGGCAACCGTTCCCTCTCCCTCTATGTCAACGCCTTCATAGAGCTGCTGCGCCAGGCGCATGGTCTTCTGTGTCGGAAAGTTCAGCAGGTTGGCGGCATCCTGCTGGAGCGTACTGGTGGTAAAAGGCAGAGGAGCCTTTCTGGTCCTTTCCTTTGTCTCCACCGCGGTCACAACAAAGCCTGTCTTGTCAGCCGCATCCTGGATGTCCCGGGCCTGCTGTCCGTTATCGAGGGTTATTTTTTTCCCTTTCTGCCCGTGGAAGGAAACGGAAAGCGGTTTTTTCAAAGCTTCCCCGGTAAGATCCGCATCAAGGCTCCAGTATTCCTTCGGGATAAAATCGTTGATCTCCTCTTCCCTGTCACAGATCATTCTGAGCGCTACAGACTGTACCCGTCCGGCGCTCAGTCCCCGTTTAACCTTTGCCCACAGAACCGGGCTGATCTCATAGCCGACCATTCTGTCCAGAATTCTGCGCGTCTGCTGCGCGTCCACAAGATTCTGATTGATCGGGCGTGATTCCTTGAGCGAAGTTTTAACCGCAGTTTTTGTTATTTCATTAAAGGTAATCCTGTGAATCGCCTTTTCTTCCAGGCCGAGAGCCTTGCTCAGATGCCAGGAAATAGCTTCCCCCTCCCGGTCCGGGTCGGTTGCCAGAAAAACGCGGTCCGACTTTTTTACTTCGCGGCGCAGTTTTGCCAGAACATCGCCTTTTCCGCGGATTGTAATATATTTCGGTTCAAAATCATTTTTGATGTCGATGCCGAGCTGGCTTTTCGGAAGGTCGCGGACATGTCCGCCGGATGCCATCACCTCGTAATTGCTGCCCAGAAATTTCTTTATAGTCTTAACCTTTGCGGGAGACTCTACAATAACCAGATTTTTTGCCATAACTCCTCAACCGTCCTTACTTCTGTTGTGGTGAGATAACGTCACGCAATATAGCACATTTTCTGACACTTTGCAAGTCTTTTTTTTCACATCCCGTAATTATTCAGATGCAAACCTGTTCGGATGGGCGGGGAATCCCCCGCCCATCCGATTCCGCAGGCGGACATTCGCAGCCTCCGGCTGCTCATGTCCTTCACCAGGCAGATGTGGAAGCTCGCAAGCGGCTTCCACGCCTGCCTGGTTCCTGCGCAAAGAACTGCAGATCCTGCTGACAGGATCTGCAGTTCTTCACGAATTTTTGCCTCACGCTGGAAAACGCTGCATGAATCAGCGCTTCCTTAGAAAAGCTACCTTTTCCCGATATAAGCGGCTTAGTATTTGCATTTCACGTTTCCGGAGGAATCAGCCTTGTCCGCCTGTAATAGTTTTTGGGGTCCTGCAATATATAACCGTTTATCTCCAGCCAAAGCAGCGCCGCGGCCAGATCCCCGGAAGGATAGGACGTGACAGACAGCAACTCCTCAAGATGAACCGGTTCTCTCCCGACAGCCTCATACACATCCAGCTTCGCCCCCGTAACCGGAACCCTGCCCTTTTTGAATTCCCGGACCAGTTCCGCCTCCGTGGTCATCCTCAGATCCTCCAGCAGCTCCTCCGGCTTCGTCAGCAGTATCGCGCCATTCCGTATCAGCTCGTTGCACCCGGCGCTTAAGCCTGAGCGGATATCTCCGGGGACGGCATATACAAGACGCCCCTGGTCTGCAGCACAGGCTGCCGTTATCAGAGATCCGCTCTGCAGCCTGGCCTCAATGACGACAACCGCATCGGATAAGCCGCTGATAATACGGTTCCGCCGCGGAAACAGGTAGCTTCTGTGCGGCGTACCGGGCGGCATTTCCGAAATCACACCGCCCGATCCCTCCTTCAGCCTGACGTAAAGATCCGCATTTTCTTTCGGATAACACAGGTCCACGCCTCCCGCAAGCACCGCATAGCTCCCCCCGCGCGCCTGCGCGGCCGCTCTTTGGGCCGCGCCATCCACGCCGAAAGCCATCCCGCTGATTACGGCAGCTCCTGCCTGCGAAAAGGCTTCCGCAAACCAGGCCGCGCAATCCCTCCCGTAAGCACTGCAGGCTCTCGCCCCCACAATTGCTACGCAGGGCGTCTTGTTTTCCGGAAGCCTTCCCATCACAAAAAGACCGGCGGGCCTATCCGGCAGCGCAGCCAGTTTTGACGGATACCGGCTGTCTCCCTCCCCGATGAAACAGATTCCCTTCTGAGGCAGACGCTCATATTCCGACAGCAGCTGTGCCTTGCGCGCCAGGACCTCTGCCGCCTGCTGCCGTTCGCTGTCTGTCAGGAACGAAAATCCATCCGCGTCTTTTGCGGAAAGCCGGATGAATTCTTCCGGCCCTCCGGTCATTTCCAGCATCTCCATGCGATGTTTCGGACTCACATCTCCCATGCAGGCCGCAAGGCACATTGCCCGGTTTTGCCTTTCCCCTGCTTCTGTCATGACCTTTCCCC
>CAMOSC010000080.1 GCA_946624325.1 uncultured Clostridia bacterium
AAAAAACATGCGCCGCGACGGACACGGCTCTGCCGTTTCGCAGAAAATGCCGGCACTGCCCCGGCTAAGCTTAAAAAAGCAGCTTCCCCGGGGCAGTGCTGGCATATTCTGCCGCATGGCTCATTGCTACGCGCAAGGAACCGCCTGCCCTCATCGTAAAAGGCAGGCGAGCTGCGGCTGAAATTATTCCTGCAGAATCCGGCCCAGAAACTGTCTGGTCCGCTCCTCCTTCGGATGTTCAAAAAGCTCCTGCGGCGGCGCGGCTTCCACAATCAGGCCCTGATCCATCAGGATGGCCTCCGTGGCGACCTGCCTCGCAAAGCTCATTTCATGCGTGACAACGATCATGGTTGCGCCGTCGGCGGCAAGGCCTTTCATGACATCCAGCACCTCTCCCACCAGCTCCGGATCCAGAGCGGAGGTGGGCTCGTCAAACAGAATGACATCCGGGTTCATGGCCATGGCCCTGGCTATGCCCACGCGCTGCTGCTGTCCGCCCGACAGCTGGGAGGGATAGTAGGCTGCGCGCTCCGCAAGCCCCACCCGCTCAAGCAGTTCCATGCCCCGGCGGTTTGCGTCCGACTCCGGCACCTTTCTGGCAATCACAAGGCATTCCGTAATATTTTCCAGAGCCGTTTTATTGGCAAACAGGTTGTAATTCTGGAAGACAAATCCGATTTTTTTCCGTATGGCCGCCACCGTGGAGCGGTTTGCCGTATGCAGGTCCGCTTCGATCCCGTCAAAAGAAATCGTTCCCGCATCGGCCCTTTCAAGGAAATCAATGCAGCGCAGGAACGTGGTTTTTCCGGAACCGCTGGGGCCAAGAATTGTAATGATGTCCCCTTTTTTGACATCCAGGCTTACGCCTCTCAGAATTTCGTTTCCGCCAAAGGATTTGCGGACATTTTTTACACTCAGCATCAGACTGTTCCCTTCGGTTTCCTGGTTTTCTCTTCAGAACGCGGCGTATAAGCTTTCCCGCGCGGGGATTTTCCGGGCGCATCCCAGAAAAAATCCCGGGAATCCAAGCCCCGCTCCGTTTCCCTATTATAGTTGGTGTGGCCCGGATTGTCAAACAGCTTTGGCTGTTTTCAATCACAGGCCGGATTACTGCGGCCCCCTGTTCCGGTATTTATTCCTTCAATGTCATTCCCGACGCTACCTGTCAAGAGCATTTTAATCAAAAACCCATGTTTTGGTAACTCTGTTCAGAGCCGGACTCCGGAAATTGCAAAAAACCTTCAAGGATGCTCTCGCAAAAGGCGTCAAACTGTTTCTCCTCCAGCGCCACCATGCTGGAGGAATCGCAGAACGAATACCGCACGTGGTCCGACATCAGATTTTTCGGAGTCGTTATATTGCATTTTCTGACTTTCCCAGATCCATGTGTACGTTTTGTCGGCACATCCACCCACGGTCCTCTGACGCCGCCATGAATCAGCGCCTTACGGGGACCTTTCAGGGTACCCGGAAACCGGCAGCTCCCGGACTTCATAATTCAACGCCTTGCAGCGACTTTCTGAATATCCTCAAACAGGTACCTCTCAGGCATCATATGCTTCCGGACATCAGCAAAAAGATCACTGCCGCCAGAAGGTCCGCACCGGCTATGACAAAAAGAAACTTCAGGCTGCTCTTTTTGCCCTCGTGCTTCATCATTCTGTACTCATAAAAGCTTTTCGGGCCGTCATCATCCTTCTTCCGGATGCGGAAGATCGTTTTCATTCTCAGGAAGCTGAAGCTGAATATGTCAAACAGTCCGTCATCGGCTATAAAGCTTAATCCTGCCACACCGGCAAATAATACGCCCGGCACAAAAAAGGCATCCGACAGGGCGGCCGCCCGTGCCTGCGCCTCTCCCAGTTCGGGATAGCTTCGGATCTGAAGGATTACCAGCGTAATACCCAGGCTGACAACCGCCGCAATCCCGTATTGTCTCAGTTTCAGTTTCATATAAGCGCCTCCCTGAACGCAGTTTTGTACCTTGACCTAATGGCCGCGGATGACGATTTTGCAGCCACGCCTGCCTTTCATTTCATAGTATAGGCGAAAAATTGTTTTTAGTCACCCTTTATTCGTCGGAATTCGTGTATTCTCATCTCTTTTTTCCAAACGCCTTTTTCATTCCATGCCTCTGCAGCAATTCCGCTTGCACAATTTAAAACGCGCAATTATACTATTGTTATCCTTCAGAGCCCGGCACAAATCCTTGTGCGATCATGAATTCAGCTGACTGAAATTCATGATCGCACAAGGATTTGCATCCGGCACGCCGCAGCTCCGAAAATGTTTTTCTATCATTTCCGGAGTCCGGCTCTGAGCGGCAACAATATTTTCATACAGTTCTTTACCATTTATCAAAGCAAAGGAGCACGCCATGACGCACCCGGTTTTTGATCCGCTGAATCACTTCTACCCGTCTAAGCGCTACCCCATCTACGCGGCAGGGGGCATGGTCAACTGCTCCTGCCCCATGGCCTCCGCGGCAGGTCTGGAAGCCCTGCGGGCCGGCGGGAATGCCGTTGACGCCGCCGTTGCGGCAGCAGCCGCCCTGACCGTCTGCGAACCCACCGCCAACGGCCTCGGCTCCGATGCCTTTGCCATCGTATGGTCCGCGCGGGATCAGAAGCTCTACGGCCTGAATTCCAGCGGTCCCGCGCCGATGTCCGCTTCCGCGGAAAAAATCCTGTCGGACGGAAAGGATGACCAGGGGAAAATGCCGCGGCTCGGCTGGACGCCCGTTACGGTTCCCGGGGCCGTCAAAGCCTGGAAGGAACTGACCGGACGTCTGGGAAAACGGACGCTCGCCCAGAACCTGTCCCCTGCCGTGCACTTCGCACAGGACGGGTATGCCCTTTCCCCGAATATTGCCTCCAACTGGCAGGGCGCTTTTGCCGCATACCGGAAAAGCCTTACGGAACCCTGTTTTAAAGCCTGGTTTGATACCTTTACATTTGACGGCAGGGCCCCGCAGGCAGGCGACCTTGTGCGGCTTCCGGACCATGCCGAATCGCTCCGGATGATCGGCGAGACCGATGCCGATGCCTTTTACCGGGGTGTGCTTGCTGAGAAAATCGACGCGGAGAGCCGCCGGTACGGCGGATACCTGCGCGCTTCGGATCTGGAGGCTTTTGAGGCTTTATGGGTCGACCCGATCCGCGTAGGCTACCGCGGATACGAGATCTGCGAAATCCCGCCGAACGGCCAGGGCATTGTGGCCCTGATGGCCCTAAACATCCTGAAGGAATTCGAATTCACGCACAGGGATTCCGCCCTCACCCTGCACCGGCAGATTGAAGCCCTGAAAATAGCTTTTGCCGATGCCTTCCGCTATGTTACGGATCCCTGTGATATGGCCCTTCCCTGGGCGGATCTGCTGCAGCCGGAATACGGTGCGCGGCGTGCCGCGGAAATCACCGGCACGGCGCAGGTTTACACGCACAAAATCCCCCCGAAGAGCGGAACGGTGTATCTGTGCGCCGCCGATTCCGAGGGAAACATGATCTCCTACATCCAGTCCAACTACATGGGCTTCGGCTCCGGTATCGTGGTTCCCGGCACCGGGATTGCGCTGCAGAACCGCGGCGCGGATTTTTCGCTGAATCCGCAGGATGCGAACGTCATCCGCCCCGGAAAGCGCAGCTATCACACCATCATCCCGGGCTTTCTGATGAAGGACGGCAGGCCCATCGGGCCTTTTGGCGTGATGGGCGGCTACATGCAGCCCCAGGGCCACGTGCAGGTGGTCACGAACCTGATCGATTTCCACATGAACCCGCAGCAGGCGCTGGACGCACCGCGCTTCCAGTGGCTCAGGGACGGCAGCGTCACCGTGGAGGCGCGCATGAACCCCGATCTGGCACTTTCTCTTCGCCGCATGGGGCATGACATCCGCCTAGACATGAACGACGGGGCCTTCGGCCGCGGCCAGATGATCCTGCGCCTGGACAACGGTGTGCTGTGCGGCGGCACCGAATCCCGCACCGACAGCAATATTGCATGCTTCTGATCAGAAAGAGGACCTTCGCAGTTTCAGCTGCGAAGGTCCTCTTTCTTTTGCCGTCAATCCATTCAGACGGCTTCACTGCCGCGCGCGGCATCGTCCTCGGCGATCTCCCTGCGGTAAGCCTCAAACTCCGCATCATTGCAGAGAATGAAGTGCCCGGGCAGGATTTCGCGCAAGGTCGGGCCCTGTACGGAATAATCATGGGCCGTCTCCGGATGATACTCGATGCGCTTACGGCGCTTCTCGTAGTTCGGATCCGGGTAGGGAATAGCCGAGAGCAGCGATTTGGTATAAGGATGCAGCGGATGCAGGAAGAGCTCATCCGAATCCGCCATCTCCACGATTTTTCCGAAGTACATAACCGCAATGCGGTCGGAGAAATACTTGACCACGGAAAGGTTGTGCGCGATAAACAGGATGGTCAGGCCCATCTGGCTGCGCAGATCATTCAGGAGGTTGATCACCTGGGCCTGGATGGAAACATCCAGCGCGGAGATCGGCTCATCCGCGATAATCAGCTCCGGCTCCATCACCACCGCGCGGGCTATGCCGATACGCTGCCGCTGTCCGCCGGAAAACTCATGCGGATATCGGTCGGCATGCTCCCGCACAAGTCCGACCATCTCCAGCATCTCATAGACCCGTTCATTGATGAATTTCTCATCCTTAATGCCGCGGATCTTGAGGCCCTCCGCAATAATCTCACGGACCGTCATACGCGGGTCTATGGAGGCGATGGGATCCTGGAAGATCATCTGCATCTGGGTCATGATGCCGTTTTTCTGGGATGCGGCTTTCTTCTCAATCTGGTAGCGTCTGGTTCGCTCTTCCGCCTCGGGGCCGGAGAGCTTTGCCATATCCGCCTCATAGGCGCGCTTGAGTTCGGAGAGCCGCATGCTCCTGTAGAGTTCCGAGCTCTTTGCCTTGGCGGCCGACGATTTCAGCGCTTCGAGCTGCTTGCGGTCAATCTCCCGGTTTAACGCCCTGCGGATTTCCCGGGTCTGCCGCTTCAGCTCCTTTTTCAGTTCGCCAGCCCGCTCCGGGTTTTTCTTTACCGCGTCTTCCGTCTCCTTTTTCAGCGCGTCGATTTTTGCCCGGGCATCCCTGCGCATGCTGTGGATCAGGACCTTTACGCCGTTTTGCGTGGAGGAAACATGGAGACCGTGGAAGGTAACCGTGCCGTCCGTGGGATCATAGAGGTTGATGATTGTGCGTCCCGTCGTGGTCTTGCCGCAGCCGGACTCTCCGACCAGGCCGAAAACCTCGCCCTTCCTGATAAAGAAGCTGACATCGTCAACGGCCTTGTTGATATAGTCGCCGGAGCGGAAATACTGCTTCAGGTGGTCCACACGCAGCAGCACATCGGGATCGTCCACGATGGTCTCCGCCTTCTGGCGCTTTAACAGGATCATATTCACCAGCTTCCGGATCAGCACCGAAAGAATTAACAGCCCGATTCCGGCGCAGATGATCCATTTCAGCTTCGAAATTGCGAGCCACAGGTAACCCGCGGCCCTGATGTTCTTTCTGGAATCCGCGTTATCCACCACACTTCTGGAGAAAGTCTTTAAGAAGCCGTCAAAGCCCGCTTCCGCAGCTGCCGCCTCTTCGGCACGGTACTCCGCAACGACAGAGGCGTAGGAGCCGTCAAAGCGGCTTCCGGAATCCAGCAGGGTGCGGATGGCACACAGGAAAACCGTGCGGTCCGAGACGCTCTCCTCCGGATACTTTTCCGCCAGGAGCTTCTGCTCCTGCTCGAAATACGCCGCGGCATCCGCCGCCTCCCCGTTTACCTTCTTCTGCGCAAAATCCGCGAAATTCTCCACAAAGCTGTCTGCTTCGCCGGCGCTTTCCTCCTGCCGGACCTCCTCAAGCTGCTTTGTGTATTCATTATAGTCGAAGGATTCCTCCAGGTACTTCTGAATGGAGGTTACCTTTCCGCCATCCTGAAGGACTCCGTCCAGCATACGCTTCAGGCTCTCCAGGAATTCCACATAGGTGGATTCTTCCTTCCGGTGTTTTTTCTTCAGATCCGCATAGAAGGCTTCCACATCCTCCTCGCAGGATGCGCCGGCCAGCGCCGGAAGCTTCTTTCCGCCCTTGCCGACCGGGGTGGCGATCGTGTTGAACGCTTCAATCAGCTCCCGGATGCGCGCCTGCTCCTGCACATTTTCGCGCTGCTCATAGTCGGCCAGGTAATCCTCGTAGGAGAATTCCCCGTTGAAATAGTTGATCACCGCATCCGCACTGCCGCTTTTTGCTTCCGCCTCCGCGGCCCGCGCACGGTCCGCGATCCAGTCAAAATGCCCCGCCGCGCTCTCCACGCGCTGGTTCATGCCCTTCACATCCGACAGATGGGCTTCGCTGACAGCCTCGAAATAGCTCTCGTCAAAATGCAGACGGTCCGCTATATTTGTCTTCAGGCTCCTTGCCGTCAGCTCCTCCTGCATGGTCTTCCAGGAGTCGCCGTCGGTGGTGAGTCCGTAGATGAGAAACACCAGGGACAGGAGCAGGAGAACAATACCGACCGCACGCAGCACTTTTGCCGTTATGTCCGTTTTTCTCATGACTTCTTCTCCCCCTTTCCCTTTTTCGTTTTATCGCTCTTATATTCGAAGGACTTTATGCTTTCGGCCGTGTCGGAAATTTCGGCGTCATCCGACGCATCGGCAGGTTCAAACGCATGCGCTTTTTCCGAAGTACCCCGGCCGGACACCTCAAAGGCATTCCCCGCTTCCGCTCTGCTTTCCGCGGGTGTTTCAAGGGCAGCCGTACGGTCGGCTTTGGTCCGTGAGAATGTTTTTCTCTCCGCTTCTCTCCTGTCCTTTTCCTCTGCCTCCAGGATACGTGCCGGACTTCCGGCATTCAGCCGTTCAATATCCGCCTCCAGGGCTTTCCCGCGTTCTTCGATATCCACCAGGGCAGCATCCAGCCCGGCACAGGCCGTACTCACGGCATCCCGCTTCTGTCCCAGCTCCGCCTCTTCAGCCTCATGCTCAGCCTGAAGCTGCTTCATGCGGGCAATGCGGTCCAGGACAATCTTCGGCGGCTCCACCTTCGGAGCGTTCGGATGGAGAAGCCATGTCGCCGCACTGTGCGTTTCACTGATCTGAAACATGGGCGGCTGCTCCTCAAAATCAATCTGCATGGCGTATTTGTTTCTTGCCGCGAAGGCATCGCCCTTTGGCGGGATGATCATATCCGGCGGCGTGCCGGGGATCGCCTCCAGCTTTTCCTTCGTCTCAAGGTCCGGCATGGAGGAAAGCAGCGCCCAGGTATAGGGGTGCCGCGGATCGTAGAAGACATCATCCGCAGTGCCGTATTCCACAATCTTTCCGGCATACATAATTGCCAGGCGGTCGGCCATGTTGGCCACGACGCCCAGATCGTGGGTGATAAAGATCACGGAGAGCTTCCGCTGCACCTTCAGGCGGTTGATCAGCTCCAGGATCTGCGCCTGGATGGTCACATCCAGCGCCGTCGTGGGCTCATCGCAGATCAGGATATCCGGATTTGCGGAGAGCGCTATTGCGATGACGATACGCTGCCGCATGCCGCCGGAAAACTCAAAGGGATACTGGTAAAAGCGCTTATACGGCTCCGGGATGCCCACCTCCTGCATCAGCTCAATGGCGTGATGCTTTGCCACCGCCGGGGTAATTGTGTGCGCCGCCTGCGCCGCATTCTCCTGCAGATATTCCACTACCTGCGCGGCCTGCACGGCGCAGGACTTGGTTCCTTCCTTCTCCGCGCCTTCATAGCGGCCGCACAGCTCATCAATCGAGCGCAGGATGTTGTTTCTGGCGGCATCCAGGTCTACCAGGTTCTTTGGAACCACACTGAGGGCGACCTTCCCCGCCCGTTCAAGCTTATCATGCTTTTCGCTGTCCCTGGCGAAACGCTTTTCTTCCTTCGGGTTGGCCTTCACGCCGTAGAAATACCGGTCCAGATTTGCCTTCACGCTGCTGCGGAAAACATAGGAAGCGCTGTCCTTCTCGATGGAAAGCCTGTCGATGGTGCCGTCTACCGCATCGGCCGCTTCCCTGCCCGCTCTGTAGGCGCTCTTTTTATCCAGCGGACTGCGCTCGAAGGCAGCACGTTTTTCCTTCAGCACGGCGCACGCCGCGGATCTGGCGCGTGCGGATTCCGAGGCGGAATGCGCGCAGGCTTTTTCCACGAGAGCCCGGAAGCCCTGCATGAAGCCCTTCTCCAGCTGCTGGCCGGCCGAGGCGTTGATGGACGCCATGGTGCTCGTTTTCGGATCAAAGGATGACCCGTGCATCAGCCCGTAGCCGATCGCAAAGAAATCCGGTACGGTTTCCGGCTCGGCGGCCCGCTTCAGGACGGGCTCCAGCTCATCAAGCGCAGCCGTAAGGCCTTCGGTATCCCTGGCGCTGAAAGACGCAAACGCCGTTTTTGCCTTGGACAGGGCGGCTTCAAAGTCCGCATCGCCCGAAGGGATGCCGTATTCGCTGCAGACGCGTCCGCAGGCCTTCACCATGCGGCCGAAACCCTCCCGCACGGACTTTTCCTCACGTTTTAAAAGGTTTGCGCGCATCTCGTCCACACAGTCCACGGCCTCCACGGCAGCCTCCTGCGCAGCCTCGTAAGTCTCCCTGAGCTCCATGCCCTTATCCGTGATTTTGCGGAATTCCCCGATCTGCCTTCTGACCTCGGAGCCGTTCACGCCTGCGGCCTTCATGTTCTTCTCCAGCTGCCCGAGCATGCTGCCGTAATTCTTTCTGCCGTCCCTGCGGCGCTCCTTGTTGTTGAGGATCATGGCCTCGGTCAGCTGTTTTCCGATGCGCATGATGGGATTCAGGGCGGACAGGGGATCCTGGAACACCATGGCGAGCTTGTAGCCGCGCAGCGTGTGGAACTCCTCCTCCGGAATCTTCAGGAGGTCACGCCCGTCGTAGATGATCTCTCCGTTCTCCACCATGGCGTTCCCCGCAAGGATACCCATGATGGCCCGGGAGGTCACCGATTTCCCGGAGCCGGACTCTCCCGCTATGGCAAGGGTCTCGCCGGCGTTCAGGGAAAAGGATACATCGCGCACCGCGCGGACGGCGCCGTTGTTGGTGCGGAAGGATATTGTCAGATGTCTTGCTTCCAGTTTTGCCATTACGAATCAGCTCCTCTCAGGGACGGGTTAAAGGCATCCCGCAGCCCGTTTCCAAACAGATTGAAGGATATCTCCAGGATGGAGATAAACAACGCCGGAAACAGGATGATGTGCGGATAGGTGCTCAGATATCCCTGGCCGTTGCTCAGCATGGTGCCGATGCTGGTGAGGGAGGAGGTTTCCAGGTTGATGATGTGCAGATAACTTAACATGGATTCCGAGAAGATAACGCCCGGAATGGCCAGAACCGAACCCGTGATGATGGTGCCCAGGGAGTTCGGCAGAATGTGCTTTAAAATCAGGCGGCGGTCCCTGGCGCCGAGTGTCCTGGCCGCCAGTACGTATTCATGGCCCTTGAAGCGGTAAAACTGCATACGCACCCTGGACGCCATGCCGACCCAGCCCGTCAGCACAAAGGCGAACAGGAGGCTGACTAACACCCCGACCTTTGATGCCAGGTGGAGCTGGAAGAGCGTCGCCACCACAATGAAGGGCATGGAATAAAGCACGTCGGAAATACGCTCCATGACAATGTCCACGGTGCCGCCGTAATAGCCCTCTATGGCGCCGTAGATGGTGCCGATCGTAAAGTTGATGAGGGATACGAACACCGCAAGCAGGAAGGAAAGCCTTGCGCCGGCGGCCAGGCAGGTGAAAATATCCTGCCCGTAGACATTGGTTCCGAAATAGAAGGACGGATAGAATCCGTTGTTGTAATAGAAATATTCGTAGTAATCCACACGGGCCTTGTAGCCGGACTGGTTCTTCACCGCATACACTGCCCAGGTGCTGCCGTCCTCGCCGCCGTCGTCTCCCGCGATGCGCAGGCTGTGATAATCCGCGGCGGTTTCGGACTCCGAGGTGAGATAATTCGGAATGTAGCTCCCGTCGTCATCGTACACCGCGGCACCGGAGGTGGTGCTGTTCTCATCGGCCAGCTTATACCAGAAATTCGCACCGCCGTTGCCCATGACGAAGTTGGTCTTGTGGGTTGCGGGCATGGGATAGATCACCTGGATGCCCGTCTCGTCCTGGTAGGCCTGCAGCGCCTCATACTGGTCTTTGTCCAGCGTGGCAAAGGTATAGCCGACCTTGCTGTAGGAATCCACGCGCAGGTCATAATAGGTGGAGCCGGTGGAATCCACATAGCTGTCGTAAACCTTGCGGACGACGGTCCGTCCGGTCTCCTGCCCGATGGCATTGAGATAATCGTAGCCGGCTTTCGTCTCCTTCGTCTTCGAGCAGCCGTCCCAGAAGCCCGCGTTTTCAAGAACGGGAAGCTTCGGGAGCACCATCTTATAGTAAGGATCCCTGAAGTTTACCGTAAAATGGGACACGAAGGGCACCACGATGGCAAACACCACCAGCAGCATGATCAGCACAAAGGCGACCACCGCACTCTTATTCTTGCGGAAACGCAGCCAGGCGTCCATGAAATAGCCGATCGGCTTGGTTTCCAGGCGTTTGTCGTATATCTTTTTATCCTTCTGCGCGAATTCGAATTTCTCCGCCGGAATGGATTTAAACTGTTCGTTATTCATGGCTTCCCCCTTATTTTTTGGATCCCATACGGATGCGCGGGTCTATCAGGCCGTAGCTTAAATCGATGACGATACCGGAAGCCAGACTGATAAAGGTATAGAACATGGTCAGGGCCATGAAGAAATTGTAGTCGCGCACGTTGATGGAAGCAATGAACAGGTTGCCGACGCCGGGGATGGCAAAGATGTTTTCGATGATCATGGAGCCGCCCAGAATACCGATAAACTCACCGATGATCATGGGCAGGATTACCACCATGGCGTTCCGCATGGCATGCCTTGAGATGGCCTGCGCCTTTGTCAGGCCCTTGGTGCGCGCCAGCAGCATGTAGTCGCCCGTCAGCACCTCCGACAGCTCCGCCCTGGTATAGCGGGCCAGTCCCGCCACCACGCCGAAGCCCAGGGCCATGATGGCCGGCATCATGGAGGTGAACATCTTCCAGGAAAAGAGGGCCGCGCCGTCCAGCGACTCCAGCGTCAGGGAAAACCACCCGAGCTTATAGCAGAACACGTACTGCACGATGAAGGCGTAGACATAGCTCGGAACCGAAATGAATACGATGACCAGGGTGGAAATCATATGGTCCTGCCATTTATTTTTCTTCAGCGCCGCATATATGCCGAAGACAAGTCCTAAGGGGATTGCGATGAGGATGGAATAGAGGTTGACCATAATGGTGTAGGGAAGCTTCTGGAGCAGGACGCTGCCGACGCTTAAGGACTGATACATCTGCTCGCCCACGCCCCAGTCGCCTTCTGTGATGATGGACTTCCAGAACAGGAAGTACTGCACCATCAGAGGCTTGTTATAGCCCATTTTTTCGCGCTTCGCGTAAATCAGGTTCACATCACGGCCCATCTCGCGCACGGCGGGAAGCGGCAGAAGCTTAATGAGAATAAAGCTCAGCGTCATGATGATGAACAGAGTCAGGAACATAAGAAGAATACGTTTGATTACATACTTTGTCATGAAAGCCCCTCTGTAATTGGTTGTAGTTGCTGTTTTTATCGTGAACGTCAGAAAAAGCCTGACAGCACTTGCAGCCTCCGGCGCGTGTGCTGTGATCTGCCAGGGAAGCGGCCGCTTCGGCGGCGCAGATCCTGCACGGCAAAAGACAGAACAAAGACTTTTGCCGTTTGCGGTAAGACTGTCCCTCTCAAACACGGTTCCGGGAGCCTGTTCGTTCGGGTATCGGTTCATCCTCCGGGGATAAGCCGATACCCGAACGAACAACCGGTTAAAAACACACATGCCGGACATGACGGCAGGGCATTACAGCCCGCCGTCCTGCCCGACGTACTTATACCGCGGGAGCACTTCCCGCAGCCGCCGGAGAAAGGCTTAAAAAGCACTTTTCCCCGGTTTTTTTTTTACTGAATGGTCCCCGTGCCTTCCGGCAGCTGGGAGGATCATTAATACTGGAGCTCGTTGTTTGCGATGTACTCAGCCCACTCGTCATCCGTATAGTTGTAGGTGAGGTAGCGGGTGCCGCCGAAGCCTACCAGCTGCAGATATTCGTTGGTGGCATTGTTGGTCTTCTGAGAATACAGAGAAGCAACATTGCGGTAGTAAATCGGGGTCGTGGTGGCGTAGGACAGATAGCACTCCTCCATGTTCGCGTACAGCGCGCAGCGTGTCGCATAGTCATAGTCCGCGAAGTTTCCGAGCGCCTCGGTCAGGCTCTCGATATGCTCGGCGCCCGCCCACTGTGTCCAGTTGTAGAGGCTGTCGGTAATGTCCGTTCCGTCCACATTGATGGTCAGCATGATCTCCTCGGTGTTGAAGCCGACCTCCATCTGGTTGCCGTTTCCGGTCCAGTCGTCGGTGTAGCAGTTGGAGAGAATGGTGAA
>CAMOSC010000081.1 GCA_946624325.1 uncultured Clostridia bacterium
CATGAAGAACCTCGGAAACGGTGTGTTCGAAATCGAGATCCCCGGTGCCGGAGCACTGTGGAACGACTGCCGGGTACTTGCCATTGTAAAGCACGACGGGCAGCTCCTTTACCGGATCCCGCTTTACTGCCGCAGAGTTGTCCAGGATCCTGCAACGGTGCAGTGGTACGGCGCCGTATATGCGGAGGAGGAGCCCTTTGCCTGGGAAGACGGCAGCTTCAGCGCCGAGATGCCGCCGTTTATCTATGAATGCCATGTGGGCATGGCGCAGGAGGAAGGCAGGGTCGGTACCTACCGGGAATTTGCCGACAAAATTCTCCCGCGCATCCAGAAGGACGGCTACAATACCATCCAGGTCATGGCGGTTATGGAACATGCCTATTACGGTTCGTTCGGATACCAGGTCACCAATTTCTTTGCGGTTTCCTCGAGGAGCGGTCTGCCCTCCGACCTGAAATATCTGGTGAACAAAGCCCATAAGATGGGCATACGCGTACTGCTCGACGTCGTCCATTCCCATGCCGCAAAGAATACCCGGGAGGGAATCAATGAGTTTGACGGCACCGATTACCAGTTCTTCCATTCGGGAGGCAGGGGAAACCACAGTGCCTGGGATACGAAGCTGTTCAATTACGGGAAAAATGAGGTGCTGCATTTCCTGCTTTCCAACCTGAAATACTGGATGGCGGAGTACCATTTCGACGGCTTCCGTTTTGACGGCGTTACGAGTATGCTGTATCTGGATCACGGTCTCGGCACGGCCTTTGATTCCTACGATAAGTATTTCTCCATGAATACGGATATAGAGGCCATTACATACCTGACGCTTGCGAATGACCTGATCCATGAACTGAATCCGAATGCGCTGACCATAGCCGAAGACATGTCCGGCATGCCGGGTATGTGCATCAGCATAGAGGACGGCGGCGTGGGCTTTGATTACCGCCTGGCTATGGGCGTCCCCGATATGTGGATCCGCTTCCTCAAGGAGAACCGCGACGAGGACTGGGATGTGTGGAAGCTCTGGCACGAGCTGACCGGACGCCGTCCGAAGGAGAAGGTTATCGGCTATGCGGAATCCCATGACCAGGCCCTGGTTGGCGATAAGACGATCATGTTCCGCCTGTGCGACAAGGAAATGTACTGGTCCATGAGCCGCAATTCGCAGAATTATGTGATAGACCGCGGCATTGCCCTTCACAAGATGATCCGTTTTGTGACCATGACGCTGGCGGGAGACGGCTATCTGAATTTCATGGGCAACGAATTCGGCCATCCGGAGTGGATTGATTTCCCGCGCGAAGGCAACGGCTGGAGCTACCATTACTGCCGGCGCCAGTGGAGCCTGGTGGACAACCCGGATCTGAAGTACGGCTGGCTGGCTGATTTTGACAAGGCGATGATCGCCCTTGCAAAGGAATACCACGTGCTTGAAGCGCGGAAGGCATACAATCTGTGGACGCACCAGATGGATAAAGTGCTGATTTACGAGAAGGCGGGACTGATTTTTGCCTTTAACTTTCATCCGACGAGGTCCTTCAGCGGGTATTTTGTTCCGGTCTCCGGCGAGGGGCGTTATCAGGCGATCTTCTCAAGCGATGAGGGACGTTTTGGCGGTCAGGACAGAGTTTCCGAGGATCTTATTTACAAGGGAGAGCAGCTTCAGGACGGCCGCTGCGGTTTCCTGGTCTATCTGCCGAGCCGTACGGTAACGGTTTTCAGAAAGCTGGAAGAGCCCGCCCAGAAACGTCCGGAGGAAAACGGACCCAAAAAGCAGAGGCGGAGCAGGACAGAAAAGAAGCATGAAGCTTGAAGCTGTAGGGATAGCCGCGGTCTGCCTTTCGAGGTGAGAAGGACAGCGTGAACGGAGCGTAACGGAATAAAGAACCGCCTGCCGGCATATCATTTCCGGCAGGCGGTTCTTTTATTCTTCGGGCTGAAGCCATCCGTTGTACTTGAGAATCCGGTTTCCGGATTCGGACGGATTATAGGAGGTCCGCCGGTATTCCCGCGGAGAGGTGGCGAGGAGACGCGTAAACAGGCGGTTAAAGCTGGAAACAGAGTGAAAGCCCACGGCTTCCGAGATATTCAGTACGGAATCCTCGGTGCTCCGCAGCAGGCGGCAGGCCTGATTGATCCGCAGCGTATTCAGATATTCCAGCGGACTGGCCCCCATGGTATGGTAGAAGACCCTTCTGAAATGTGTGGGACTCAGGCCGCACAGATCGGCCAGGGAATCCATTGGAAACTGAGTCATATAATTGAGCTTGATGTATTCAAGCGCAGGCAGAATGACAAGGGTCCGCTGTGCTTCCGGAGCTTCGCTTCCGGAACCCGAGGACTGCTTTTCGAGCGAACGGAAGGCTCTTGAAAACTCAATGATCACCGGAAGAAAAAGAGATCGGATGTACAGCTGATGGTGTTCATTCTTTTCCGCCGCCTCCGAAATCAGCCGCTGCACATAGAAGGAAAGCTCCGGGTGATCGGAGGAGTGGAGAATTCCCGCGGTGTTCAGGGAATCCAGCAGCGGATTGATCTGGAGCGTGAGCGGCGGGGGGAAAGACTCAAACAGCTCTCCGATGTCCACCATGAAATATGACCAGAGACTGGGGTTACCCTTCGAGGACCAGGTTGTATGCGGGATATTCCGCGCGATAAAGGTGATATCGCCTGCGCAGAAGGGATGGTTATGGCTCCGGATCTGCAGGATTCCGCTTCCCTCGTGGCAGAAGCCGATCTCCAGACAGTTGTGAAAGTGCAGGTTTTCCCGCGGCCTGTCCGAAATACGCCAGTTATCGCCGGACAGCAGGAGAACCGGGAAATCCACGGGAAGAAGATAGCTACGGAATTCCGTTATGTTTTTTTTCTGTTTGGACACGGTGCACCTCGTTCTTTCAGATCCCGCTGTCTGTTCCGTTAACGGCGCTTTCGGAAAGGGATGTTTTACTCCTTTCGGCAGTGCGGCTTAAAAGCGCCTCGTTTTTCCGGTAGATGATGCTGAGTCCGTGCATCACCAGGTCCTCATCCAGCCGGACGGAATGCCTGCAGCAGGAGATGACAATCCGTGCGGCGTCTCCGGTGGCAACGAGACAGGCCTTTTCCCCGAGTTCGGCCTCAAAACGGTCTGCCATGCCGTCTATCATGGAAGCCGTTCCCAGAACAGCCCCGCTCTGCATACAGCAGACGGTATTGGTGCCGATCACATGCTTCGGGACGGCCAGGCTTATGTGCGGAAGCTCGGAGGTGTTCCGCGACAGGGCATCAAGGCTTAAGCGGATCCCGGGTGCGATCGCCCCGCCGATGTACTGGCCGGCACGGTTGATGACGGAGAATGTGGTGGCCGCTCCCAGGTTTATGACGATGGCCGGAAGGGGAAAACGCGAGATGGCGGCGACGGCGCCGGCCACAAGGTCGCTTCCGAGCTGGGCGGGATTGTCGATCATGATTTTCAGTCCGGTTTTGATTCCGGGACCGACCGTAAGCGGCTCCTCTCCCGTGAGTTTTTTCAGCGCCTCCTGCAGTACGGGCGTCAGGACGGATACGACGGAAGAGAGAATACTGCCGGAGAGAGCCTGCAGCGGAATGCTGTGAAGCTCCAGAATGAATTTCAGATGGAAGGCGTATTCCAGGGCAGTACGCCGGGTATCAGAGGAGATACGCTCCGTAAAAAGCACCGTGTCCTGCTCGGCGCATCCGGCTACTATAAAACTGTTTCCGATATCTATGGCGAGTATCATGCTGCTGCTCCAGTCTGCAGGGAGGGCGGGACGGGATTTTACGGCTTCTTTCGCGCCGCACCGTATTCCGCCCCGTAAAATGCTTTGCCGTGACCAGTATAACATATTTCTTCATCGTTGGAAAGCGCTTGATGAAACAGGGAAAAAGAGGTATAATCCTATAGAATGCCCCCGGTTTGCAGCGACTGCGGACGGTATGGGGTGTGCGTGTTTTTTGAAGGAGGTTTCACATGAACCGTAAAGAACTGCTGCAGCTTGCCGACCATACACTGCTCTCCCAACAGGCTACGGAGCGGGAGATCCTTGCCCTGTGCGACGATGCGGTGCGCTTTGACACCGCGTCCGTCTGTATCCCGCCGTCTTATGTAAAAACCGCAAAGGACTACCTGCAGGGCAGAAAAAAGGTCTGCACGGTTATCGGTTTTCCGAACGGATATCAGACGACGGCCGTAAAGGTTTTTGAAACGGAAGATGCCCTGAAAAACGGCGCGGATGAAATCGATATGGTAATCAATATCGGCTGGGTGAAGGATGGCCTGTATGACCGCGTACAGGCAGAGATTGAAGCCGTGCACGCGGCCTGCGCCGCCGCGGGGAAAATCCTGAAGGTCATCATTGAAACCTGTCTGCTGACCGAGGCGGAAAAAGTCAGGATGTGCGAGGTCGTGACCGCGGCGGGAGCGGAGTTCATTAAGACATCCACGGGCTTTTCAAAGGCCGGGGCTACCTTTGAGGACGTGGCGCTTTTCAAAGCCCATGTGGGGCCGGATGTGAAAATTAAGGCGGCGGGAGGCATTTCCTCGTTTGAGGACGCGCAGAAATTCGCCGAACTCGGAGCTTCACGACTGGGCACCAGCCGGCTGGTGAAAATCGCAAAGGAAGAAGCCTGATCCGGAAGTGATATGAGCGTTATGGAGAGCGAACGTCAGAAGAACCTGCGCTACGAACACTATCACCTGCAGGAGCAGGAGCAGGAGCGTTATGGAGAGCGAACGTCAGAAGAACCTGCGCTACCTTCAGGTTTACCGCTATTACCAGAACCTTATGGAGTCCGGACAGCTTGGTGAAGGCGACCGCCTTCCCTCCGTGCGGAAATGCTGTGAACAGCTTTCCGTGAGCCGGACGACGGTGGAAACCGCCTATCTCATGCTGGCGGCGGAGGGCTATCTTCTCTCAAAGCCCCAGAGCGGTTATTACGTAACCGGTTTCAGGAAGGAAGCGGAAAAAACACCGGAGAAGGCAAAGCGTCCCCGGACATATCGCTTCGATTTTTCATCTTCCTCCGCGGATCCTGCCGCTTTTGACTTTTCCGCCTGGAGGCGCTACAGCAAAAGCGCCCTGAGAAAAGACGAACGGCTGCTCTCTTACGGTGATCCGCAGGGGGAAGGGGATCTGAGGGAGGCGCTCAGCACACATCTGGCTGCTACACGGAATATTTACTGCAGCCCGGAGCAGGTTGTGGTCGGGGCCGGAATCCAGAGCCTTTTACAGCTGCTGTGTCCGCTGATCGGGGGGCGAAGCAGCGTTTCCTTTCCCTCCGATACCCTGCGGCAGCCGATCGCCGTGTTCGTGGATCACGGGTTTGATATCCGGATCGGCAGCCGTGAAGCGGGTGTGCTGTATCTGACGCCTTCCAGAATGAACCGTCTGGGCGAGGTGATGCCCTATGCCGAGCGCCGCAGTCTCGCAGGCCTTGCGGCGGAGGGCAGCCATCTGATGATTGAGGACGATTACGAGAGCGAACTGGTATATCCCGGAAAACCGCTCCCGTCCCTTTTTTCCCTTTCGGGCGGAAGAAGCTGCGTTTACCTGGGGACATTCTCGCGTATTCTCCTGCCGTCCATCCGCCTGAGTTTTATGGTTCTTCCGGTGGATCTGCTGCCTGCCTATCAGAGCAGGAAGGAGCTCTACAACCAGACGGCTTCAAAGGCGGATCAGATCGCGCTCAGCCAATGGCTCCGCGACGGTCATTTCGAGGCGGCGCTGCGCAAGCTGCGGCGTCTGTATCAGGGAAAGACGCGGCTTCTTGCCGACAAGCTGAAAGAAGCCCTGCCGGAGAGAACGGTGGATGTTCACAACCTGAACGTTTCCGTGCAGGTAAAAGACAGGCACGAGGCAGAGGCCGTTGAGAGACGTGCGGAGCTTGGCGGCGTCCGTTTTGATGCCGTGGTCACATTGCCCGGAAGCCGTACTGCGGTGCTGCTTTCCCCGCTGTCCCTGAGCACGGAACAGATAGCCGCTTCCGGAGAAGTCCTTCGGGCTGTATTCGCAGACCCTGAATCCTGAGCATTACGCCTGGGGAGACGCTTAAATCAGCGTTTTCCAGACAATTACAGATAGTATCAACAGACAGTTCCCTACTATATAAACGGAGGAAAAGACAGATGAAGGACCGGATCCTGCAGATTGCGAAAGGACAGATACATTCAGCCGGACCGGACCTGATGTTTTTTCCGGAAACATTGCGGCGCGATGTGCCGGTAAAAGCGGTGATCCGGTTTGATATCCTTGTGAAGAGCCGGAATTCGGTCCCGTTCAAAGGCTTTTTTTACTCCTCGGACGACCGGGTGGTTCCGTCTACCTTTGCAGTGGCAGGCCTTTCGGGGACGGTAGGGGTGGAAATCCATACCGAAAATGCCCTGGTAGGCGAGGAGATATCCGGCGAGCTCCAGATTGTGAGCAATGCCGGCGAACGCTTCCTTCCATTCAGCTTCCGCGTTGTGGAAAACGAAAGCCAGGCCCTGATGCCGAAATCCGCCGAAGAGTTCTGCGAGCTTGCCAGGACACGGAAGGAGAGGGCCTATCAGGTCTTTACCTCGGCCTTTTTTACCAGGCTCCCCTTTATGCAGGAGAACGGCCTGGCAGGTCTTTATGAGGGGATCTGCAGGAACGGGAGAGACCGCCATGCCATGGAAATGTTTCTCGTGGGCGGCGGACTGAAGGAAGCGGTCCGATTTGAAGCGGATCCGCTGCCGGAGCCTTTGGCAGAGGATGCACTGGGCAAGGAACAGGCTCTGGTGCTGCATATGAGCATCTGGGGATATCTGCGCCTTACGGTTAAGGCCTCCGAGAGCTGGATCAGGCCTTCCGTTTCCGTAGTGACGGGTGATGACGCGGACGAGAACGGAACCATCACGATTCCGTTCGTCATTGATCCTCAGGAACTCCATGCGGGGCACAATTACGGGGAAATCCGGCTTACCGGGGCGGCAGAATCCGCCGCAGTCCCGGTTCACGTTTTTGTCCGCTCAAAGAGCAGCCATGAAAGCCGTGCCGTGCGGTCTATGGAAATCACCCTCGGCCGTATGCTCCTGGATTATCTGAACATGAGCTACGAAGAGCCCATGCTTCTTGCGGAAATGGACCGCACGGTGACTGCATATATCGGGCAGTATCCCGCCAATATGCGCCTTTATCTTTTCCGGGCATGGATTCTGCTGCAGAATGGCCAGGAGGCCGAGGCCGAAGCAATCATGAACGGCTGCAGGCAGAATATCAGGAGAAAACGGGGCGAAAATCCCGAGGATTACTGCGTATTCCTGTTTCTCGAAAGGCTTATGACGTCTCAGGAGAGTCTCAGGGAAGAAACCGCGGAGAAAATCCACCGGTATTTTGAATCCTATCCCGGTTTCCTGATTGCACTGATGGAACTGTTCCTGCGTCACCATTCAACGGAGGAGGAGGCCCTGAATTACCTGGAGGACCTTCAGGCTTCTTACGGAAACAGCCCCTTCATCTTTGCATTCGCTGCCAGGATTTACAGGGGAAATCCCGATTTTATGAAGAAGGAATCGGTATTTGCGCTGTATGTATTTCACTATATGGTCCGGCATCAGTGTCTGACCGGGGAGGTCGCGGAAAACTTTCTGGGCTGGAAAAATCCGCCGCGTATGCTGGCGGGCCTCCGCTTAAAAAGTCTGATGCTTCTTTACCGTGACCGGAAGGAGGATGCAGTCCTTCAGGCGGTCTGCGAGACCCTGATCAGGCTGGGATCTGCGGACCGCAGCGCGGCCTGGTGGTATGAGGAGGGCGTCCGGAAGGATCTGAAGCTCACAAGCCTCTATGATTACTACCTGATGTCGCTGGAAGTGGACGAGAGCACGCAGATTCCGGAAGAGGTCCTGCTGTATTTCTCATATGGCAGCAGCATGGACGACGATACCCGGATCAAGCTGTACACCTATATCCAGAATCACTGCGATAAGGACGGGAGCATATACCGGGAGTATCAGGATCAGATGAATGAGTTTGCCCTGAACCGTCTCCTGGCCGGGAAAATCAGCCCGGGACTTGTGATGCTTTATGATTCGGTTCTCAGCCCTGAACTGGTGGACGAACATCTGGGAAGCGTACTCCCGAATCTCCTGTACGCGCGGTACATACAAACGTCGCTTCCTTTTGTGGTGAATGTCGTGGTACATTATCCCCAGCTGATGCATGAGACGGTGCGCTCACTGAAAAACGGCGCGGCCTGCATTCCGGTATATACGGATAATGCCATGATTTTTCTGGAGGACAGGCTGGGAGGGCGCTATCTCGATCCGGGTCTTACCTGCGTCCGGCTGATGAACCGTCCGGAACTGACGGATGCATGCCGCAGAACCTGTCCCAATGAGCGCATGCTCCTGCTGGAAGATACGGAGCTTCTCTACCACAGCCAGATCGAGAATGAAGCCATGTATGAAACGGCGCGTATTCTGGCCGCTTCCGACGGCCTGCAGGAATCTTACAGGAGTCTTCTTTTCTCGCGGCTGATTGCCTACTGCTACCATATCAGCGTTTCGGAAAAGGGAAAGGCGGTCAGCAGGGCAGGCGATGAGGAATCCACGGAGTGGCTCTGCGGCATCCATCCGGAGCAGATTTACGCCGCCGACAGAAAGCTCCTGACTGAGCTCTATATCATGCGGGACCGGATGAAGGAAGCCTACCGTATGATAGCGGCCTACGGTTTCCGGGATATTAAGGTTTCCCTGCTGCTGAAGCTCACCGTGCGGTATATTACGGAGCTCGTTTACGAATACGACCGGCAGCTGCTTATGCTCGGCAGGTATCTTCTGCAGAAGGAACAGTGGAACGAGATTCTGCTGACCTATATGGCGCGGCATTATAACGGTACGACCGACGAGCTTTTATCCCTTCTGCTGCTGTGCCGGAAAATGCAGGCTGAAAGCTTTGACCTGGCGGAACGGGTCGTGGCGCAGATGATGTTTACGGGTAAGTGGGAGCGCATCGACGAGGCGTATGCCTGCTATGAACAGGCCGGACAGCCCGCAACCTATATAAAGACCGCCTATGAGCTGATCAAGTGCGACCGCTATCTGAAAAAGGAAGAACCGCTTTCCGAGCGGAATCTCAAGGCAATAGAGAATGCCGTCAGGGAGAAAGGGGCAGACCGGCTGCCCAAAGGGTACACGCTTGCCCTGCTTGACCGTTTTGCCGGGGAGAAGGAGCTTTCCGACAGCCAGAAGCATCTGTGCGAGGATCTGGTCTACCGGATGTGCGCGGCGGAAGAGTACTGCGCCTGCTTCGCAGACCTGAAAAGGCACATTGAGATGCCCCACCAGATGGAAGGACGGAAGCTGGTTGAATGGCGGGGAGAGGAAAACGGACAGGTCAGCTATTCCGGCAGAATCCTCCCGCAGGATGAAGCGGTCTCCGGCCTGCTTCGGGAAATCTATCCCGGGATTTATACCGGGGCGTTTTTCCTGTTTCCGGACGAGCGGCTGGAATTGACCATCCGCATGGAAAAAGAAGGCCGCAAAGCCGTGGAGGAGAATATTTCGGTTTCCGGAGACGATGTCTACCGCAGGGAAGGCAGCGTTTATTCGGCCATTGCCGGGGAACTGGAAATGTGGAAGGACGGAGAGGACGATCGGCTTTACAGGTCTGTGGCGGCGCGGGAGAGAAAGCGCAGAGTGGTTTCAGAGCTGTTTGAGCTGATGTAAATGTAAAGGAAACAGAGCATGGAAGGACTTATCATTGGAATCGACCTGAGCGATGATTACTGCAGAATCAACGGGATGCGGCAAACAGACCCGGAGCCGGCGGATATCAGTATTGCCCAGGCGGACGGAAGGCCTGTTATTCAGACCGCCCTCGGCAGACGGCGGGGAGATTCCGAATGGAAGATCGGCAAAGAGGCTTATGAGGCTGCCCTCACGGGTGAAGGGTTTGTGGTGGATAAGCTTCTCACCAGGCTCCTGAACGGGGAAAGCCTTGAGGCGGGGGAGGAGACATATCCGGCCCAGACCCTGATGGCAGCGTTCCTGGAGCGCCTTCTGACTTGTGTTTTCCGATATTATGAGCAGGAGGAAAACAGCACGATCCCGGAAAAGGCGGAAGATAACGCCATAAAAGACGCTGCGGACGTGAAGGATGCACCGGAGGCCGGGACTGCGGGGGCAGGGACGGCAGCGGAAGAAAAGCTGCCGGACACGGATGCAATGCCTGCTGGTGAAGAAGCTGGTTTCAGTCAGTTCCTCAAAGGTATATCCACACTGATTTTCAGCATCCGGCATGTGGACCGGGAAGTGACAGCCGCAATTCTTTCCTGCACGGACCTGATCGGCGTCGACCGGGACAGTGTCCGTGTCATCAGCAGGACAGAGGCTTTCCTGTACTATGTACTCTCGCAGAAAAAGGAGCTGTGGACCAATGAAAGCGTGCTGTTTGACTGGTCCTGCAGCCAGGTTCATTTTTACAGGCTGAATGTGGTGCGCGGCACGCACCCGAATACGGTATATGTCGAGCATAAGGTCCTGGAGGAAAACCTTCCTGCGGAGCTGGAAGATGAGAACAACCGGAGAAACCTGGATGCGGCTGTCTCTCCGCAGGCAAAGGCACTGCTGGACAAAAGCCATATATCGTCGGTTTTCCTGAGCGGCAAAGGTCTGGAAAACTGCTCATCCTGGCCGCAAGGCGGGTTTATCACGGCTGTCGGAACCCGGCGCCGTGTTTTCTGCGAGATGAATCTGTTCTCTCGCGGTGCCGTCGTGGCGGGTGCCGACGGGCTCAGGGAAGAGACGGCTTTTCCCTATACCATTATCTGTGAAGGCCGGATTGCCGCAACCGTTATGATGGATGTACTGAGCCGGGGTGCCAAAAAGAGCCTGATCCTCGCGAAACGCGGCAGTCTCTGGTATGAGGTGCAGAACCGCGCGGATCTGATTCTGGATGACTGCAATGCCGTGAATATACGAATCGAACAGTCTGAAGGGAAACTGGTGCGCGTATTTTCAATTCCGCTGGAGCATTTTCCGGAGCGGCCGAATAAAACCACCAAAATCCAGGTGGTGCTGACCTTTGCCTCCGAAAATGAAGCTGTGATCCGGGTAGTGGATATGGGCTTCGGTGAATTGTTCCCTTCCAGCGGAATGGTAAAGAAAAGCAGGATCAGGATAACAGAGTAGCCGCTTGCCCTTAAGACCGGTGCACCGCGGCAGGAATGGGTACCGGAGAGCGGATACCGACAGGCCCCCTTCGGGGAAGGGACCGGAGAGCGGATACGGGCAGGCCCCCCTTCGGGGAAGGTGCCTGTGCGGTATACTGAAGACAGGAAGACAACAATGGGACAATATATATTATGCGGCCCGCCCGCGAAGCATGCCTATTATGAAAAACAGCTCGGCGTGCGTTTATATACCGCGGAGGAGCTCTGCTTTTTTATTTATCACAATGCGGCGCTGCTGGACGGGGACTTTGTCAATGAGCAGCTCATAGCCTTTTTGCGGGATGAAGCCGGATTCCCCGGACTGGCGGAGCGAATTCGGAAGATCTATCATTCCCCGGCGGACCTGGGGCAGGCACTGATTCTGATCCTGCGGGAGGTCGGGTATTATTCGGAGCCGGAGATTGCCCGCTTCTGGGAGATGATGGCGAAGCTCAAACGTCAGAACCAGCTGGAGCGGGAGCGGGAAAAAGCGGATCTGCTGTACACGCGCGGACGTTTTGAAGGCGCCATCCGTGTTTACGGCCGTGTGCTCTCACAGAGCCGGGACCTGCGGGTAAAGAGCTCATTTTATGTGCAGGTGCTCCAGCATATGGGTTCCGCTTATATGCAGCTCGGATTGTCCGCCGAAGCTATGGAATGCCTGCTGGCCGCCTGGAAGGAGCAGCCTCTTCCCGAGCTGCGAAGGCAGATGTTCTTTCTCTCCATGCTTACCGATACGGCTTTCCCAAAGGCACTCGAAGGCGTTGATGCCTCCGTGCTTGCCACATGGCAGCAGGAATTCCTGGAATCGGAAAACCGCAATCTGAACCAGGTACAGGAGGAGATGGACCGGATGAGCACGGTGGAGGCTGTGGAAGGGGATGCGAACGATTTGCGGCGCGTGTACCTGAACCGGGAAAAAGCCAGGTTCAGGAAGATGATCCAGGAGTGAAGCGTGTTCTTCAGGCATTTCACTGTGCGGCTGCTGTTCATGGTCAATGGCGGTTCATCATTTTCGTGACCCGTCCGCGAGTCGACAGAAAAATGCCTTCAGACATTTTCCTGCCGCCTCGCTAACGTTACCGCTTACGGTCATTACCGCTGCCAGCAACAGGCTATCACGAAAGCCCGGGCAAGGGACGTGTTTTACGGCTGCAGCTGTGCGAAGGGTTGCCAGAATGAAGAACAGTTCCCGCCGGCCATCATTGAGTGGGAATGAGTGCCGGAATGGCGAAACCCCTTATGCCACAACGCTTTCAGCCCTCTCCAAAGTGGCTCTGATAAAGAA
>CAMOSC010000082.1 GCA_946624325.1 uncultured Clostridia bacterium
AGAGTCACGGACCGCTTCGGCAATGTCCTGCTGGAAAATGTGCCCTCCGGTACCCGGATCATCAAAAAATCTACCGCGGCGCTTCTGACCAACGCGATGGAGGAGGTTATGTCCGAGGGCGGGATTTACAGCCAGTACGGCATCAACGCTACGGGAGGCGCGGCATCGGTAGAGGGCCTGGCTCTCGCGGGCAAATCGGGAACCACGGCGGAATCCTGCGATGTCTGGTTTACGGGTTATTCCCCCCTTTATACCTGCTCTGTCTGGGCGGGGTATGATGCGCAGAGGGCTCTGGGAACGGGCCAGATCTTTCATAAACAGATCTGGCAGAAAATTATGAGCCGGATCCATGATGAGGATGACCGCGGCAGGGAATTCTCCTTCGGGGAGAACCTGGAGTATTATACCATCTGCTCCAAATCCGGCCTGCTGGCGATAGACGGTGTGTGCAATCATGAGGGGAGCAATGCCGTCACCTATCAGGAGGCTTTTGTACCGGGAACCCAGCCGACGGAATACTGTGACCGGCATTATCCCATCTGGATCTGCCGGGAATCCGGGCAGGCTGCGGGAGAAAACTGTCCGGAGGAGCTGTGGGAGCAGCACGTCTTTTTCCGGATCGGGGATGCGGAGCTGGCCTCCGGAGCTGCCACGCTGGATACGTCCTTTCTGGCACCGGCCGCCCTGCAGAGCTGTACGATCCATGTACCGGGAGTACCGCAGACGGAGCAGGCAGTGCAGAATTCCGCGGATAATCCAGGGGCAGGAGGCGGAGAGGAACCGGGCGGCACCGCGCCTCCGGACCGCTGAGAAAACGCTGATTCATGCAGCGTTCCCCTGGCAGGTATGAAAAATCAGCGGGCCAAAGCCGTGAGGAAAATGCCCGCGCCTGAGACATGAGCGTTCGTCATACTTTTTGACGTTCACGATAAGTTAAGTATACAATACATAGAAAGAAGGATTTTAAACGATGCCTTTATCCGGGAGCGGCCGGTCCGGGGGGCCTGTCGGTTTTATGGACTCCGGGCTCGGCGGACTCAGCGTGCTGAGGGAGGCGATACGCCTGATGCCCTCAGAAGATTTTATCTATTTCGGTGATTCCCTGAACGCACCGTACGGAACAAAGCCGGTGGAGGAGGTCTGCCGGCTTGCCTTTGATTCCGTGGAATACCTGCTGGGAAGGGGTGCAAAAGCCATTACCATTGCGTGCAATACCGCAACGGCGGCTGCGGCCGCCAAGCTTCGGGCAGCTTATCCGGAGCTGATAATCGTCGGCATTGAGCCGGCGATCAAACCCGCTGTCCTGGACAGCCACGGGGGAAGGATTCTTGTCATGGCGACGCCCAATACGCTGAAGCAGGACAAGTTTCTGGAGCTGATGGGCCAGTATGCCGACCAGGCCGAGATTGTCCCGGTACCCTGCGCGGGCCTGATGGAATTTGTCGAGCGCGGGGATCTGGAAGGCGCGGACCTGGATGATTATTTTACGGATCACCTTCAGCCGTTTCTCAGTGAAGATACGGAGACGATCGTACTGGGCTGCACGCATTATCCGTTTCTTAAGCAGCATCTGCGGCGTTTCCTGAAGGGGAGAGATATCACACTGATCGACGGAAGCCGGGGCACGGCCATGGAGCTGAAGCGGCGGCTCAGGGTACGGGGGCTGCTGAAGGAAGAAGACGTGAAGGGTCATGTTGAGATTGTGAATTCAATTCCCGGTGAGGAGATACGGGCAACCGCCCTGCGGCTGCTGAACCTTCCCTATTCAGTGACTCAGTAATCCGCATGTCCTGCCGTATGGGGCATCATCGGAAGAAAAGCAGAGGCGCGGATTTCAACGGGTACCGCTGAAGGCGGAAGACGCGGAGGGCAGAAGGACGGACATAACGAGGGCATAAAGGAGCGGAAGAATGAAGTTTAAGAAAGAATGGCTGGAGAAACGCTGGGTTGCCAATGCGGCCGCCCTGTCTGTAGGGGCTGCGGTATATGTGGCTTTGAGTCATTTCAGTACATTTCTGAATATCATTCAAATCATACTGAGCAATTCCTGGCCGATATTCATAGGGATCATGATTACCTATGTCGTGAACCCGCTGGTGGATCTTCTGGAACTGAAGCTGTTCGGGAAGGTGCGCAAGGAAAAACTGCGCCATAACATCAGTGTGGTGGTTGCAATCGTGCTGGTATTTGTGGTAGTGGCGGTCATCCTGATAGCCCTGATCCCGCAGATTGTCGGGAGCGTAATGCATTTCATCAGAAACCTCGATTTTTATGTACAGAATATCCGGAATCTTCTGGCTGATCTGAATGCGTTTGCGATGGAACGGAATATTGATATTTCCGGCGTCACAACCGTTTCCGAGGATCTGGTGGACCAGATTGCCGCCGCCGCGCGGTCCAATATCAATACCATTCTGAATACTTCCTACAATATCGGCCGCGGTGTCTTCAACGGTATCATCGGGTTCATCCTGGCCGTATATTTTATGATCGGGAAAAAGCAGATAGGCGGAGGCTTTGAGAGGACGTTCCGCCTTATGCTCTCCGAAAAAAGATTTGCCGAATCTTCCAAATTCTGGATCAGGTGCAACAACATCCTTACCCGCTATGTGGTCGGAGACCTCCTGGACGGTATGATCGTCGGCGTGGTGAATTTTATTTTCATGGTGATCACGGATATGCCCTATGGGGTCCTGGTATCCGTTGTAGTGGGCGTTACAAACCTTGCGCCAACGTTCGGTCCCATTATCGGAGCGGTGATCGGTGCGTTTATCCTGGTATGGCAAAATCCCTGGAATGCCTTCTGGTTTCTGATTTTCACCATGATTCTGCAGACCTTTGACGGATATATTCTGAAGCCGAAGCTTTTCGGAAACACGCTTGGCGTGTCTCCCGCGTGGATCCTGATCGCGATTATTCTGGGCGGACGCATTTTCGGAATGATCGGCGTGCTTCTGGCAATTCCGCTTACGGCTATCCTGGACTACCTGTATGACAGCTGGGTTATTATGATGGAAAGAAAGCGGAAAGAAGAAAAAGAAAAAAAAGAGGAAAACTGACGCCCTGACCCGGAAATCCGGATACGGAAACGGTTTTATCCGGTTTTTTAAGGCTCCGGCCTGCCGGGAGGCTTCACGCCGTTCCAATTACGGCTGCAGCGCGGGAGGGGGTTTACTATAAACGGATTCTGTGATATAATTATTCGGAGACTGTTCTGAGCCGGGCAGCTTTTCGCTGTTTTGGGAATCCGGCTCCGGACAGCCGCGGAATAGGAGCAACTGTTCGGGAAGGGGAGCGAAGCAGGCCGCATGATTGACAGGGAAAAAGTGATACGCATGAACAGGCTTGCCATGGCGGTGAGCTCAGAGAAGGACCGTGAATCGGAAATCAGCCGTTTCAGGAAAAGGGACTATCTGGCTCTGCGTATGATACTGACGGGTCTCTGTGCCACTGCCGCATGGCTGCTTATGACGGCACTTGTAGTGGTTCTGCTGATCGGCTCAAATCCCGACCGCATCAAGTCTCCCGGACAGGCCGGCGCGGCTGCTGCCTGCTGGTTCGCCGGTTATCTGCTGTTTTGCGCGGGAATGATGGTTCTGGCCCTGCGCCTCGGCGAAAGGCGATACCGCAGAGCGAGGGAGTGGCAGGCGCGGAAGGAAGAGGCACTGGCAGGGCTGATCGAATACTGCTGTCAGGAGACGGTACAGGATAAGGAATCGAAGTTATGACAAAGCTTTTGGAGCTTCGGGAACGTCTTCGTTCCTTTTATTATGAATATGAGAGTATTTTTAAAGGCGCCTGGAAGTTCCTTCTGTCTTTCTCCGTATTTCTCACCGTGATCTCCAGGATCAGTTTCCTGAAAACCTTTCAGGTTCCCGCCCTGGCCGCGGGACTGGCAGTCGTGTGTATTTTTCTGCCGGCCTCGGCAATCAGTTTTCTGACGGGGGCGCTGATTGTGGTGCTGTCCTTCGGTGTATCGGCGGAGGCGGGCTCTGTGGCGCTGATCGTCACACTGCTTGTCGTACTTCTGTATTTTGGCCTGAGGCCGAAATACAGTATTCTGATTGTCTTTACGCTGATAGCCTGTACTTTTAACATCGGCGGCAGCGTTCCGATTGCCGCCGCGCTGCTCTGCAGCCCTGCGGGCATCGTTCCCATGTGCATCGGCATTATCTACTATGACCTGATTTCCGTGGAACGGATTAATTACAGCTCGCTCGCTTCCTTCAATGACCGTCTGAATTCCGTTGAGAAGATTACGGGATTCCTGCAGGGAATGGCCGATAACCGCCGCGCGCTGATGCTGGCGGCGGCTTTTGTTCTGACATTCATGATCGTATGGTTCCTGCGCAGACGCCCGGTTTCCTATGCATGGAGCATAGCCATATCCGTCGGGCTGATGGTCTATATACTTGCCATACTCGCGGCAAGCTTTATCTTTGATATCTCTCTGAGTATTGCGGGGCTGATCGCCGGCTGCTCGGCGGGCGTGTTTGTGGCCCTCGTCGTGCTGCTGTTTGGCTTTACTCTTGACGGGAGCCGTACGGAATATCTGGAATATGAGGATGATGAGTATTATTACTTTGTCAAGGCTGTCCCGAAAATGACGGTCGCCGCGACAGACAGGAAGGTGACCAGAATTACGGGCCGCCGGAATGAGCCGGTTGAAGAACCGCTTGAACAGTCGGATTTCCCGACAGACAGGCCGGAGAGTCTGACCGAAACGGAAGATGGAGGAAGGGATGAAAGTCATTGAGGATTTCTTTAACCGGTATATCCGTATGCCGGTGAGCACCATGTCCTGGAGTGATGTCCTTGAAATCCTGATTTTTGCGGTTCTGATTTACTATGTTATCCTGTGGTTCAGAAGAACACGTGCCTGGATTTTTCTGAAGGCGGCCGTTCTGCTGCTGCTTGTTTATCTGCTGGCAGACCTGCTCAAGCTGAACAACGTGACGCTGGTTTTCCGGTATATTACTTCATATATCGTGATCGGTATCATTGTTATCCTGCAGCCGGAAATCCGCCGTGCGCTGGAACAGCTCGGGAAGCAGATGCAGAGCTTTCGGTGGTTTTCTTTTATAGACGACGGGGAACGCGATACATGGTATTCGCAGGCATTGATAGATGCCGTGGTCCGCGCAGCAGTCGATATGGGAAAAACAAGGACCGGCGCGCTGATTGTCCTGGAGAAAAATATTCTTCTGACGGAATACATCGTAACCGGCATTTCACTGAACGCGGATGTGAGCGCTCCGCTGCTGGAGCAGATTTTCGAACACAACACGCCGCTGCATGACGGGGCGGTGATTATCCGTGAAAACCGGATACTTGCGGCCACCTGCTATCTCCCGCTGTCGGGAAACAGGAATATCAGCAAGGAGCTGGGTACCAGGCATCGAGCCGGACTGGGAATCAGCGAGGTTTCCGACTGCCTCACGGTAATTGTCTCCGAAGAGAGCGGAGCCATTTCGGTAGCCAGGGAGGGGCAGCTGGAGAGGGGACTGAATGCGGAAGCGCTCCGCCAGGTCCTGCTGAGCGAACAGAAGAAGAAACTCCATGACGTCACGGCAGAGAGCAGAAGGAAAGGAAAGACACGCAGATGAAGAGTAAGATCAAAAACCTGTTTACAGCGAACCTGCTGTTTAAGCTGGCCGGTCTGATTCTTTCCATCCTGCTGTGGCTGATCCTTACGAATGTTCAGGATCCGAGCATCACCCGGACCATTACGGTGCCGATTGTATACGATGAAACATGGCTCTCCGAACACGGATATATCGCAACCTATAAGCCGTCCTCGGTAACGCTGCAGGTTCAGGTGCGCAGAAGCAATTCCAGCCGGGTATCGGCCGGGGACTTTTCCGCCAATGCAAGCATGCAGGAGTATCTTGGCGGTGCGATCAACGAAGCCCCGCGCACCACGAAGATCAATCTGGTGGTAACGCGGGCAAGCAATGCCACCTATATTGAAAACTGGAGCTTCACCCGGAATCAGGGCAGTTACGTGGAAGTGATTATCGATACGGTCAAGTCCGGCACCTATGAGGTGAACTTCGCCGTGAGCGGGGAAATGCCCGAGGGATATACCGCCGGGGATCTGGCTTCGGATCCCGTGCGTGTCCGCGTTACCGGGCCGACCAGTGCATTCAGCAACCTGGCGGCGGTTAAAGCCGTGGTGGATCTTTCCAGAATCGATCCGTCCGACAATCAGTCCGCCCTTGAATGCGAGCTTCACATGTACGACGGAAACGACAGAATGATTACAAACACGGACCTGACAATCAGCCAGGAGACCGTGATGGTTTCCGTCGGCCTCAATCAGACAAAGGAGATCGGCATCAGCGTGGCGTCCTATTACGGGGAGCCCGCGGAGGGATACGGCTGCAGCCGTTTTGATTATTCGCCGAAGATCGTTGAGGTGACGGGTACGAAGGCGGCTCTTGCCGGCGTATCTACCGTCAGTATTCCGCGCGCGCTTCTGGATATTTCCGGCGCCACCGAATCCATGAGCTTTGCGGTCGGCCTGGACGATTATCTTCCCGCGAACGTATCCCTCTCCGAAGGGGAACCGCCGTATGTGGAGATCACCTGCGAGATAGAAAAGCTTGAGGAGGAAACGTTCGAGATCAGTACGGATCTTTTCAGCTTTGCGGGAATGGAAGATTACTATGACTATGAGATGGTGACCAAGAGTGTCCCGGTTGTTATCAGTTCCTTCAGGACGGAACTGGATGCCTTCACGCCCGAAGCGGCAAACTTAAGCGGCACCGTGAATGTTACGGGCCTTCAGGCGGATCCCGCGTCCAGATATGTTCCGGTCAGTCTGCATATAGATCCCCAGTATCGGCCGGCGGATGATATTATGGTGGAAATCCTGATTTCCGAACGGGATGATGTGGAAAAGGATTCCGCCGCAGCGTCTTCCGATGCTTCGGAGGAGTAAGGGTTTACAGATTCATGATCAGCAAGATAATTACTATAACAAATCCTGCGGGCTTTCATTTAAGGCCCGCGGGAATTCTGTGCCGCGAGGCGTCAAAATATACCGCCTCCGTGCATTATATCTATAAGAATTCGACCTATAATGCCAAAAGCGTACTCAGCGTCCTGGGTTCCTGCGTCCGCTACGGGGATGTGATTGATCTGATTTGTGAAGGTGCCGATGAAACCGAAGCCCTCGCGGGCGTATCCGCGGCTCTGGAAAACGGGCTGATCGGCTGACGGGCGGTTTGGGACGGCGGTCTGAAAGATGCCCCAAGGAGGTTTCGGATGATTCCATATCTGGCGGCGGCTGCCCTGGATGCAGCGGCGTGGGCGGCGGACAGGAGCGGCCGGCCCCTGCTCTCGGGCTGCATTCTTCTTTTCCTGGGCTTGTTTCTGGGGGTCTGGTTTTATTTGCGGGAGAGGAGCATTGTGTCTTTGCGTCTCCTGCTTTCTGTTTTCTGGATCGGGGGAGAAGGACTGGCGGTGTTCCGCCTGAGCTTTTTGATGACAGAGTGGACCGATTCGACCTGGTTCGCGTTTTCGGCCTTCTACCTGTGTTTTCTGGGCGGCTACGACCTCTTCGATTTTCTTCGGAAAAGAAGGAGCGGAGCTGCGGGGCAGGCGGCCGGGCCGGGAAGTGCGGCGGCCTCAAAAAATATGCTGCGGAATCCGGTCCGATCAGGAAAGCTGACGGCCAGAGAGCCGGAAGAGATGGATCGGCGGCTGGACCGCTGCATTCTGTTCATGTCTGTCCTGCCGCTGTGCACATTCCTGCTGGAAGTCTGTATCCTGGGCTATATCCCGCTGTTTTCCGAGGAAACGCACGCCTATGATCATTTCCATATCAGCGGTGTGCATTACTTTACGGTGAGCGGAATATTCGTCCCGGCCCTGATCGTAATCCGTATCCTTGCCGGCAGCGAAAAACCGGATAAAAAAAGCCGGATGGTCTATGCCGTCTGCAGTATGGCAGCCCTTCTGATTCCGGTGCTGTGCATTTCCAAGTTCCAGCTGGTCATGCTGCTGGTTTATCCGGCTGTTATTCTGCTGCTGCTGATTCCGGAAATCCCGGGCAAAATTCTTGCCCTGGGGGGAGCGGTCCTTACGGTTATCATGGCCGCGGCGGCGGTATTCATGACGGCAAACCGGCATTATGAGCCGGGCTATATCAGAGGCATATTTGAAATCAGGGATGCCTCCATGCCGGAGGCTTTTCAATATGTTTACATGTACATCGCCAATAATTACGCGAATTTCAATGAACTTTCAAAAGCCCTTCAGGCAGGAGAGGTTGTACATACCATGGGGCTTAGGCAGCTGTTTCCCCTGTTTGCGCTGACCGGGCTGAAATTTGCCTTTCCGCAGCTTGTGAGCTTTCCGCAGCCGGTTACGAAGACGGAGCTGAACACGCTCACCATGATCTACGATGCGTATTATGATTTCGGCATGCCGGGCGTAATCCTGTTTTCGTTGGTACTGGGCGCGGTATGCTCGGCCGTTTCCTACAGGGCGCGTACATCCCGCAGGCCTGCCGCCTGTCTGCTGTACGGGCAGTTTGCCATTTACCTGACGCTTTCTTTTTTCTCGGCATGGTTTACCGTACCTACCACATGGTTCTGGTTTGCGCTGACTTTCATGTTCTGGCTGATCGTCTGCATGAAACCGGTGCATCGGGGACAGGCCGGATAAATTGCGTATAGTGGGGGAATCCTATGAATTTCACTGTTGATGTACTGATTCCGGCTTACCATCCGGACGAGAAATTCCAGACGCTTTTAGACAGACTGAGCGCACAGACCTATCCCATCCGCAGGATCATTGTCATTAATACGGACAGGGAAGGCTATCCTGAGAGCAAAATCCGTGAGCCCGAACAGATGGAGCTTTTCCACATCGAAAAGGATGAATTCGATCACGGCACGACCCGCAGCCGCGCCGCGGCCAGGTCCGAGGCAGACCTGATGCTTTTCATGACGCAGGATGCCGTTCCGGCAGACCGTCATCTGGTGGAGCGTCTGGTAAAGGCTTTTGAGGATCCGACGATCGGCGCGGCCTATGCGAGGCAGCTCCCCCATAAGGAGCATTCGCTGATTGAGAAATATACCAGGGCCTTCAATTATCCTCCGAAAAGCCGCGTGAAACGGGCCGCGGATCTGGAAGAGCTCGGAATCAAGACCTTTTTCTGCTCCGATGCCTGCGCGATGTACCGCAAGAGCATTTACGAGGAACTTGACGGCTTCCTGCCGGACGCCATATTCAATGAGGACATGCTTTACGCCTCAAAGCTGATCTATGCGGGCTACGGCATCGCATACTGCGCGGATGCGCGGGTGATCCACTCGCATGAATACAGCGGGATTGAACAGCTGCGGCGCAATTTTGACAACGGCGTATCCCAGAAAATCAATTTCCGCGAGTTCGGAAACCTTCCGTCCTACGGCGAAGGGAAAAAGCTGGTGCTTGGTACCGCGGCTTATCTCATACGGAAGGGCAGGCCGCTCATGTGCCTGCGTCTGTTCTGGCTGAGCGGCTGCAAACTGACAGGCTTCCTCCTGGGAAAACGGTATTATCTTCTGCCGAAGCCTCTTATCAGAAAGCTTACCATGAACCAGGGATACTGGAAAGACTGAACAGTTCCGGATACTTTTTGAATGCGGTGCCGGAGGCAGTGCGAATAGAAAGGAAAAACTGACAATTCCCCATGGATGTTAAAAAATATAACCTGAAAAAGGTCGGCGGGTGGCTGATAGCGCTGTGCACCCTGCTGCTTCTGATGATTGACCTCATAGCCTGGCCGCAGATAAAGGCGTGCCGCATCGGAGTACCGGGCTTTTTTGCCGTGGAAGCCGGGCTTTTTGCCCTGCTGGTTTTCTATACGGTTCGGATGATTGTGCGGGAGAAGGCCGGGAAAAGCACGGCTCTGGGAAATCTGATCCAGATTGTGGCAAAGTACGAATTCCTGATCGAGCAGCTGGTTTCCAGGGACTTCAAGATTAAATATAAGCGGTCGGTCCTGGGCGTGTTCTGGAGCTTCCTGAATCCCCTTCTGATGATGCTGGTCCAGTACGTCGTTTTCAGCAATCTGTTTGACGTGAAGGACCCCAGCATCCGCCATTATGCGATCTATCTGCTCTGCGGTATCGTGATCTTTAACGGGTTCAATGACTGCTGCAATCAGGCGATGCGCGCAATCACGTCAAATGCCTCCCTGATCACAAAGGTCTATGTACCCAAGGTGATTTATCCGGTTACAAAGGTGCTCTCCTCGAGCATCAACATTGTTCTGTCCATGATCCCCCTGCTGCTTGTCACATTGATTTACGGTCTGTTCCGCGGGCTGTACATCAGCTGGGCGGTCCTGCTGATTCCGGTAGCGCTGGTATTCCTGATCTCTTTCGCGGTCGGTATGGGAATGCTGCTTTCAAGCCTGATGGTTTTCTTCCACGATATCGAATTCCTGTGGGGCGTTATCTCCATGATGTGGATGTACGCAACGCCCATTATCTACAGCGTCGGCCTTCTGGAGCGTCATGGGGCGCAGTGGCTCGCAAACCTGATGCAGTTTAACCCCATGTACCATTACGTGACATTTATGCGGACCATCATCATCGACGGCTGTTCACCTGCCATCAGCGAATACCTGATCTGCCTGATCTGTTCGGTGCTCATGCTGGCCGTGGGCGGCGCCGTATTCCATAAGACAGAGGACAAATTTGTCCTGTATATCTGAAATTCCGGCAACTGTTCGGGGCAGGACTCCGGAAACGGGAGAGAAATGCCGTTTCCGGGGCTGCGCTTTTTGCAGGCGTGGCTGCAAAATAGTCATCCGTGGCCATTTGGTCAAAGCACAAAACTCCGTTTAGGGAGGAGATTTGAAGTTCAATGGAGATTATTAAGGACGATAACATCCTGAAGATAGAACATGTTTCCATGCGGTTCCGCATGGCAAATGACAGGGTTACCAGCATCAAGGAGATGGTGACGCTGCTCCTGAAAAAAAAGGTGGAATTCAGGGAATTCTGGGCCCTGAAGGATGTAAGCTTCGATGTGAGGCGCGGCGAGGTGCTGGGCCTGATCGGAAGAAACGGAGCCGGGAAAAGCACAACGCTTAAAATTATTTCCGGCATCCTGAAGCCGACGGAAGGGAGTGTCTGGCGCGGGGGAAATATTGTCCCGATGCTGGAGCTGGGTTCCGGCTTCGACTATGACCTCACGGGACATGAAAATATCTATTTAAACGGAGCAATTCTGGGGTATTCCAAGAAATACCTGCAGTCAAAATATGACGAGATACTTGATTTTTCGGAGCTGGGAGACTTTATACACGTTCCGATCCGGAATTATTCCTCCGGCATGCTGATGCGCCTGGCGTTTTCAATCGCTACGGTTGTCAATCCGGAAATCCTGATTGTCGATGAAATCCTTTCCGTGGGCGACGAGAATTTCCAGAAAAAGAGCCATGCGCGCATGATGGAGCTGATGAACGGCGGCACGACGGTTCTGTTCGTTTCCCACGATCTGGGACAGATCCGTTCCATGTGCAACCGGGTTGTCTGGCTGGAGGATCATACGGTCAAAATGTTCAGCGATGCCGCAGAGGTCTGCGACGCATACCGGATCTGACGGGTAATATGCCGGGACTGAACAGGTCTTCATAAAACACGGTACCTGTTCAGAGCAAGACTCCGGAAATAGGGGATAATCATGAAATATTGTTTTGATAAGCTGGAATATCGCGGCGGGCGGATTCTCTGTGAGGGCTGGGCGGCACCGGAAATCCCGGGTGGGGCGTTAAGCATTTCTTTCCTCAGACTTTCGGGAATCGCACTGGATGCCGTGATAAAACCTGTCAGCCGTCCGGATGTCGGGCTTGCCTGCTACGGGGACGAAACCTTTGACGGGTACGGTTTTTCGGCAGAACTGCCGATGACGGATGAATCCCGGCAGCGGGTGCTTTTTTGCACCGACGGGGAAGCGGGGGAGACGCTTGAGGTCAGCTTTTCCCAGGGGGATCTCTACCGGGCATGGAAAAAGGAGCATTCCTTTCCCGCGGTCCTGAAGCGTTACCTGAAGTCGGATGACAAGAAAAACTTCAGGAAAATCGAGTCTTTCTCGGAGTACAGCGATTCCGACAGGGAGTATGCCATCTGGAAGCTGAAGAGAGAACCCGATAAAAAGACGCTGGCCGCACAGCGCATACAGGATTTCCCGGAACGGCCCCTGGTCAGCATTGTTGTTCCGGTTTACCGTCCCGTACTGCGCCACCTGAAGGAGATGGCCGCTTCCGTGCTGGCGCAATCCTACGGCAACTGGGAGCTGTGTATTGCCGCGGCGGAGGTTTCGGATGAGGCGGAAGCCTATCTGAAGGAGCTTGCCGCCAAATACAGAAATGTGCGTCTTTCCTTCCTCGCGGAAAACCGGGGAATTGCGGGCAATACGAATTATGCCCTGGAGGTTGCCTCCGGCCAG
>CAMOSC010000083.1 GCA_946624325.1 uncultured Clostridia bacterium
GGATTCCGCTGGCGGAAATCCGGGAGGAGATTAACATGATCACCATTCTCATCTGCGATGACGATGTCGCACTGCTGGATGTCATCAGACAGCAGGTGGACTGGGAAAAACTCGGGATCGGCCGTATTCTGACCGCTGAAAACGGTGAGGCGGCCAAGAGAGTGATCGCAGCCGAGAAGCCCCAGATTGTTCTCTCGGACATCAGCATGCCGCTCTGCAACGGCATTGAGCTGATCCGCTATGTCTATGAACAGAAAATCGGCTGTGAATTTGCCTTCCTTACCTGTTACGAGGAGCTGTGCTATGTGCGGGAAGCCATGCGCTACGGCGCGAAGTGGTATCTGACCAAGCCGGTGAATTTCCCGGAGCTGGAAAAGGAGCTTGCGGATATCGTATCAGACGTGAAGCAGAAGGAGACGGAGCGGCTGGCAGGGGTAAAAACCGCGAGACTTGCCATGGCAACGGTGCTGCGCAACATCCGGGACGGGCTTTACGGGGAGGATCCGGAACTGGTTGAAAATGCCCTGAAGCAGCATCAGGTAGAGGCAGGGGCAAAGGATGCGGTCCGCTGTGTGGGCATACGCTTTAACATGAATAAGACAGATGGCGAGCGGGAGGAACAAAAGCACCTGACACAACAGCTGACCCGGCTTGCCATGCAGGAACTTACAGGCTCGGAGGAACCCGACCGCGTCCTGATTGACCCGGAGGAGAGCAAGCTTTTTCTTACTTTTGTCTTTCCTGCGCAGAAACGCAGTGAGAAAGAGCTGCTGGCAGGCTGCAGGCGTTACCTCATGAGCTGTGCCGAGTTCTTCGGACTCCATCCCATCTGCGTCGTGGGCGGCGAAACGGAGCTTTTCCGTATTTATTCCATGGCGGCGGATGTGAAGCAGCGCCTGCATAAGCTGCGTTTCCAGGAGGGGAAGGCTTTCCTGCTGAATGACGAACTGGAGCAGAAGGCGGCTTTGCCGGCCGTGATCGATGCCGAAAAACTCCTGCAGCTGATGACCGGAAACGATAAGGCGGATTATCTGCGCTATATTTCATCCTGCATCAGCCAAGGCAGCCGGGGCGACGCGGACGCATTTATGTCCAGGCTGCATCACGGCCTGCTGCAGGCCTGCTTCCAGTGTATTCTGAAGGGCGGGATCTCCCATGAGGAGGTATTCCGGAGCGATGAGCTGCGCAGGGCGGATGAATCGGCGGAGCGTTCCGGCATCGAGATGCTGCGTTTCTCGGAGCTGCTCTATTCCAGGGTGACTGCCCTGATGAAGGAAAAAAGCGCAAGCGGTGACGCCGTGGAGATTGCGATGCAGTTTATCAGGGCCCACTACACCGAGAACATTGACAGGGAGACAGTCGCCAATGCGGCCTGCGTTGCGCCGAACTATCTCTCTAAGCTTTTCTCGGAGCGGGCCGGCGTGAGCCTGAGGGAGTACATCAATCAGCTGCGCATCAACGAGGCCAGGCAGCTCCTGCTCACCACATCCAAAAGCATCGGCGAGGTGGCGAGCCTTGTCGGGTATGACAATATCTCCTATTTCTCAACGGTTTTTCGCAGGCAGACCGGCATAAGCCCGGCGGAGTGGAAGAGCGGGGGGAGCGTTTCGAGAGAAGAAGGCTGAGAGAAGATTTCAGCAGAAGAAGATGAGGAGAGGCTTTCAAGAGAAGAAAGGCGGGGGGAGCCATTTTTGACATCCGGCTTACAAAATTTAAAGTGCGAGGCATTTTCTTTGTGGAAAATGCCTCTTTATTTTTGTAAGATGAAATTGTTCGGAGCCCTGCTTTGAACAAGTACCATTGGATAGGCTTATCAAAACGGAGCTGAGTACAGAATCGGCAGCCCGGAGAAAGGACGAGCGATATGAGCAATACCGGTATTAAGGAAGGGCGGCGCCGCCGCTCAAAGAGGGAAAACCATCTGCCGCTTTATCTGATGATTCTTCCCGGACTGGTTTATCTACTGGTCAACAACTATCTCCCCATGTATGGTCTCACCATTGCATTCCGGCGGATTGATTATACCAAAGGTATTCTGAACAGTCCTTTTGTCGGGTTTGAGAATTTTGAGTTCCTTTTCAGGACGAAGGATGCCTGGATCATGATCCGCAACACCGTTGCCTACAATGTGGTGTTTATCCTTTTGGGCATTGTGATCGCGGTGGTAATTGCCATTATGATGACGGAGATCGGAAAGATGAAAATCGCAAAGATCATCATGCCGGTTATCTGCTTCCCGAACATGATTTCCATCATCGTGGTATCTTATCTGGTATATGCGTTCCTGGGCTCCAACGGCTTCATCAATAATGCCATCATCGGCGGTCGCGGCATCGCCTGGTACCGCGAGGCCAAATACTGGCCCTACATCCTGACCATCGTGCACTTCTGGCAGGTGGCCGGCTACAGTTCCATCATCTACATTGCCACCATGTCGGGCATTGACGCGGAGCTCTATGAGGCGGCAAAGCTGGACGGCGCGACGAAGATGCAGCAGATCTTCCGCATCACGCTGCCGCTCATCCGCCCGACGATCATCCTGATGCTGCTGATGTCGGTCGGCCGCATCTTTAACTCGGACTTCGGTCTGTTCCTGCAGGTTCCCATGAATTCGGGCATGCTCTTCCCCACCACGCAGACCATTGATACTTACGCATACAGAGCTCTGATGGAGCTGAACGATATCGGTAAATCATCGGCCACGGGTGTGTTCCAGTCTGTTGTGGGCTTTACGCTGGTCATGATCTCAAACCTGATTGTCCGTAAGGTGGATCCGGACAGTGCCCTGTTCTGACGGCCGTACGGTGGCGTGCAAAAGTACGGAGGAGCGCAATCTCCCCGGATACAGGCGGATTTTGTTACTGTTCAGAGCCAGGCGCAAATCTGTGTGAAATCATGGATTCAGCTGGCTGAAATCCCTGATTTCGCACAGATTTGCATCTGGCGAGCACACCACAACTCCAGAAATGGCGTTCTTTGCCATTTCTGGAGTCTGGCCCTGAACAGTAACCGGATTTTTTATAATGATTGCGCTCATGGTTTCTGAAACCGGAAGGAGACTGAAGATGAAACACAAAAATAAACTCGAGAATACCACTTCACGGAATATTTCCCTGGTGGTCATGATTATCATAGCCGTTACCTGCGTGCTTCCTTTCGTGCTGATGATCAGCGCATCCATCACCGAGGAGAAGGAGCTGGTAAAGGAAGGCTACAAATTCTGGCCGAACCGTATCAGCTTTGACACCTATAAATACCTCTGGGCCAAGCGCGAAACCATCGGGAAGGCCTATGGCATGAGCATCCTGGTAACCCTTGCGGGCACCCTGATCAATGTCATCATCACTTCCCTCTTTGCCTATCCGCTGTACCGCAGGGATTTTAAGGCAAGAACGCCGCTGGCTTTCCTGGTATTCTTTACCATGCTGTTTTCGGGCGGCCTGACGGCAAGCTACATCATCTGGACCGAGATTTTCCATATCAAGGATACGGTCTGGGCGCTGATCCTGCCGAACCATCTCATGAGCGCCATGAACATCCTGCTGGTGCGCAATTATTATTCCACCAGCATACCGGAGCCCATTATCGAGGCGGCGCGAATCGACGGTGCCTCGGAGATGCGCATCTATGCAAGGATTCTGGTTCCGCTCTCCAAGCCGGTGCTGATCACCATCGCCCTGTTCTCGGGCATGGCTTACTGGAATGACTGGACCAACGGTATGTACTATATCAAAAACCAGAACCTCTATACCATCACGGTGTACCTGAACAATGTCATGAACAACATCCAGCTGCTTTCCCAGCGTTCCAGCATGACGGAGGGCATGAACCTGGCGGAGCTGAATCTTCCCACCGTGGGCGTGCGCATGGCCATTGCCTTTACCGCCATCATCCCGGTGCTGATCGTATTCCCCTTTATCCAGAGCAAGCTGATCGAGGGTGTTGTGGTCGGAGGCGTGAAGGGCTGATTCCTGTAAGCGGATGAAGCAGCGGTTTTGAATCAGAATATTTCGGAATCGTTTCCTTAGGCAGACTGTTACATCGGAAACCATTACACCGGACAAACTGCTGCTCCCCGGATCAACCGGTTCACGGCTTCGATCCACGGGGTATCGGGTCAATTACGAAAACAAAACCTGCCCTTACAAAGTTGAATGCTTTTCAGAAACAGGGAAAGTATAATAAGGACAACAGAGCAACGTATCAGAAGCTGGCAGACATGCCGCAATCAAAAGGAGGATCATATGAACCTGAAGAAAAGTCTTGCACTCGTGCTCAGCACCGCAGTCCTCGGAAGCCTTGCAGCCGTTCCGGCCCTGGCTGAGGAAGAGAAACCGCTTGTAAAAATTTCCTATCCCGTGCTGGTTGTGGTTCCCACGGAAGAGGGTACCGTAAAGGTTGAAGAGGCTATCAACGAATATCTGGACAGCATCGGCGAGACCTTCCATGTGGATCTGGATCCCATCGACGGCAACAACTACGCGAACACCATTGACATGAGCCTTCTTGGCAGTACGCCCATGGATATCATCTGCCCCTTCTCCGGACTGCAGGCAGCTATCAACGGCAAGAAGATCATACCCTTAAACGACTATCTGGACAATGAACTGGCAGAGGCCGTTGAGATTGTGGGCGAAGATTATTTAAAGCCCGGCACGGTTGACGGAAAAAGCTATGCGATCCCCTGCTATAAGGGCCAGGTTCTGATTTACTACTGGAACGTCCGCAAGGATCTCTTCGACGCAGCAGGCCTGGATCCGAATGCCGAGTATGATATCGAGGCCCTGACGGAAGCCTTGAAGAAGCTTCAGGAGGTTGAGCCGGATATCCCCGCCATCGCTCCGCGTCTCGGCGTAGGCGGCACAGGAAACAATTTCATGCTGGATCAGGTTCTCGGCGGAGCCAACGGCTATCAGATGACCACCCTGACCGGCGGCGGCGCTGCGTTCGGCGACAGCACCACGATTGAAAACCTGTATGAGAGCGAGCTTTTTGAGAAGGTTGTCCGCACCGCATGGGAGTGGAGCGAAGCCGAGCTCATGCCCTATGACTGCTCCATCGAGACTGAGGACGGTCCGTCCTTAGTAGGCGCCGACCGTGCGCAGAGCTACATCATCGGCTACGGCTACGCCCGTGATACCGTTGAGGCTCAGACAGCCAATTCCGGCGGTTATGAAATCTATGCCATCCCGCTTACCGAGCAGGTATTCAACAGCAGCAGCTTCATTTACTGGTGCATCGCCCACAACAGCGAGCATCCGGCTGAGGCGGCAAGACTTCTGAACATGCTTTATACCGACGAGACCCTCCTGAACTATGTGATCTTCGGCGTAGAGGGCGATGACTATGTAATTGAAGATGAAAGCGGCATTGTAAGAGCCATCAACTGGCCTGAAGGACAGTCCATGGAGACCGTTCCCTACACGGCGGCGCTTTCCTGCGGTATCCTTGGCAATCAGTTCATTATGAACGCCATGAAGGGCAGCACCAATGTATCCGACGTTTCCTTCATGAAGGAGAAGATGGAGAACGCCGTGAAGAGCCCGCTGTTCGGCTTCTCCTTCGACACCACCAATGTGGCGAACGAGGTTTCTGCGGTTACCAACGTTGTGAACCAGTACTATGCCGGCCTCTGCTGCGGCGAGCTTGATCCGGATGAGTATCTGCCGAAGTTCCGGGAGGATCTGAAGGCTGCCGGCATCGAGAGCATTATCGAAGAGGCTCAGGGCCAGGTTGATACATGGCTTGCGGAGCAGGAAGCGGAGTAATCCGGTATGACGCTGATAACGGTTTATGAAAACCGGTGTTGGCAGGCTGCCGCAAGGCGCCTTCCGGAAGCTTTCCGGATATGCAGACAACATATTGTGACAGCTGTAAAAGACTGACAGGCGGAGCGGGGTGGTTTTACCCCGCTCTTTGTTTAGGAGGCTCCCATGAAAAGTCTGTTTGAATCCCCTTTTTTCGGAAAGATCACCAGGGTGGCGGATTTCTTCCTGGTAAGCCTGCTGTTTCTGCTGACCAGCCTCCCGGTGATAACGGTTTTTCTTTCCATGACCGCTGCCTACTATACCATGGCAAAAATGCTGCGCTACGATGCGGGAACGTCTGTGGCGGGCTGCTATTTTAAAGCCTTCAAAGAAAACTGGAAGCAGGGTCTGTTATTCGGCGTGCTGTCTGTGCTGGCGGGGATCATCCTGTATACCTTCGTGGATGTGGCAAATGCGGTCGGATGGCATACGTTCTACAGTAAATTTTACCTTGTACTGACGGTTGTTTACGGAACTGTCGTGCTCGGCGTGCTTCTGAATCTTGCGGCGATCGTTTCACGCTTCAGGGTCAGCGCTCTCGGAGCCGTGAAGCTTGCGTGGCAGTTCCTGAAACAAAAGCCGCTTCGTCTGCTGACCTATGTCATCACACTGATCGGCGTGATCCTGATCAGTTACATTCTGCCGCCTCTGACACTGGTGCTCCCGGGAGGATATTTTTTCTCGTTCACCTATTACGCTGAGCCGCTGCTTCAGGAATATATAGAGGAGCATTTCCCGCCCGAGGAAATTCCGGGATGGATGCGTGAGAATCCGGAAACGGAAGAGGGATAAGGCGACGAAGAAGGGATGAGAGCGTGAGGATCCGGAAACGGAAGAAAGATAAGGCGACGAAAAGGGGATGAGAGCGTGAAAATGCGGAGACAGAAGAGGGATGAAGTGATGAAGAGGGGATGAGAGCGTGAGTCCCCGGAGACAGAAGAGGGATAAAGCTATGAAGAGCGGAAAAAGCGGGACCGGAAGACCTTCGCTGATACGTATTATGGTAGCAGCCCAGCTTGTGTTCCTTTTTGTCCTGCTGGCTTTTGGCATAGGCAGTATTGCCGCGGTAAACCGGAGCGAGGAGCGGAGGGTGCTCCAGGAGCAGCGCGCGGATGCCGACAGGGAAGCGGCGCGTCTGAAGGAGGAACTTTCCGGCTACCAGAACATTATGTGGGAGCTGTTCATCCATGTGACAGAGGCGGTTGACCTGGTATCGGGCGAGAAAGGTGCCCGGTACTTTGCCATAAGGGATCTCCTTGAGCGTATGCAGGATATCACCACCTACAATCCCGGAATTGAATTCTGCTTTGCGGGCCGGGACGGGACGATCATCCCGATGAAGCCGGGCTACAAAAGCTTCGATGCCCTTTCCATACGGGAGTGGATTGCGCAGCAGCGCGATAACAACTTTGCCGGTTACAGTCCGGTCAGCTGGAGTATCCTGCAGTTGGCCGATGAGACGTATCTGCTCTTTTTCCTGACCGGAGATGAATGCTGCGCGGGATGCCTGGTCTCGGCCGGGCGGAAGGCAGGGACGCTTCTGGATATCGCGGGGCAGGGAGGTTTTGTAAAGCTTCTGGATGATCAGGGACGGAGCGCGGGCTTCGGGGAAACCGCGGCGGGAAAAAGCGTGGACGGCAGGGAAGATCAGCTGCTTGACATTGCGATGGAAAACGGTCTGTCTCTGGAGCTTTGTCTGGGTTCTCAGGCACGGCTTTCCAGGCGTTTCCCGATAACGGTAGGGGTTTTGGGCCTGCTCTGCCTGGCGGCATTTGTCGCCCAGACCGTGCTGGTGTACCGGCTTTCGGTGCGTCCTGTGCGGGCGCTTTCGGCAAGGCTCGGGGATTTCGGCGAGGAACTTGCAACCGGGGGTGTGCCGGTGGAGATACCGGTCAATGCCTCTACGGATGAAATCCTGCGGCTGCAATCGTCCATCCGCCATCTGCTGGACGAGGTAATGCTTGGCCGCATGCGGGACTATGAACACCGGCTGCAGAACCAGGAGATGGAGCTGCTTCTGATGCGCTCGCAGCTTCGCCCGCATTTTTACCTGAATGCCCTGACAACCATCGACGCCATGACCTATCAGGACCGGAATGAGGATATCAGGCGGTTCCTGCAGGCGCTCTCGGTGCATGTGCGCTATATGCTGCGCACGGATGAGAGCGGCATAACCCTCGGGGAGGAGCTGCGCCATATCGGAGCTTATCTCGACATGCAGGGAATCCGCTACCCGGACAGGATCTTCTATGTACTGGATCTCCCGGAGGAACTGAGCGGCACCACGATCCCGCACCTGCTCATCTATACCGTGGTGGAGAACTGCTTCAAATATGCGCTCGGCGTAGAGGAAACGCTGCTGTTAATGATATCGGCTCAAAAAACGGAAGATGGCGTTTCGGTTACCGTGGAGGATAACGGCAACGGATATCCGCCGGAGGTGATAGCACTCATCAACAGTGAGAACATGCCGCAGATGACTGAGGAGCAGAAGGGACATATCGGCCTGCGCAACGTCCGCCGGACGCTGGAACTGGCCTACGGGAGGAAAGGACTGATTCACATCAGCAACGTGCCGGATGCTTCGGGCGAGGGAATCCAGGGCGCAAGGACCGTGCTGATCTTCCCGGAGCCGGGAGACAGGGTGCGGTAAGGATGTTTTTATTATATGTGCACTTCACATAGGTGTTCATGACGGAAACGATCTGAGGAGCGCGTGCGCATACCCGCTTCAGATGCGGAGCGCGTCTTCAAAGGCGGATTTGCCGTTCAGAGCGGCTTGGATCCGCTGCAGGGAAAGAAAAAGGAGCTGTATATGAGAAAAGCATTTGAAAGAGTAACACCGGAATCCGTGGGCTTAAGCAGCCGGGATATCCTTGATTTTGTGGAAGCCCTTGAAGCCAGCCGTACGGAAATGCACGGACTGATGATCATGCGCCACGGAAAGGTTGCCAGCGAGGGCTGGTGGGCACCTTACGGGCCGGGAATCCGCCACGGCCTGCAGTCCCATACAAAGACCTACGCGGCGACTGGTGTGGGCATCGCCTTCACGGAAGGGCTGCTGCGTCTGGACGAGCGCGTGATCGACATTTTCCCGGAGGATGCTCCCGAAAACCCGAGCGAGAACCTGAAGCTGCTTACCGTGCGCGACGTGCTCTGCATGGGCTGCGGCATGGAAACCATGCCGAGACCCACAGAACACTGGATCCGCGATTTCCTCGCGACCCCGGTGGTGCATAAGCCCGGAACGGCATACATGTACAATTCCACCGGGTCCAGCCTGCTCTGCGCCATTGTGGAGAAAAAGACCGGGCGGAAGTTCCATGAGTATCTGACGGAAAAGCTTTTCAACAAGATTGGTATTATTGAGGAGAACATCCGCTGGTACAATATGCCGGACGGCACTGCCATGGGCGGCGGCGGAATGTTCGCGACGACAGAGGATAACTTAAGGCTTATGAAGCTCTACGCCGACGGCGGCGTGTGGGAAGGCGAGCGGATCCTCTCGGAAGAGTATGTGCGCCTGGCTACGACCAATCAGAACGATTCCGCCACGGAAGCCATCGGCAATCCGCTGGCTACGGACAATCATCTGGGCTACGGCTTCCAGATCTGGATGTGCAGACCCGAGGGCGTGTACCGTGCGGACGGGGCTATGGGACAGTTTACCATTGTCTCGCCGAAGCTGGATCTCATCATCGCCATCAATGAAACTGCCCAGAGCAATGAAGGCGGCGTGCATTGGGCGCAGAATACGCTGAACCTGTGCTGGGATTATCTGGAGAAGGTGGAGGAGCATCTGGCCGGCAGTCCCCAGTGCGGCAACGCTGCGAATGATGCGCTTCCGGAGGATGCGGGAATGCTGACAAAGCTCTTCCGGAAGATGTCCTGCCTTTCCCTGCCGCATCCGCCCTTTGCGCCGGAGAGCAGCCTGATTCCCGAAGTAAACGGAAGGTGCTGGAAGCTGCAGGAGGGAAATCTGGATCTGAGGCTTTTCAACTTCATGAATCCCTCCGAACCGGACCGCTGCTGCTCCTTCAGCCTCTGCTTTGAGTCCTCTCTTGCGGTTCTCACGCTGAAATATGAGAGCGGGGCGCAGGAGTGCGTAAATATCGGCCTTGGCGGGAATTATATCACAAACCTGATGGGTGATGACAGTGCCGTGACAAGACTTCTGCTCTGCAGCGGCGCGTGGCTGAGCGACAGGGAGTTCACCCTCTTCGGACGTTGGGTGGAGACCTGCTTCGGCAAGGAACTGGTCTTTGCCTTTGAGGACGGCCGCTGCGTGATTACGGAAAAGGGCGTGCGCAGTCCCTTCGGCCCGGAGCCAAAGCCGGGTGTTTACGTGCCGGCAGAGTAAACGGCAGGCTCCCCATACCTTTATCCGGGGGATGCCGGACTTTTGTTCAGAGCCGGACTCCTGTGGATGTATGTGACCATGTGTGCCCGGGCAGGCGGATTACTACACCGTAGGAGAAAAACCATGAACCGTATACTGTTATCACTGCTGGTCACATGGAGTCTGCTGGCAAACCTTGCGGCACCTGTATTGATTCCGGCAGATATAAACGAAAACATTCAGGCCGCCGTTCAGGATGCTCCTGGAGAGCCTGTTCATGAGGTTGAAGAGGAGAAGTCACCGGAGATTTCCCTTGCGTTGAGATATGACAGCTTCCTGCTGCCGGCCGCTTTCTCCGAAAACTATTTTTCGGAAAGTGCGTACAATTATAATCATGAGCTTGCATGGCTTACCCTGTGCCTGGAGCTTGCGGCAAACAGCAAGGATGAGGCTTCCGGATGGGGAGAAAATTCCGATGACGACCGGACGACGGCCATGAGCCGCAGTGCGGAGATCAGCGATGCCTATGATCAGATGGGCTTTGACACAAAAGAATACCACAACTATGGTGTTGGGCTGAATTCGACCTGGGATAAGGTGGCTTATTCGATCGGGACCAGGCATATGGCGGACGGAAGCACCCTTGTAACCGCGGTGATCCGGGGAGATGAATACGGCGGCGAGTGGGCGAGCAATTTCCACCTCACCGAGGATGCCATGAATGCCGGGTACCACTACGGCTTCTATCATGCCGCCTGCTCGGTCTATGACAATCTTACCGCCGAACTGGAAGAGATTGACGGGCCGGTGAAGGTTTGGATTACCGGCTACAGCCGCGGAGCTGCGGTGGCGAATATCCTGGCAGGCATGCTGGATGACTATTCCGGGGAAAGCAAGAATCTCTCGGCGGAGCACATCTACGCCTATACCTTTGCCACGCCCTGCGGGGTTCTGCCCGTAAAGAACCCTGAGGCGGATCTGTACCGCAACATTTTCAACATTATCAATCCGGGTGACCTGGTGCCCCGGGTGGTTCCGGCAGAATGGGGCTATACCCGCTACGGCCGGACGCTTTCGTTTAATCCGGAGGCCGGGGATGCCGTATTTCAGGCGGTGGACGGAAACTTTGAAAAGCTCCTGACCTTCCTCGACGTTCCGGATGAAAAACTCCTGCAGATGCGGGAAAACAATACCTTCAGCGCAAAGCGCAATATCGGGAGCGCGGCGGCAATGGATGCGTTCGTCGATGCACTGATGACCGCCTATCCGACCGAGAATTCCGCCCGTCACTTTCTGGGGATCGTACGGGATCTGCTCGGCGTGACATTCCAGAGAAAACTTGAAAACGGAACGTGGGAAAAACTCAGCCGGGAAGAAGCGCTCGACTGGCTGAGGGACCGCTGCGGGGCAAAGGACATAAACGAGGCCTATGACGCCGCTGTCGGAAAACTTCAGAAAAAAAGGGGCAGGGCGCTTCTGAAAGCAACGGTCCGCATGCTGGAGAAGCTTGGCGTGACGGATTTCTTCCTGGATGCGGCGGACGCTGCAATCGTGTTTTATACACTCGGAGAATACCATGGCGTAAGCGTTGTTTCCACGGCATTTTTCCTGTTCAGGCTGAGCCGTGTAGACTTCGGGGATCTTATGGAGACAATGACCGATGACGGTGAAGAGGACAGGACCTGGCGTGAAATTCTGCGCGATGCCCTGAAGGGGCCGAAAGCCCTGTTCGTTGACCCGGCATCGAAAAAACTGCATACCGCCGAAGACAGGCTGCGGGAGGTCTGGTACGGCCATGCGCCGTATACCTATCTCTCCTGGATGATGCTTCCGGAGGACCTTATATTTACCGGGTTATAAAATCAGGGGCACTGTTCGGAGTCAATGCCGCGACCTGAAGCAATGTTTCATTCTGAGATCACGCGATATCAGCCGTTCTTTCATGAAAAAAACTGCCTGAGCAGATGACGCTGGTTCAGAGCCGGACTCCGGAACCGGCGAACAATGCCCTTCTTCCATCGGGGCGTATCAGGGAAACGCTGCATTTATCAGCGTTTTCTTAGCCCGATGCAAATCAGAATTCCTGTCATAAGATCAGAAAAGGATACAGACTGGTGCCGAAAGCACTTTCTGTATCTTTTTTTGTGCAGGAACCCGGCATACCCATTCGGGCACAGGTGCGTGGAAGCCGCTCGCGAGCTTCCGCATCTGCCGGGTGATAGACAAAAGC
>CAMOSC010000084.1 GCA_946624325.1 uncultured Clostridia bacterium
CAATCGCAGCGCACGCTTTTCGCGCTGCGATCTGTCGGCATGGCTCAAGTTGGCAAAAAATACCGGCACTGTCCCGGGAAAGCTGCTTTTTCAGCTTACCCGGGACAGTGCCGGTATTTTCTGACATACGGCAGAACCGTGCCAATCGCAGCGCATGCTCTAAGCGCTGCAGCCTGTCAGCATGGCTCAAAGCATAAGGGGCCGGATACCTTTGGCATGTACTCAGCTGCGCAGTACCGATACCACATCCCGTACCGTTTCCACCGGTACACATTCAAACTGCTCCGGAGGAACCAGGTCCCGCATGCAGGCCCTGGGAAGGATGCATCTCTTAAATCCGAGCTTGGCCGCCTCATTGACCCGCTTCTGTGCCATGCTCACCGCACGCACTTCTCCCGCCAGGCCCACCTCCCCGAAGAGAATAGTGCCGCTGTCGATCACAAAATCCTTCAGGCTGCTGATCAGTGCCGCCGTCACGGCGAGATCCGTTGCGGGTTCCGAAATCCGGAGGCCTCCCGTCACATTCACATAGGCATCATAATCCCCGAAGCCGAAGCCCAGCCTTTTTTCCAGCACCGCGATCAGCAGGTTGACCCGGTTGAAATCAATGCCGGTGCTTGTCCGTCTCGGCAGACCGAAGCTCGTACGGCTCACAAGCGCCTGGATTTCCAGCAGCAGCGGGCTGTTTCCCTCCATCAGACAGGCTGTCACCGTTCCGCTTGCGTTTTCCGGCCGCCCCTCCAGCAGATAGGCAGAGGCGTTTTCCACCTCCCTCAGCCCTTCCTGAACCATCTCGAAGACCCCCATCTCATTGGTTGCCCCAAAACGGTTTTTGGCCGCCCGGAGTATCCGGTACATGGCGCTTCTGTCTCCCTCAAAATACAGAACCGTGTCCACCATATGCTCCAGAACCCTCGGTCCCGCTACCATACCCTCTTTTGTCACATGGCCGACCAGGAAAATGGTAATGCCGCTCCCTTTTGCGATCTGCAGCAGTGTATTCGTGGACTCCCGCACCTGGCTGACGCTTCCGGGGGCGGAGGACACATCCTCGCGGTACATGGTCTGAATGGAATCGATCACCACCACATCGGGTTTTTCCGCTTCAATCGCCCCTTCAATGCGGTCCAGGCTTGTTTCCGACAGCAGCAGGAAATCCCCGTCAAAACGTCCGATGCGGTCAGCCCGCATCTTGATCTGCCGGACAGATTCCTCCCCGGAAATATACAGGACCCGTTTCCCATGCTCTGAGACATATCTGCACAGCTGGAGAAGCAGCGTGGATTTTCCGATGCCGGGATCGCCTCCCACCAACACCAGTGACCCTTTCACGATGCCGCCGCCCAGTACCCTGTCCATCTCGGGAAACCCGGTCTGAAAGCGCGGCTCATCTTCTGCCCGGATATCCTGGATCCTCCCGGGGCGCGGCCGTTCACGCACACCTGCAGCGGGGCGTTTTGCTTCCGCCCGGGCCACCGGCTCCTCCGTGAACGTATTCCATTCCCTGCACCCCGGACACTGCCCCATCCATTTGGAAGATTCAAATCCGCATTCCCTGCAGAAAAAGACCGTTTGCTTTTTGGCCATCAGGCCTCCTTTCCCTTCCTGCGCCTGGAGGTGAAGGTCAGTTTCCCGCCCTCCGCATGTACTGTCACAGAGCAGCCGGAAGAAGTCCGCCCTTCCAGAATTTCCTCTGCGAGAGGATCCTCGAGCAGGTTCTGCAGCGCGCGTTTCAGAGGCCTTGCACCATATTTCGCATCATAGCCTGCCGCGATAAGGGCATCCTTCGCATCATCCGCAACATTCAGCCGGATATTCATCTGTTCTCCCACGCGGCCGGTAATGTCCTTCAGGAGCAGATCCAGGATCTCGCGCATCTGCGCCGGTTCCAGCGGATGGAATACGATCATCCCGTCAATCCGGTTGATAAATTCCGGTTTAAAGGTGTGCCGGACCTCCTCCAGGACCCGCTCCTTCATCAGGTTATAATCCGCTTTCGGATCCTCCGTAGTGCCGAACCCGAGGCGCTTTGGAGCCATGATCTGCTGGGCTCCGCAGTTCGATGTCATAATGATGACCGTGTTCTTAAAGCTGACACGCCTTCCCTGGGAATCCGTTATCTGGCCGTCATCCAGCACCTGCAGCAGGATGTTGAACACATCCGGATGGGCTTTTTCGATCTCGTCGAAAAGCAGTACGGAATAAGGGTTCCGCCTGATTTTCTCGGAAAGCTGTCCGCCCTCCTCATAGCCGACATACCCGGGAGGCGACCCGATCAGCTTGCTGACGCTGTGCTTCTCCATATACTCCGACATATCAACGCGGATCAGGGCATTCTCTGTACCGAACAGGGCCTGGGCAAGGGCTTTCGACAGCTCTGTTTTTCCGACGCCCGTCGGTCCCAGGAAAAGGAAGGAACCAATCGGCCGTTTCGGGTCTTTCAGGCCCACACGCCCCCTCCGGATAGCCCGGGAAATGGCACTTACGGCTTCCTCCTGTCCGATCACCCTTGTATGGAGCGTCTTTTCCAGGGTTTTCAGCCTTACGGCTTCCTTCTCCGTGAGGGAACTGACCGGGATTTTCGTCCAGGCCGAAACCACCGCGGCAATGTCATCGGCTGTCACCGGAGGTCTGTTCATTGCCCTGTCTTTATTCCACTCTTCCGTCAGGCTGTCAATCAGGCGCTGTTTTTCTTCCTGCTGCTTTTTGATCTCGCCGGCTTCCTCGAAAGCCTCCCGCCGGATGGCATCCTCCTTCCGGTCCGCAAGAGCGGCAAGCTCCCCCTCCAGCTCCTGGATCCTGGCCGGCTGGGCAAACGCGGCCAGACGGACGCGCGATGCGGCTTCATCAATCAGGTCTATCGCCTTATCCGGCAGAAAACGGTCATTGATATAGCGCGCAGAAAGCGATACCGAAGCCTCGAGGGCGCCAACCGTAATATCCACATGATGATGCTCCGCATAGACATGAGCCAGGCCCTTTAAGATTTCCAAAGCCTGTTCTTCCGTCGGCTCCTCTACGGTAACCGGCTGGAAACGCCTCTCCAGGGCAGCATCCTTCTCGATATGCTTCCGGTACTCATCGATTGTAGTTGCGCCGATTATCTGCATCTCCCCGCGGGCAAGGCTGGGTTTGAGGATATTGGAGGCATCCATTGCGCCTTCCGCCCCTCCGGCGCCGATCAGCGTATGTAGCTCATCAATAAACAGAAGGACCGACCCGTCATTCTTTACTTCACTGATAACATTCTTGATTCTCTCTTCGAACTCTCCGCGGTATTTGGAGCCGGCAACCATCCCGGCCAGATCCAGGGTCACCACCCTTTTTCCGATAACCGTCTCCGGCACGTTACCGGCCGCAATCTGCTCGGCAAGTCCTTCCGCGATGGCTGTTTTCCCGACGCCGGGCTCGCCGATCAGGCATGGATTATTCTTGGTTCTGCGGCTCAGGATCTGAATTACCCTGGAGATTTCCGTATTTCTGCCGATTACCGGATCCAGCTTTCCCTCCTTTGCCAGGGCAGTCAGATCTGTGCTGTACTGATCCAGCGTCGGGGTTTTCGACTGTCCCGTATTGGCGTAATTCCAAGCCTCTTCCCGGGCATTGCGGCTGCCTGCGCCTTTTGCGGTAATCAGCTCCATATACAGCTGACGCATGTTGACCTTCAGCGAAGTGAGGAGCTTTGTTCCCGCACAGTCAAAGGATTTGAGCATGGCGATCAGGATATGTTCCGTTCCGATCAGGCTGCTTTTGGTGCGGTTTGCTTCCGACTCCGCGTTTTCCAGCACCCGAATGCAGCTTGGCGAATAACCGTCCGGCTCCTTCAGCGACACGGAGCTGACCGGCGCGATCATTCTCGAGATCAGGTCCTTCAGCTTCTCCTCCGTAACGCCGTGGGCCTGCAGAAGCTGGCCGGCAGCACAGTTTTCCGTTCTCAGCATTCCGATCAGCAGATGTTCCGTCCCGATATAGTTCTGGTCCAGGTCCATAGCCGCCTGCCGCGCCTCCGACACCGCTTTTCTGGCGCGCTTTGTAAAACGTTCAAATGTCATGTTTCCTCCGAATCCCCGCCGTCTTCTTTCAGGCGGGGCAGTTTTTCTTTCAGATATTCGGCTCTGGCGTGATCCAGCTCCTCCTCGGATTCATAGCTCTTGTGGTACCGCTCCTCCAGGCTGTAGCGCTGGATGCCCGTCATCAGTTCATAGATGCAGCAGTACCGCTCAAAGCTTATCACCCCTTCTTCCTGGCCCAAACGGAGTTTGGACAGCAGGGTCATGGCTGTTTTCCAGGGCATCAGCCGGGCGTAGCGCAGAGTGCCGTAGGCTTTGTAGCAGAGATCCTCCGTATGGAGCCTGTGATGCTTCACCGAATTTTCCCGCATGCTTTTTTCCTGAGAAATCAGCTGGCCGGCCACATTCTCCATGATATCCATGATATCGTGTTCACTCACGCCCAGCGTCTTCCGGTTCATGAGGACGTACAGATTTCCGCACTGCTCCCGGTTTTTCCCGAATGCCGGCGTCAGTCTGAGGCCATACCGGCCCATCTCGTCCATGATTTCCGGAAATTTTTCCACGGAATCCAGAAGCGGCAGATGCAGCACAAGAAACGCCTTCATCCCCGTCCCGACATTCGTGGGGTAGGTAGTCCGGTAACCGAATTTTTCATCAAAGGCATAGGGATAAAAACCGGCGACCTTATCATCGAGACGGTCAATGGCGCCCCACAGGCTTCTGAAATCCATTCCGCTTCTGCTGATCTGCAGCCGGATATGGCTGACGCTGTTCACGGTTATGCTGACCGCCTCATCGCGGGACAGATACAGGCCGCCGCCCTCGGAATGTTCAAGGCAGCTCTTTCCGATCAGCATGCGCTCTGCCAGGGCCTCTCTTTCCGGTCTGGAAATATTGTCCAGCCGGATGCTTCGAAAGCTCCTCCCGTCGCCGAAGTCGGTTCCGGAAAGCCGCCTCATCAGATCGTCTGTCAGGCTGCTCCGCTCTTCTTTTTCCATCCGCTCCGGGAAACGGTAATCCCTGAAATTCCTGTCCAGCCGGATCCTGCTTGCAACCGCGATCTGTGAATCGCCGTTGTTCTCCTCATACCACATCATAATCCGCCCTCCAGTTTCTCCCTGATGGCACGGATCCGGTCCCGCAGGGCAGCCGCCTCCTCATAGTCTTCCTCAAGAATCGCTTCCCGCTGACGCTCGGACAGGATCTCAAGCTCTTCCCGGGCTGACATCTGCCGCTCCGCCTCATGCGGAACAGCCGCCCGGATCGGCGTAAAGTTCTTCGGATGCTTGCCGACATGCCGGTCACTGCCCTGCAGCTTCTTGATGTTATCCTGGATCAGGAGGCCAAAGGTATCATAACACTCCGAGCAGCCAAAACGGCTTTCCTTGACAAACTCGCCGTAGGTCATGCCGCAGCAGGGACAGGTGATATCATCCGCTTCATCCTCCTGGCGCGCGGTTCCCGTAAGGCTTTTTCCCAGAATTCCGGAGAGCAGGCGTCCGAAAGCCGAATCCGCATCAAAAAGCGCACCGATCCCGTTTTCCTGGGCGCACTGGCCGCAGAGATGCCGCTCCGTGGCGTTGCCGTTTATGATTTCCCGGATCAGCACCGTCGCTTCACGCGTGTTGCATTTTTCACAAAGCATCCCGCTCCTCCTTCCCGGGGGTAGAAAAATCCTCCTCAAAAATCTGATCCACCAGACGGTGGACCTCCTCCCTGGTAACCCGCTTGCAGTGTGCCTTGGCCAGGCTGACTGACAGATCTTCCCTGAGGGATTTCAGCGCCTCCAGCTTGTCGATATCGATACTGATGCAGGCGCCTTTCCTGCGGTCGACCTTTACAAAGCCCTCCTGTCTCAGTACCGTATAGGCCTTGTTTACCGTATGCATATTTATTCCGATATTGTCGGCCAGACTTCTCACGGAAGGCAGCTGGTCTCCGTCCCTGAATTCGTTCATGGCGATGCCCAGAATAATCTGGTTGCAAAGCTGAAGGTAAATCGCTTCTTCGCTGTTAAAATCAATATGAATGATCAAATTGGCCACCTCCCGGTTCTTGGCCCGGCTGCCGGGTACCTCTCAAGCCGGCAGGGATACGCATCCGTCCGTATTTCCCTGTAATTCATCGTAACTCATCAGCGCCAGCTTCAAATCCGTGAGAAAACATGGATTTCAGCCAACTGAATCCTTGTTTCTTCACGGATTTGCGCCAGGCTCTGAAGCGTTATAATTCATCATCCTCGTCATCGTCATAGAAATCATCAAGAAGGTCGTCCGCCAGATCCGGAAATTCTTCCTCTGCCGTCTCGCGGGCCGCCTTTGCCTCGTCCTCATCCAGCTCGATAATGCGAAGGCCGCCTTCTTCCTTGCCCGCACCCTGCCTTTTGCTCTTTTCCGTCAGAATCTCAATCTGACGCAGCAGCTCCTCTTCCTGGCGCATGGCTAACTGCTGGCGCTCCTTCTGACGTTCCCTGGCGATCCGTCTCTCCTGCTTCTTCATCTCCTCGCGGCGCTTCTCCGCATGCCTGCGCAGAGCAAAAACGGCCCAGAGCACGGCCGCGGCCAGAATACAGCCTCCCAGGCCGAAGGTAACGGCCCTCATCGGGCCGGTTGACGCGAAAGCCCAGAATCCGCCCGCGCTCTCCGAAGAAACCTCCGTCTGAGCGGAACCTGTCGTCAGCTCCTGAGCGGCTTCGCTGACCACCTCGCCCACCTGCACCGTGATCCTGTAGACAAGCTGCTCTCCGTTTTCATCCGTGACAGAAACCGTTATCAGATTTTCACCGGGTTTCAGACCGGAGTTCCCGCTGACAACATAGCTGACCTGATCCGACGCGGTTTCGGGAAGCACCAGTACCTTCTCGACCCCTTCAGCCACCGTAATCCGATAGTCCGTCACGGCCGGGTCAAAATCTATGCTTCCAGGCTCAAGATTCAGCGACAGCAGCCCGTAGCTTTGCGCTTCAGTAGTTATCTCACTCATAAAACCTCCCCTTAAGACTCCGGCGAAAGATCCGGCTCTGCGGTATGTTATATTCAATATAGCACATGTGTCTGCAAAAATCTACCTGTTTTTACGGATCTGTCCGAAAATTCCCCGTGCAGCATTCCCTGAGACTATCCACGCTCAATGGGGGTGGGAACATGTCTGAAGGCGCATAGTCATGCACATTGTGTTAAAACGGCGGCTGTTGAAGCAGCCGCCGTTTTGAAAAGTACAACTCTCAATCAAAGCTTTTAAGACTTTCGGATCAGATGTCCTGGAAGTCCGTCACATCAAAATCTTCTTCGGGAGCCGCGTCGGCAGCCTCCTCAAAAAGCTCGTCCGCCTCAGCCTTTGCCCTGCGTGTTGCCACTCTGACGGATTCCGTTACGTTGGATTTCTCCTCCTCCGGAATATCCGCTTCCTTTCCCGGATCCGCGGAAACGTTCTCACCGCGTGCCCATTCCGCATCCTCCCGGGCTTCTTCGCTGCGTTTTCTGCGCACGCGCTTTGGGCCCTCATCTCCGGATTCTTCCGCTCTTCTGCCGTCGGATCCGTCCTCGGCCGCGCGGCGTCTTTCCGGCTGCTCAGCTGCGGCCTTTCTTCTCACCGGCTGATCCTCGGAATCCTCCGCTCTTCTGGAGACAGAAGCCTCCCTTCTGACCTGCTGGGAATCCTGCTTTCTTCTGACCGGACGGCGGACCGTCTCGGACATATACTCGGAATCTTCTCCCGAATCGGAAGAGGAACGTCTTCTTACCGCCCGCTTTTCCTCATCGCGGCCTGCCTGGAAGCCCTCATTCGAATCTCTCCTCTCGATTCTCTGACGGGAAGCCGGCTTTACCTCCGATGTGGAGCTGGTTTTCCCGAGTTCGCTGTCCCGGCGCACGGAACGACGGATTTCGGAAGTACCCTCACCGTTGGCATTGGCCTCCGAAGAGGAATCGTCATGTCTGCGGCTTCTCATGCTCTGGGCCCTGGAGCGATGCTCCGCTTCCTGGATGGCTTCCTCGGCTTCCGTTCTCGCAGACTTGAGCTTCGCCGCAACGATTGCAATGACTAACAGCAGGATGAGGCACAGGGCGCCGAGACCGATAATGATAATGGTACCGTAGAGCATCTTGTGCTCATGATCCTGATTCAGATTCTCATAATCCAGAGATGCCTCCACGGACCTTGCACGCAGATCTTCTATCTCTCCGACAAGCTTCGGATCATCGGTCGGAGCCTGCGTGGTGGTCGGCTCGGTGGGCTCCGGAATCGTTATATCCTCCACGTAGCGCACCATCTGGGACGCATCGCCGTCAAAACGGAAGAAGCCTTTATTTCCAAGGCTGTCCTGTCCATAGAAGAAGTAAATATGTTCATCCCCGAGCAGACGGTTTTCATATCCGGGCAGCAGCGGAGTATTCTCGCCCATGGAAAGAAGGATGGGACTGAATTCCTCCGGAATCTCCACATCCGCCTCCGGACTCAAAATGACATAGTTTACAACATTGTTTGCGAAGCGCAGATAAGGAATGGCCGTATCCGTACTCTCGGTATAAACCTGCCAGGATACGCTTCCGTCATCCTGAAGGACCGGAAGCAGCAGAAGTCCGTCACTCGTCCTTGCGATATAGACTGCCTGACCCTTGTAGTTATAGGTTACCTGCTCGCTGTCAGCCGGCAGAGCGATTCCGTCAAGGCTGGGAGCGAGACGCAGCACCTCGCCTTCGGACGGCTCCTCGGACGACTCGGATGCATCTCCCGGAGCCTCCTCAGGAGCTTCTTCAGCAGCTTCCCGACGCAAACACACGTCCCTGGCCTCTACGCTTGCTGTCGGTTCTTCACAGGCCGAAGCCTGCGCGGCATATGCCGTGCCCGCTCCGGAACCTGAAAGGATTCCCAAAGACAGCAGGGCGGACAAGACCAGCATGGTTGATCTTCTCATTTGAACTCTTCCTCCGTGGACTAATAAATGATTTATACTCGCGAACGAATTTAACTGCAGATTGCAATTCTGTGCCGCGGTATATGCAGTTACACTAGAATAATTGCCTCCGGCAATTATTAAGTGTAACTAGTATAACAGTCAGAAGTGATTCACCGGATCACTCCGCAAATTGGCGCTTGGCAATCCGGCGTTTCTTCACAGACCGCAGCAGTGCGGAACCGGACCGCGGAAATGACGGCAACGCAAGCTTTCCGGACTGGCACCTGGCCCCGGACAGTTGCCGCAGATTTATGTCAGCTCTTTCATAAAAAGCAAAACAGGGCGATTTGCCCGACAAAAGCGCCTTATCTAATATAGTAATTCACAATTCGCGGAATGTCAACCCGTTTCAGCGTGTTTATCACGCTTCATCTATCGCTTTACCGATATCATGCCGCATATATTTCCCCGAAAACGAAACCCAGTCGGCTGCCGTGTAGGCATTTGCCCGTGCTTCCTTCAGGCTGTCCCCCAGCGCGGTAATGCCGAGAACCCTTCCGCCGTTCGTCACAAGTTCTCCGTCTTTGAACGCCGTTCCCGCGTGGAAGGCAAAATATCCGTCCTTCCCGGAAAAAGCGTCCAGTCCGTAAATGGGGATCCCCTTTTCATAATGAAGCGGATATCCTTCCGATGCCAGCACGACGCAGACCGCCGCCTGATCGCTGAACTGCAGGCTGATCTCATCGAGACGGCCGTCCACACAGGCTTCGAAAACCTCTAAGAGGTCATTCTTCATGCGCGGAAGAACCACCTGTGTCTCCGGATCCCCGAAGCGGGCATTGTACTCCAGGACTTTCGGTCCGTCCGCCGTCAGCATCAGTCCGAAGAAAATGATTCCCTGGAAGGGACGTCCTTCTCTGCGCATTGCGTCAACTGTCGGCTGATAAATATGCTCCCTGCAGTATGCATCGATTTCTTCCGTGTAGAAAGGACTCGGGGAGAAGGTCCCCATACCGCCGGTGTTCAGTCCGGTATCCCCGTCGCCCGCGCGTTTATGATCCTGGGCGCTGGTCATCACACGGATCGTTTTACCGTCCACAAAGGAGAGTACGGAGACTTCCCTTCCCGTCATAAATTCCTCGATAACGACGGTATCCCCCGCAGATCCGAATTTCTTATCCTGCATCAGCGTCCGGATTCCTTCCTCGGCTTCAGCATAATCCCCGCAGATCAGAACGCCCTTCCCCAGTGCCAGACCGTCTGCCTTCAGCACGGTGGGATAACGCGCGGTCTTTAAGTACGCCAGGGCATCCTCCGGGGCGTGAAAGACTTCATACGCCGCCGTGGGAATTCCGTATTTTTTCATCAGATCCTTGGCAAATGCCTTGGAACCCTCCAGTACAGCGGCATTTTTCCTCGGTCCGAAAACCCTCAGGCCTCTTGCCTCAAACACATCCACGATTCCGCCGACCAAAGGATCGTCCATGCCCACCACGGTGAGTCCGATTTCTCTCGATACCGCGAAATCCGCAAGCTTGTCAAACTCCATGGCCCCGATCGGAACACACTCCGCAACAGCCGCAATACCCGCATTTCCGGGTGCGCAGTACAGTTTTTCCACGCTCGGACTCTGGCTCAGCTTCCACGCAATTGCATGCTCTCTTCCGCCGCTGCCTACAATCAGTACCTTCATACGTCTTCCTTTCCGCTTCAGCCGCTCTCCGGCCGCACCGTCATACGATTACTGCCCTGTTGCCCTCTATCCTGACCCGGCCCGCCGCGATCAGGTTGATGGCCTCCGGAAGGATCACCCACTCTGCCTGCTGCATGACACGCAGCTGAAGGGTTTCCGGCGTGTCCTCCGGAAGCACCTCCACCGCCTTCTGCAGAAGGATCGGCCCGTTGTCCAGGATCTCATCCACGAAGTGGACCGTGGCCCCGGTAACCTTTACACCGCGTTCCAGCACTTTTTCATGCACCTTCAGGCCATAATACCCTTTTCCGCAGAAAGCCGGGATCAGTGAAGGATGGATGTTGATAATCCTGTTCGGGAAAGCCCGGATCAGCTTCGGAGGGATATACATCAGGCAGCCCGCCAGGACAATCAGATCCGGTGCGGCTTCCAGGAGCTTTTCAAGAACCGCCTCCTCAAAGGCTTTCCGGTCCGCAAACTGTCTGGGTGAAAAAGCGGCGGCTGGGATACCGGCAGCTTCAGCCCGCTTCAGCGCATAAGCGCCGGGATTATTTGAAAGAACCAGGGTAATCTCCGTATTTCTGTTTTTTCCGTCCGCAATCCTGTCTATAATTGCCTGCAGGTTCGTACCGCCGCCGCTCACCAGCACCGCTATTTTCATCCGTGTCCTCCGTTTCCGATGCTTTCAATAGAACCATTTCTGCCTCAGATCAGCCGTACGCCGCGCTCTCCGGACTCGATTCTTCCGATGATATACGCCTTCTCCCCGGCTGCCTCCGCCGCCCGGACGGTTTCCTGTGCTTTCAGGGCGTCCACGGCGATTACCAGTCCGATCCCCATATTAAAGGTATTATACATGACCTTCTCGGAAATATCACCCTTTGCCTGCAGCAGGCCAAAGACCGGCGGAACCGGATAGCTGTCTTTTTCGACAACAGCCGTAAAGCCATCCCGCAGCATCCGCGGGATATTCTCATAAAAGCCTCCGCCCGTAATGTGGCTGCAGGCTTTCACCCGGATGCCCGCTTCCCGGATGCATCTCAGCGTCTTTACATAAATTTTGGTGGGGGTCAGGAGGATATCCCCGAGGGTTCCCCCAAGCTCCTCATAGAAGGTATCCAGGTTTTCCCGGGTCATTTCAAACACGCTGCGCACCAGGGAGAATCCGTTGGAGTGCACGCCGCTCGAAGCAATGCCGACAAGCACGTCGCCCTCCTGCAGGTTCTCACCCGTAATCATATCCTTTTCATCCACGATTCCCACGGCAAAGCCCGCAAGATCGTATTCATCCACCGGATAAAATCCCGGCATCTCAGCCGTTTCTCCGCCGATCAGGGTGCAGCCTGCCTGCAAGCAGCCATCGGTAACGCCTTTCACGATAGAGGCAATTTTTTCGGGGTAGTTCTTGCCGCAGGCAATGTAGTCCAGGAAAAACAGCGGCTCCCCGCCCGCGCAGGCGATATCGTTCACGCACATGGCGACGCAGTCAATTCCGACCGTATCGTGGCGGTCTTCCAGGAAAGCCAGCTTCAGTTTGGTTCCGACTCCGTCCGTTCCCGAAACCAGGACGGGTTTTTCCATGTTTTTAAAACGTTCCATTGAAAAAGCCCCGGAGAAGCCGCCGATCCCGGTCAGTACTTCCGGACGCATGGTTTTTGCAATATGCTGTTTCATCAGTTCCACCGAACGATATCCGGCTTCTATATCCACACCCGCTTTTTTATAATCCATTATCAGAACCTCCCGTGAAACCTTTCTCTCTGTATTGCA
>CAMOSC010000085.1 GCA_946624325.1 uncultured Clostridia bacterium
GGCATCACAAGTGCCACAAGCCGTACCACACCCAGGTTCTTCTCCCGGTTGAACGCATTCGCCTTCGAGAAGGCATAGAGTTCCCGCCGCTCCTGCACAAAAGCTTTGATGATCCGGATGCCGCTGACCGACTCCTGCACCTGATCCGTCAGGGCGGAGAATGCCTCCTGCTTCTCCAGAAAGCGTTTGTGCATGGCCTTTCCGTAAAACACATCGCCCACCACAATTATGATGAGCGGAATCACGGCCACAACCGTCAGGGAGAAAGAGACATAGCGCACCATTTTTACCAGCACCATGAGCAGCATAACCGTGGCATCAAAGGTGGTGATGACCGTCATGCCCGTCAGCTGCCGGACCGCCTGCAGGTCATTCGTAAAATGCGCCATCAGATCGCCTGTTTTATGTTTATTGAAATACCGCATGGAAAGCGTTTCCAGATGCGCAAACAGGTCATTGCGCAGTCCCCGCTCAATCAGCCTGGATGCGCCGAAAATAAAGAAACGCCAGCCGAAACGTCCCAGCGTGATGGCGGCTCCCATAATGAGGATCATTCTGGCGATCCGCCATACATCCTCCATGACTATGGTTCCGGCATCCAGGCCGTCCGTCACCTCGCCGGTCATCTGCGGCATAAATACGTTTACCGCATCCACCAGGAGTACGGATCCGATGCCCAAAAGATACATCCACCAGTACTTCTTCAGATACCGGCGGATGTGTCCAAGTTCTGTTTTCATTGTTTCCTCCGCGGATTTCTCTTTAAGTATCGTATAGTAAGCAGAAGGGAAACAGCCCGGACAATTCCGGGCTGCCCTCCTCCCTCCCGCAAGGAGAATCCCCATCCGCACGGTTCAGAGCTGCTCCCTGCTGTCCCGCCAGGCGGAATAGCCCTATAGCGCGGAAACGCCGGCTTATGACAGCAGGCTTCCGAAATCCTTCAGATAGCTCTCCCGCTCTGCGGGCTCCATCTTCAGAATGCGTTCGAAATTGGCCAGCGATATATTTCCAGCGGCAAAAAGCAGCCGGGTGTAAGCATCCCGTTCAAAGCCGTACTGCTTCTCCCACTCCTCGATCTTCTTCAGGCCATAGTAATAACAGGTAAAATATCCGGGCGTAATCTCCTGGGAAAGCACCTGGCCTCTGGCGCTTGTGCGGTCAAAGCCCAGCTCCTCCATATACACCTGCACGGCATCCTCAATGGTCCTGCCCTCCAGAAGCAGCATCAGATCCACCTTGATGCGCACCGATGCATGATGCCTGCGGTAGGCGGCAAAAAGCGGATAGAAGGGCGCCTCGTCATAGAGGCCCTGATAGGCACGCTCGGTGCGGATGCACATACCCTCCATAAGGGCTACGGATTTCGCACCGATTTTTACGGTTTCCGGCATGGGATCCGTAATGCGTTTCACATACTGCACATGGTGACCCGGGTAGGCTTCATGCAGGCAGTTGATGCGGATCCAACCGTCCGATACATTTTTATAATTAAAGACATTCAGAAACATCTGTCCGCGTATGGGCCGTGCCGTACTGTCGCCGCCCTCATACCCGCCCCAGGGGTAGGATTCCCGGAGTCCGTAGGGCACCTTTATACAGGCGCAGTCCTCGTCCGCAGGAAGGTCAAAGATCTCATGGGCCAGGGCCTTTGTGCGCTTCAGATAAGAAGCAGCCCTCGAGAGCATTTCCTCCGGCGTATCACATGGACCGGCATATCTGTTCAGCAGGTCATTGACCTGAACCATATTTGTTGGTATATCTTCCCCATATTGCGGCGCAAGCTTTGCCGCTATCTCAAAACAGGCTGCGCGTGTCCTGTCCGTCTCCGTATCTCCCCAGGCGATCAGCTCGTCAAGCTCCACACCGTACTGTAAGCGCAGCAGCCGCTCATAGCTTTCCCGCTCCATACGGACGGTCTTCCCGGAGTCATCCGGCGCTTCGCAGCTCTCAGCCCCGCACTTTTCCTGGTCCAGTTCGTCCGCAAACGCCTCCAGCTCCATGGCAGCCTTTTCCATGGCGGCCCGGACGGCTTCACGTGCACCGTCGGAAGCCTGCGTCAGCAGGCTACCAAAACCGGAAAGGTAATCGCGCAGTTCATCCGCGGCATTTCTAAAGGCCCTGACAGAGGAAGCGGTCTCATTTTCACTGCACTCCGGCAGCCACTCCCGAATGCCGTCCCGGATGGCAGGGATCTGTCCCAGAAGCTCCGCCGCCATCCGGGCCTGCTCCTCCTGAGGCTTTCTGGACTTGCGGAAAATATCCCCAAAGCCCCAGAGGATCGGGGAAAAAGGACCCGCCGGGCTCTCCATGAGCCCGTCAATCTCCCGCGCAAGATTCTGCAGGAAATCCAGGAAATGCTCCCTCAGCGTCTCAAACTTCAGGGACGGCGCTTCAAGCGCCTGCGCCCGTGAAAGAAGCTCAGCCTGCCTGTCCGCAAGCTCCTTCTGCACCTTTCTGTCGGGAATGAGGCAGTGGAACACCTCCACCGCATCCACCGGCGCTCCGTAAAGTCTTCTTGAAAGCAGCGCGCAGTCCCGGTCCAGCTCCCGGTATTTTTTTATCAGTTCAGATTCTGCAACAGCCATACCAATCTCCATTCCGCCGCCATTGGTCGGCGGCATCCACAACGTCCTCTGTTTTTCATGAGCCATTGTAACATAAGGCGCATCAATACAGCAAGCCAAATTATGATGTTATTTCCTGAAGTTTTTCCCTCCAGTCCGCATGAAGATTCACCACCCCCAAAATTTCTCCGGGATGCCCGGCAACTATCCCGATTTACCAGACTCGACTTGCCGCACCGGCGAATACCTGTGACCAATTGTGCCTGAATCCTGTAAAAAAACAAGTTTAGGTTTTTGACGACCTAAACTTGTTTTCCCGGAGCGTTTTTGTCACTGCATCAGAATACCCGGAGTCCGCGCCTCGGACCGTAAATCACTCATTGCGGCGGCTTTTTTCAGTTCTTCCCGATTTTCTCCATCTCCGGTACCATGAATTCCGCCCAGCTGTACTGAACCATAAACTCGCCCCGGTAGCTGTTTACAGCCACAGGATCCATCTCCAGGAAACGGTAATAATCGCAGTCGATCTTTTCGGGATCGATGGCGTAGGCGTCCCTGGTGTGCCGCAGCACATCCTCCGTGCCGATCTGGCGGAAGGCGTCGCGAATGGACTGGTAATACTGACGCACATAGGTTTTCATCAGTTTGATATCCTTTGCGTCCTCCCAGAGGATGCCGCTGATCTCACCGCTCGATGCGCTTGATCCCCTGCGTGTCACCAGGTAGGCAAACATCTCCCGGGCGCCCTTGCGGTCGAAATTCACAATCTCCCCGTTGCAGAAAACCTCAAAGTTGCCGAAGCACCGCACCGTCAGCCGGCCCGGCGTTTCCTCCTGCTTCCTTACGGGAATGCGCAGGGTTTCAAGGGCTGTCCGGATATCGCCCTCATCGGCGGGCTTGAGCAGATAATCGCTGGCGTGCAGCCTCCAGGCCTGCAGGGCATAGCTCGAGTGAGCTGTCACAAAGATGATGTTTGTGCCGGGGCAGCGCTCCTTGAGCGCCTTTGCCAGCTCCAGCCCGCTCATGCCGGGCATCTCGATATCCAGGAAGGCCACGTCCGGTGCCTGCGCCGCTGCCTCTTCAAGGGCCTGCGCGCCGCTCTGCGCCGTAATGACCGGCGTATCCGGCCCGAGAATCTTTATTATGCTGTGCTTCAGGCTCTCCCGGGCTATCCGCTCATCATCCACTATAAGAATTCTCAACTGCGTCCTCCTCCTTTGTGCAATCCGTAAATGTTTTACCGTTTCTTCCCTGCTCCGTCCGCTTTAGGGCCGGATTTTTTTTCTCTCCGTTTTCTGCAGCGGGTACATTCCTGCCACGCCGCCCGTTACGAATTCATCCCTCCTGGCCCACAGGCTCGGTACGCTGATCACCGCCCGGGTTCCTTTTCCGGGAGCGCTTTCGATTTTCAGTTTCCCGCTGCACATGGTTTCCACACGCTCTTTCACATTGCGGATTCCCACATGGATCCTTCCGGCCGTATCCTTTTCCTCCTCACGGAGCGTGGCCTCCGGGTCGAAGCCGATCCCGTCGTCCTCCACCACTACCTCGCAGGAATTTCCGGTCACCCGGGTGCTGATGGTCACCCTGCCCTTCCCTTCCCTGCTGCGGATGCCGTGTTTCACCGCGTTTTCCACCAGCGGCTGTACCGAGAGGGCAGGCACCCTGAAATCCGTGAAGCCAATCCTGTATTCAACCTGCAGATCCTCCCCGAAACGGGCCTGCTGGATGGAAAGGTAAAAACGGACATGCTCCAGTTCCTGCTCAAAGGGCACCGGTGCCTTTTTTTCCAGGGACTCAAAATTCTTCCGCAGGTACCCGGAGAAGTCATGGATGGCGCGCTTGGCCTCCTCCACGTCCACGTCGCAGAGGCCGTAGATGGTGTTCATGGTATTGTAGATGAAGTGCGGCTGGATCTGGCTCATCATGGTGGCTTTGCGCTGTTCAGCCAGGGCATTTTCCGCCTCATACAGCCGCTCTCTCCGGCGTATGGCCTTGCTCACCTCCCCGGATCCGCTGGCTATGCAGTACAGAGACAGCATGATCATGGCATAATTCGTTACCTGCTGCCTTTCATTAACTAAATACAGGGTTATATCCGCGATGCCGCCGATGACAATTGCCATAAACATGAACTGCCTCGCGGTCCATTCCTTCTTTTTCCAGTCCTCAGTCAGGTCCAGAACGGCAAAGACCAGAATAACGCTGATGCAGAAGGCGTAATCCATGGTCATGAAAAGCAGATTTTCCCGGAAATCGCGGAGTCCCAGAAGCTGCAGAACGGCAAAGGAAATGCTGATCAGCATCTCCACGCTGCTCATCCACAGAAACACTTCCTTTTGGTCCTGGGACCAGTAAAAATACATGCAGGCAAGGAAGGAGCAGATCATAAAGCTGGTATGGGTGATATAGGTCAGCAGCCTGGTATTGCCGGCCGCCACGCGGTTGGAAACCACCATGGCGGTTATCGGCTGGTCCGCAAAGCGGGAAAGGCCAAAAACCAGTGTGAAAAGGCCCAGATACAGCATGCTCATGCGCTCCTGCTTCTGCATGCTGTCACGCATCATCAGGGAAATCAACGCGAAGACCATGCCGATGATAATGCACAGGATATTGCAGACCAGTTCCACGGAGACTCCCGAAATATAATGGGCAATGAGCCTGTCCGGGCTTGCAATGAGGATCTCCGGGCGGCTGTTCCGGTTGTCCGCGTAGGCGGGCTCTGAGATTACGCGTATTTCCCTGCCCGCATCCTCCGCGCGCAGCTGGATCTGGGCAAAATAGCAGCCCGGCGTACTGCCGATGTGAAAACGCTCCGTCTCCGTCTTCTTAAAGACGGTAAAGCCGTCTATGCGGATCTCCCCGTACTGGTGCGTGAAGAATACACTCAGCATCTCATTCCGCTCGCGCATGGCCGGGCAGGGAAAAGCATAGATATACCGGACACCTGCGTAACTGTCAGTCTCCTCCCTGCTCACCCTGAGGTCTTCAAAGTCCTCATCCACTCTGATCAGCCTGTCCGCGGCCTCATGAAGGACAACAGGGTCCGCGTTCAGGGCATTCATCAGCGGAAACATTATAAACACCAATAATAGCAGCACGGATGAGATGATTCTCAGCTTTTTCTGCATGGCATACCTCCCGCCTGTCGTACCATTGATCTGCCTGAAGCGGCACGCGGGCTTCCTTACCGCAGGGCTTAAACCCCGCAGTATTATTGCACCGCTGCCCCGCCGGGCCCGCGCCCGCGCCTTTATGCGTCATTGTTCAAAGATATCTCCCGCCAGCGCGCTCCTGGCTGCCAGGATATAACGACTGGTATCCAGCGGGTCCACCCCTTTTCTGGGAAGCGTCTTTTCCGGATCCGGCGCACATTCCCGGTAACCGTGCAGACGGATGGCCATACTCCCGCGGCCGCCCGAGAATGCGGACAGCTTCATGGAATAGTCCATACATTCCGAAGCCGGTACCAGCGCAGTGAGTGCGGTGCGCTCCTCATCCGCCCGGGTATCCGTCACCTCGCCCCGCATCAGCGAAACATCGCTCATTACGCGCCCGACGCATTCCGAAGGCACCAGGAAACGGATTTCCAGAATGGGCTCCAACAGCGTGCTTCCTCCGCGCGCAAGGCCGTCCTGGATTCCCCAGGGCGTAGCCACAATGAAGTCCAGGGGATGGGTATGGATGTTGTGATGACTGCCGTCCACCAGGGTAATCTTTACATCAGTCACTTCCCAGCCGAGCCTCCCCTGGGCCAGGGCAATCGGAAGCGCCTGCTCCACCTGATGCTGGTAGCGTTCCAGAATCTGCCTTTTTTCCACCCGTGAGCTGTATGTAACACCGCTTCCGCGGGGTGCGGGCTCAATAAGGAATTTCAGGATTGCCCAGCAGGGCTTTGGCATGGTGTACGGTGCGAAGCCGAAAGCCGCCTTTGTGATGGTTTCCTTATAAATGATCCGGGGCTTTGTGAACTCCGAATCCAGACCGAAACGGGTTTTCAGCGTCTCCTGCAGGATTTCCAGCTGAATGCCGCCCATCACGCGAAGGCACAGCTCCCCGGTGGCCTTTGTATATTCCGCCTGCAGCAGCGGATCCTCCGAGGAAAGCTGCATGCACGCCCTGCGCAGCTCCTCCGTCTTCTCCGGAACCGGTGAGAGCACCTGCACCGTAATAAGCGGCATCCGCACCGACCCGGGCGAGACATGGCGCGGCAGCGCGGCGGCGTCCCCAAGCACCTGGCCGGCGGGGATATCGCCCAGTCCGTACACAATACCGATCTCCCCTCCAAGAATCCTTCCGGCATCCGTGCCGTCCACCGCGCGGATCTGGGTGATCTTTCGCTGAACGGCCGAAAGATTCCCCGAAACAGGGTCCCGGCGGCCGGGCAGCTCCAGCACGGACCGGTTCTCCAGGCTGCCGCGAAACAGCCGCACCCATGCGCCTCTGCCCAGCTCCCTGTTGTATTCGCAGGCAAAAACCACACCGGCAAGCGCTCCGCTTCCGGCTGCCGGCTCCGGCAGAAAGCGCACCACCGCATCCAGAAGCTCCGGGATTCCCTCATCCTTCAGGGCGGAGCCTGCGAGCACCGGATGAGCCCTGGAAGCCTTCGTCAGCTCCGCCAGAGCCTCAAAAAGCTCATCCTTCGGAACCTCCCCGGATTCCAGGTAGGTTTCCATTACGGCATCATCCAGGCCGCTCACAAGATTTAACAGTCCTTCCTCATCGGAAAGCCCTGCGCAGTCCGGGGACAGCCTGCGGTTGATCTCCCTCAGGACGCGCTCCGGATCCGCTCCTTCGCGGTCCGTTTTGTTGATAAAGAAGAGGAGGGGAATTTTCTCCCGCTTTAATGCCGCATACAGAAGTTCTGTCTGAGGCTGCACGCCTTCCACCGCGCTGATGACTAACACCGCCCCGTCAAGCGCCCAGAGAGAGCGTTCAATCTCTGCGGAAAAATCCGCATGCCCCGGAGTATCGATCAGGTTGATGCGAGTGCCTTTCCAGTTCAGACCCACGCAGGTTGCCCGCACGGATATGCCCCTGCGCTGTTCCACCAGCAGACGGTCCGTATGGGCGGTTCCGCGGTCAACACTGCCCGCTTCGCGGATCGCGCCCGCATGCAGCAGCATCTGCTCGGAAAGCGTGGTCTTTCCCGCGTCCACATGCGCGAAGATGCCGATATTTCGCAGATTCATGAAAGTTATTCTCCCTCTGCCTGCATGTCAATGGAAATCATGCTCTCAAACTGATAGTTGGGGTCTCCCCGCTCTGCCGTCGTCTCCTCCAGAAGCGTTCTGGACGGAATAGCCGTGACAGTGCTCTCCACACCGTTGACGCGCACCGTCAGAGGCTTCCCGAAATCCACCATCTCTTCGTTCAGAAGAATCCGGAAATCCCCGTTGAGTCCCTCTGTCTCAACGTTTATGCAGTTCTCCTCACGGTTATAGGAAGCTTTGATGGTGCCTTCAGAGGTTTCCATCGGGGCGCTCAGATAATAAAAGCTTTCGACGCTCCGCTCCTGCGCCCGGACGGAGAGATCCCAGAAAACCTCCTGTGGCAGCGGGTTCCTGGTGAAGGCATCCATATAGCTTGCCGGAAAACTGTCCACCTTTTCGGTGCTGCGGTCATTTTCATCACGCCAGGCCTGCGGGTTTACCATCACCGGGATCGGCACGGTATCGCTGTCCGCAAAATTGTGGCCGCAGTCCGCATGAACCAGGGTGCGGTGCTCATAACCCCCGTAGGTATCCTGAAGCTCATTGAGGATGTCGTCATAGTCCACGGTCACCGTGTTTCTGTCGTAGGCATCGTCGTATTCCCCTACCTGCAGCTGGATCGGCAGGTTCTTCATGCTGAAAAAGCTGACGCCGTTGGGATGGCCCGCGGACATGTTGACAGCAGCAAAGCGGTCCGCCATCCTGGGGGATATGGCGTACACCCCGTCCCCGCCCGCGGAGAAGCCCTCCAGGTATACCCGGTTGGGATCGACATCCTGAAGAAGGATAAAATTCTGAATCAGCCGGTCATAGAGCGGGTAGGATTCCGGGTTGAAATGGGTGTCCCAGGTATCGCGCACGCCGCGCACCGCCACATAGATGCCGCAGCGCAGCTTATAATCGTAGTAGCGCTGCATATGCCTCCACTGGGAATCGTTCATGGCCGGGGTATCGCTCTGGCCGCCGCCGTGCAGGGCAATGTACATGGGGTACCCGTTCTCCGGCTTTGTCCCGATAACCCTGTAGGTATACCGCATGGAAACGTCGCCGAAATGCATGACGCGCTCCTCGATCTCCTTCTTTGCGCTCCCGTCCAGCAGCGCCGACTCCCGGTAGGCCTCATAAGCCTCCCGGCGCGCCTCCTTCAGATCCGAAGAAGGAATTCTGTCCTCTTCCCGTGTATCATATATGCTGATCATATCCGCCTCCGATGCGCCTGCCGTGATACTGCCCGCAAGGCACGCAGACACCAGTGCCGCAGCGATAAAAACGAATTTTCTTCTCATGATTGCCGTTCCTTCTGCTCTGTTTTTATGCTTTGCTTTTTCTGCTTTTTCAGCTTTATCATGCCTGCAGACCCGAAAAGCTTCCTGCCAGATCCTCTGCAGCATAACCTGCAGGCTTACGGCTAAGCCTCTGCAGCATAACCCGCAGGCTTACGGCGAAGCCTCTGCAGCATAACCCGCAGGCTTACAGCGAAGCCTCTGCAGCATAACCCGCAGGCTTACGGCTAAGCCTTCAGCCAGAAGCCCATGTTTCTCTGTTTGCCCTGTTATCCCATAACAACTCTGACATCATGACGGGTTCCGGAAGCAAACAGCGGGATGCGCTCCGTCTTCTGCCCGTCTACATAAAGCTCTCTGACACCTTTCATAACACCGTCCGGGTTTTCTACGCTGATGTCATAAACCGCTCCGCGCCATTCCCGCACGGCCTCAAAGCCCTTCCAGTCCGCGGGAATGCACGGATCCACGATCAGCTCCTCGAAATCCGGCCTTATGCCCAGCATATACCGGGTGGCGGAAAAATAAGCCCAGCCTGCGCTGCCGGTCATGAAGGGATGCCTTGCCCTTCCGTGCGCGGAATGATCTTTTCCCATGATAAACTGACAGTAGGAGTACGGCTCTGCCTGACGGATCTCAATGATGTCGTTCTGGCGGCAGGGGCAAAGCGCATTGTAAAACTTCATGGCCTTATCTCCCCTGCCCAGGCGGCATTCCGCGGCCCACACCCAGGGATTGGGATGGCTGAAGACCGACCCGTTCTCTTTCACGCCGGGATAAACCCTCGTGACAAAGCCGATCTCATCGTCCGGAACCGTATAGCTCGGACCGTTCAGCATGATGCCGTAGGGCGTGTACAGATAACGGTCCAGGCTGTCGAGAGCCAGTCTGCCCTGCTCCTCATCCGCTGCTCCGGAGAATACCGCCCAGGCGTTGGATTCCAGGTGAATCCGTCCTTCCTTATCCGTATGTGTGCCGATTTTCCTGCCGCTACCGGTGAAGCCGCGCAGGAACCACTCTCCGTCCCACAGCTGTTCCCGAGTGATCTGAATAACCTTTGCGCGCAGAACGCCGTAATAGGCGGCGTCCTCCGCGTTACCCAGATGCTCCGCTACCGCGCAGAAGTGATCCAGCGCCCAGACATGCAGGAAGGAAACCAGCGCGCTCTCGCCGCCGCCGAGGTTCAGACAGTCATTCCAGTCCGCCCGCAGGCCCTTGCAGATACCGTGTGCGCCAACCTGCTGTGCCGAGAAATCCAGGATGCGCTTCATGTGTTCGTATACGGTTCCCGCTCCGCCGTCCGCGTAGCCCACGGTCTGTGAAAGCAGCGCATCGTCCCCGGTCTCTCGCACATATTCCGCAATGGCCGGGATCAGCCAGAGGGCATCGTCGGAGCAGGTATCCTTCAGGCCGTGGACACGGTCCTTCGGATCCGGCACCGGCACAACCATGGGCGAGCGGAAGGGTTTCGCGTCCGGTTCCGGCTCAAACCAGGCCGGATCGAAAAGGTGCAGGCCATAGCCCATGGAAGTCAGGCCGTTTAAGAGCTGGAGAATCCGTTTTTTGCAGCCCGCAGGGTTGGAATGCGGAATCGTCATGGCATCCTGGGCGGTATCCCGGTATCCGAGACCGGTTCTGCCGCCTGTCTCTATGAAAGAGGCAAAGCGCGAGAACATGACATTGATTTCAGACTGGTAGAGGTTCCAGGTGTTGAGCATGGTGTTCATGTCGCCATTCGGCGTTTTCACCTGAAGCTTTTCAAATTTGCTCTCCCAGAAGGCGGCAAGCTCCTTAATAGCCCTGTCAACCGCTGCCGGATCGGAAAACTTTTTCCGTACCGGGCCCGCGTCTGCCCGCCTTCCCTCGCCCAGGATAAAGAGGAGCCTCTTCTCCTCCCCGGGTTTAAGCACCAGGTTCTTCTGCAGGGCACCGCAGTGGTTTCCGCCCTTCTCAAAGGAGCCGGAGCATTCTCCCCGTTCCACGGAGAGGGGATTGGTCTCCGTGCGGTACGGGCCGATGAAGGTATCCCGCAGGCAGTCGAAGCCATCCGGCTCAAAATTCCCCGTAAAATACTGATATCCGAACTCCTCGTAAAAATGATCGTATTCGATCACGCCGTCCGCATAGGAGGAACCGGATCCGTAAAGGCTCATCTGGAAGTTCTGGTTGTCCAGCTCAATGTGATGGAAGGAGAACTCACAGTACCCGAAAACAGAGATGCTGCGGGTCTTTTCAGAGGTATTTTTGATTCTGACATCCCACAGCTCGGCCTTTTCGCCGGGCGGAATGAAAAGGCGCTCCGAGCTCTCGATACCCCTGTAGGCGCACTCGTATACACTGTAGGACATGCCGTGCCTGCAGACATACTTTGCCTCCTCCAGCTTCTTGCCCACCGGCTGCCAGGAAATGCTCCAGTAATCGCCGTCCTCTGCGTCGCGCAGGTACACATAATGCCCCGGCCGGTCCATGGGGACGCCGTTGGGGCGGAAGCGCGTGATCCGGTGATATTCCGGGGATTTGTAAAACAGGTAGCCTCCCGCCGTGTGATTGAATACCCCGCACATATCCTCCACGCCGATATAGTTCGTCCAGGAAACCGGCACATCCACGCGGTCAATCACGTATTCCCTGGCGTCATTGTCAAAATATCCGTATCTCATGCTTATCTCCGTAATCTCTGAGGATTCTGTCTCACCCGGACAGGACGCAGTGCTTTTCTTCTGATCGGATGGGCGGGAAAACCATCCGCCCACCCGCCCCTTCTGCCTTGAGCCATGCCGACAGATCGCAGCACAAAAAGCGAGCGCTGCGGCCGTTTTCTTAAGGCAGCATATGGGAAAGGACGTTCGGCGAAGCGATGCGGTACCAGAAGGTTCCGCCGTCCGTATCAAAGTCTTCTTCCGCAAGCTCCGGGATTTCGGAAAGCGTGCCCGCACACCAGGCACACAGCCGCTCCCGGCAGCTTTCCAGACGCTGCATCAGGCCGCCCAGACGGATATCCTGCACATCAAAGCCGTACGGCTTGTTTTCTGTCATCCACCATGTCTGATAGGCTTTGTGGAACGCCTTCAGCAGTCTCAGCGCTTCCGGATAGTCCCGTTCAGCGATCTCCCGCATGGCATCCCGGTCTCCCGCTCTGAAGGCCTGTTTTGTCCGCACACTGAGCTCGCTCTTTATCGAAAGAACCGCGCAGAGAGCTTCGGCCGCCTCCCAGAAAGTCTTCAGTTCAGCCGCTCCGCAGAGACCTTCCCCCATTCCGGAAGCTGATCCAGCCG
>CAMOSC010000086.1 GCA_946624325.1 uncultured Clostridia bacterium
TGATGAAATCGTTGGTGGGGACGGACTGCTCGGTCTTGATGTCCACGGTCATCTGTCCCAGATACAGGATATCGACACGCTCAAAGAACGGTACCTTGACGCCCGCGCGGCCGATGAGGATGCGCGGTTTCCTGCGAAGACCCGAGATGATGTACGCCTTGTCCGGCGGGGCCTTGACGTATCCTGCCATGAGGATGATGATGACCAGGATTGCGATCAGGATGACCGGCGTCCAGGGCGCGATGGTCTGAAGAATGTTGTTTCCCATGAGTTCCTCCTTCCGCGGTTTGTTCCGCATCTGAAACGCTTCAGGCTGATGCGCTGTTGTGGATTCCGGACGGAAACAGCTGCCTCTGTACGGAATCCGGCATAAGCGTTTCTGCCGTCTGCGTTTCGTGCTGTGTCAGGCCTGCGCTGAGAGGGTAACAAAAAAAGACCTTTCTCGTGCAGTTGACAAACTTACAATGCCTTCTCCTACACGATAAAAGTCTTGCGATCTCACTTGATACGGGCACAGACCTCTGCACCGGGTGACGGTTTCAAGCCCACCTTTCGGGATGGCGTTCCGCTACTCCCTTTTATCTTGTGCTTTCATTTTTACCATATCGGGGCATTGTTGTCAATATATTGGGACGGATTTTCCCTTTTGTATAAAAACAACTGTGGACTTTTGTGCAGTAATACCAGTATGAGTGCTCCCGCCCGATCTGGCCGGGATCCGGAGCGGACTCCCGGTTCTGCTCCCGACCGGACAATTTATCACTGTAAACGAAAGAAAATCCGGAAGAATTTCAGACAGCATGAAAAAATCCGACCTGTTTTCCGTAATCCATCCATACAGAGAGGGCGATGTTTCTGCTATCCTTTTTATAGCAGGACAGTTACCATCAATGTAAGCGAACAGCTGGACATTGTGAATACAGCGCAGAAAGGAACCGGTGTTATGGCACAGAAAAACAGGAACAGACTGCTCAAAAGGCTGAGAAATGATTCACTGCTCTATATCATGTTTATTCCAGTGCTGGCCTGGTATCTGATTTTCTGCTATGTCCCCATGACCGGTATCGTCCTGGCCTTTAAAAACTTCAAGTTTGACGGGGGAATCTGGGGAAGCCCGTGGGTGGGCATCCGGAACTTCCGGAAGATGCTGCGGGACCGGGATTTTCTCCAGGCAGTGCGGAATACGCTGATCATCGGCATCGGCGGAATCGTCTTCCAGATGCCCTGCGCCATAGCCCTGGCCATCCTCATCAACGAGGTCAAGGGAAAATGGAACAAGAAAATCTATCAGACGATTGTTACCTTCCCGCACTTTATTTCCTGGGTTGTCCTCGCGGGTATCCTGACGAGCCTGTTCGGAAATTCCGGCATTATCAACCAGATTCTTTCCAAAATCGGACTTCCGCAGCTGGACCTGTTGACAAATGCGAAGGCCTTCAGGGGCTTTATCTGGGGCTCCAATATCTGGAAGGAGATCGGCTGGGATTCCATCATATACATTGCGGCCATCACCTCCATAGACCCGGGCCTCTATGAGGCGGCCGAGGTGGACGGCGCCAACCGCCTGCAGAAAATCTGGCATATCACGCTTCCGGGAATTCGTTCCACCATTGTAATCATGCTGATTCTGGCCATCGGACAGCTCCTGACCAACGGCCGTTTTGACCAGATCTTCAACCTGTACTCGCCGACCGTCTACCGGACGGCGGATACCATCGATACCTATATCTTCCGCGAAACCTTCACGAAGGGCAGTCTGAACTTCGGATACTCCACCGCCATCGGCCTGTTCAAATCGGTTATCGGCGTGGTGCTGATCTCCACCAGCAACTGGGTGGCGACGAAGGTGGGAGAGCAGGGCCTGTTCTGATGCTGCGGATGTACGCATGCGGAACCGGATGGCATCTTCCCGGCATTTCCGGAGTCCGGCTGTGAACAGTTCCGCCTTAATGGAAAAAGCGGTCGGAAGGTTTGCAAAAAACCGGTTGATGAATGGCAATAAGCCTGAGAGAGGTATGGATTATGAAGCATAAGAAAAGAAGCTGGACGGGCGGGGATGTCGCGCTGAATATCTTTTTTGTCATCCTGTCCCTGATAACGCTGTATCCGTTTTACTACGTGGTGATCGAGTCCTTCTCAAACGCCGTGGCAAACGCTCAGCACGTGCCCTACCTGCTGCCCTATGTGTTTGACACCACCGGCTATGAGAGTGTTTTCGGAGACAGCGCCTTCTATCAGGCGCTCCTGGTATCGCTGTTTGTGACGCTTGTGGGAACGGCCGTCAATATGGCCCTTTCCGTCACCGGCGCCTACGTGCTCTCCAAAAAGCATCTGGCGGGGCGGAACTTCTTCCTGACGCTGATCCTGTTCACCATGCTGTTTTCGGGAGGACTGGTTCCCACCTACCTGAATATCAAGAATCTCCACCTGATCAACAACATCTGGTGCATGATCCTTCCCTCCGCGATCAGCACCTATTACCTGATCATCATGAAGAATTACTTCGTGTCGCTTCCGCCCACCATGGAGGAGGCCGCGAAGATTGACGGCGCCAATTCGTTCACCATCCTGGTGCGGATCGTGCTTCCCATTTCCAAGCCCTTCATCGCCACGTTTTTCCTCTTTTACGCGGTGGAGCGCTGGAATGAGTGGTACAACGCGGTACTCTACATCAGCCAGAAGAGCCTGCAGCCGCTGCAGATTTATCTGAGGGAGATGCTGACCAGCATGAGCTCCCAGCTGGCTGCCCAGGCCCAGGCCGCCATGGCCCAGACCACAAAGGTTCTGGCGTCCACGGTCCAGATGGCCTGCATCGTCATCACCATGGTTCCGATCCTCTGTGTCTATCCCTTTGTGCAGAAGCATTTCGTAAAGGGCGTTATGATCGGGGGAATTAAAGAATAACATGTCGCTGCTGTTCAGAGCCAGGCGCAAATCTGACGCTGAACAGGAACAAGTGCCTTAAGAGCAGCTTTTAAACCCGCAGTCCCGGCAGGCGCGGTGCCTGCCGGACAGAACCAAAGCCGCAGGTCGGCAGAAAGGAAGTCTTATGAAGAAACTACAGGCAGCAGCACTCGCCGGTGTAATGGCACTCGGCACACTGATGACCGCGGCTCCCGCCATGGCGGAGTCCGAAGGCCCCGATTTCTCCGAGCATATGGACATTACCGTGGCATACTGGGATGTGGAGTCCGCACTCACCGGAACGGAGAACGACGAGGTTCTCGCAACGCTAGAAGAGAAGCTGAACATCACCCTGATTCCGCAGAACATCTCCTGGGATGACTATGAGCAGAAGCTGCAGCTCTGGGCAGCCTCCGATTCCCTTCCGGATATCTTCATGGGCGCCGCCAGGACCACCTCTTCTTTCGCAAAGTGGGCGAACGAGGGCCTGCTGAAGCAGATCCCGGATGACCTCTCCGCTTATCCGTCCCTCGAGGCATATCTGGACGATCCGGAGCTTTCCACCTGCCAGATTGGCGGAAAGACCTTCTGCATCTTCCGTAAATCCTATCAGGAGCAGGCTGCAACCAGCATTGACCGTCCCATCGTATACCGCTGGGATCTGGCCCAGGAGGCCGGCGTCGAGAAGGAGCCGGAGACCTGGGAGGAATTCCACGATATGATCCAGAAGATCATCGAGGCTGACCCGGAGGGCAAGAATATTCAGGGCATGACCGCAAAGGGCCCGAGGCTTCTGGCAGGCGTATTCGTACCCTACACCATGCAGCTTGGCGCAGTTTCCGGTGTGACCTTCTACTGGACACAGCAGGAGGACGGCTCCTATGTTCCCGCTTACTTTGCGGGTGAAGAGCTCGGCGCGGATGCCCTTCCCATGTGGAAGATGGTCCGTGAGTTCTATGAGGACGGAACCATTGAGAAGGATATCGCCGTAAACACCTCCTCACAGGCCGGCGAGAAATTCCTGCAAGGCGCAAACGCAGCCATCGTTTATGACGGCGGAACAGCCAACATCTACAGCGATGTAGGCAAATACTGGCAGGATGTGTACGGCGGAGAAGTCCTGGAGGACTGCCGCTTCCTGAATCTCATGCAGGATATCAACGGGAACCCGACCTATCCGGTATGGGATTATGCATGGAGTGAGTCCTACATCAGCTCCCATGTGGACGATGCGAAGCTGGAGAGAATCCTGGCCCTGTATGATTACCTGCTGTCCGATGAGGGTTCCATCCTTACCACCGCGGGTATTGAAGGAAAGACCTTTGAGTACGATGAGAACGGCGCTATCTCCTACGCCATCTGCGACAACGATCCGGGCGCTGTCTTCAACAGCATCCGTACCCTCGCATATCTGGCCGCATGGACCGATGGTAAGCCGAACGCCGAGATCTATCCGAACACGCTGCCCGAGCCCTATGTGGAGATCAGAAACAGCCTCATCGAGCAGGCCAGACAGATCGAGGTACAGCCCTATAACTACGACTGCACCAATGTCTTCATCGGCCTGGAAAGCGATTTCGCCCTTACCGTTGACGACGACCTGATCAACATCATGACCGGAACTGACGACGTAGAGGATATGTGGGCACAGATCATTGACGACTACAAGTTCGACGGCCTGGAGGATATCATCGAGGATGTGAACGCCGCCATGGCTGAATAATCAGAAACCGCATACCTTTTATCCGAAGGCATCATTCCGGAGGAAAGGGGGCGGAAACCGATAGGGCCCCGTCAAAGGCAGGCCGGTTTCGGCGTAAGAAGCAGTGCACAGGGCGTATCCGGTAAGGATGCCCCTGGAGATGGCCGGCCGGGAAGCAATTGCTTCCCGGCCGGTTTTGGCATATACTGTAAGCGTTCAGAGCTGCTTTTTGTTATTTCCGGAGTCGGGCTCTGAACGGTTGCGGATATAGTGAATCAGAGCCAGGCGCAAATCCGTGAGAAAGCATGGATTCAGCTGGCTGAAATCCATGCTTTCGCTTGCATTTGCATCCGGCGAGCATGCTGCGACGCCGGAAACGGCGTGGGGAAAGGCGGTCGGCTTATGAAATTCCGGGAACTGAGCATCAAAGCGCAGCTGCGCATCATCATCATGATCATGTTTGCCGCGTTTCTGTCGGTTTCGGTGCTGATCAGCTATTCCACCAGGGAGGTCATCTACCACACGGAGGATGAACACATAAGGCTTACCGGGGAGCGGCTTGGCAACCAGCTCAATCTCCTGATCAACAAGATGCGTATTATCTGCGGGCGCCTTGCGGAGGATGAGAGCGTGGCAAGGGTCCTGCAGCAGGATTACGACCGCACCAGCGACTGGATGCACGGCATAGAGACGGTCTCTGCCTCCTACCTGCTGCTGGATCCGGTGATCGAGGATGTGGCTCTGTCCGGCGAGAGAATTCATTACTCAGGCGTCTACAGCGAGCGGGAACTGGAGGAAATTGAGGGGCAGATGACCGGAATGTCCTTTTCCTGGCTGGGCTTCCGTCCGCACAATTTTTCCGCCCAGGTCTCCAGGCCGGATATGTTCTGCTTTGCTGCCGGGATAGATATTCCGGGGGAAACGGAACGGGGAATTGTCGTCATATCCGTCAGCACGGCCTCCTACAACATGGTTCCGGAGGAAAATACCGGCTGCTTCTATGCGGTTACGGACGGAGAACGCATTCTCTGGAGCTTCGGGACAGACACGGAGGAAGCGGAACAGGCCCTGGCGCTTTCAGAAGGAAGCACGGAGAAATCCATACGGCGGGGAAACACCTATATCCACCGCTTTATGCTGGATGAGCCGGACTTTTACCTGATCAGCGGCATGAACACCGCCAGGGCCGGCGTAACCGAACAGCTGGGGCGGATTCGCCTGCTCACCTATTCGTCCATCGCCGTGGCAGCGCTGCTCTGCCTTCTTCTGATCCTGACCCTCGCCTTCGGCGTCATCCGGCCCCTGGCCCAGTTTGACCGGACCATCCGGGGTATCCGTGAGAAAAACGCCTACAAGCATGAGGTGCAGGAAAACATCCGCGGCTGTGCGGAGATCACTCAGATCAGCCGTGAGTTTGACCTGATGTTAAGGGACATCGATGAGCTCAACCGCAAGATTTTCCATCAGACCATGGATCTCTACGAGCTGAAGGTGGAGAAGCAGGAGGCGGAGCTTGCGTACCTGAAAAGCCAGGTCAACCCGCATTTCCTCTACAATACGCTGGAAGTGATCCGCACCATCGCCATAGAGAAGGACGCACCGCAGATTGTCCGGATGACATCGGACATGGCCTCCATTTTCCGCTACAGCGCAAAGGGGGAGGAGGAGGTGCGGCTGGAGGATGAGATACGCATTACGGAAGCGTACGTGCGTATCCAGCAGCAGCGCTTCGCCGGAAAAATAGACGTCTATTTCTTTATTCCGGAGGAGCTTTACCCCTGCCGGGTCATCAAGATGCTGCTCCAGCCTCTTGTCGAGAACGCCATATTCCACGGGCTGGAACCGGTTAAGGGGAAGGGAAGTCTTTTCGTCGGCGCGAGAAGGGAAGAGGATCGGCTCATTCTGACAGTCAAGGATGACGGCGCGGGAATCCCGGCTGAGCAGCTTAAGGAGCTTCAGGAGGCTTTGAAGCGGGAGTATACGGATACCTCCGCCCATGTGGGCGTGCTGAACACCAATGCCAGAATCCGGCTCCAGTACGGTGCGGACTGCGGACTGCAGGTTGAGAGCGCGGTGGGAGACGGCACCACGGTTACGATTGTTCTGCCGGTTGTTTTATCGTGAATGACATGTTGCTGTTCAGGACCATTTCCGGAGTCCGGCTCTGGACGGTAACAATGACAGAATAAAATGACGGGCACTTACAGTTTCCGCCGAGAGCGCTGTGATGTGCAGGGGGATAATCCGGAGTCCGGATCTCTGTTCGGGAACAGCTGCGTGGAAGCCGCTCGCGGGCTTCCGCATCTGCAGTTCCTAAACTGCTGACGGACAGCATTATCCCTGCTCCCGGAACTGGGAGGGCGTGATTCCGAGGTTCTTCCGGAAAATGCGGTTGAAATAGAAATAGTCGTTGAATCCGACTTCAATGGCGATATCCGTTACGGGCTTCTGCGTGGTCAGCAGAAGCCTTTTCGCGTCGTCCAGACGTTTTTGCGTGATATAGTGCACAAAGGTATCGCCGGTCTCCTTTTTGAAGAGCTGGCTGATGTAGTTCGGCGTCATGTGGAGCTCCTGCGCGGCGGAGGAGAGGGAGATATCGGAACGGTAATTCTGATTGATGTAGAGCAGCAGCTTCATGAAGGCGCTGTTTGAGAAGGATACGCCGTCCATGCGGAGGCTGATGGACTCTATGAGGCGGCACAGCGTATCCAGCATGTTTTCAAAGGAGCCGTATTCCGATACCAGCTGTTCAATGCTGTAGAGGTAGTGGTCGGTTTCCATATCGCGGAACAGCGGGATGGAATAGATCAGGTTGCAGAGGCGCAGGGCGCTTCTGGCGGTGAAATCCTGCATGCCGCTGTCGCGGATTTCCTTCAGGATCGCGGAGATGCGGTTCCAGCTGCCTTCCTGAATCTGTTGGAGAATGCGGTCGTTCCAACTGTCAGCCTGGCTGTCCGCGCTTTCATGGCAGATGAGCTGCGCAGGGTCAATGAAAAACTGGCAGGCCATGGCACTGCAGAGCTCAAGCGCCGGCTTCAGCTCCGAAATCTGCACCGACTGCTGCAGTACGCCGAAGCCGCTGATCCCGAACAGGCGGCATTTATCCAGAAACCAGCTGTCACTGCGCAGATTCTTGAAGAGATATCCCCATTTGTTGCGGCCCAGATGAATGGTCTGCCCGGCTTCGGGCACAACGGCAAGCTTGCTGCCGCCGACGGAGACGGCGGGATAGATGTCCGTATCGGAAAAGCCCGCGGACCGAAGCAAATCACGGACCTCATCATCCTCGTGGGCGGAGATCATCTCCAGCAGGTTCCTGGGATCGTAGCTGTGATCCAGCGCTTTCAGGTTTTTGATGCCTTTCAGCAGGGTCTGCGTAACTTTTTCGTAATCCAGGGGCTTCAGGCAGTAGGCGATGACGCCGTACTGGATGGCTTTTTCCGCGTAGGCAAACTCCGCGTATCCGCTGATTAAGAGCAGCTGTATGCGGCTGTTGGCGGCACGAAGCTTTGCACACAGCTCCAGACCGCTGAAGCCGGGCATGCGGATATCCAGGATGGCGATATCGATGCCGAGCTCCCGCACAAGGCGGAGGGCTTCTTCGCCGTCCGAGGCGGTTCCCGCCACTTCTAACTGCATACTGCTCCAGTCCACGGAAGCCCTGAGGGACTGAATAACGGAATTCTCGTCGTCGGCTATTAGTACCCGGTACATAGGTCCATCCTTCCCCCTGAAACCACTTTTCAGATGCATGACTTGCTGACGCTCCGACTCCCGTGGGGAGTCGGGATTATCCTCTTTTATTGTAGTGTTTTGGGATTTGCTTGTCAATCCTTGACCGGAATGCCGCGGTACGGATCGTATTCCATTTTGCGGCGATGTGAGCCGCGATCCGTATTCCATTTTACAGCCATGCGTGCAGCGTCTGGAAAATGCCGTCAGGCTTCGGTTCGCGGGCCGGAATGATCCCCGGTGTCTTCGCGGGGTTATTCGGTCAAAGACTTCCGGGACGGTTGTGTGAGCCGTAAAAATATGCTATACTGCGTTAAGTAAAAGAGAGACTGCCGGCGGAGAGCCGGCCTTCAGATACACCGGAGGATTTTCAATGAGATATGGATGGCTGAAGAGGGGACGAGATATGATGCTCTGCGGGGCATCGGCAAGTCGGGCATCTGAAAAGGTGCCTTTGGGCAGGAGACATATTTTGCCCACGGCTGCGCTTTTGCGGGCGTGGCTGCAAAATAGTCATCCGTGGCCATTAGGGCAAAGTACAAAACTGCATTTTGGCAGGAGAGGGATTGTTTACCTGGCAGCGCTTGCACTGGCTGCTGCGGGTCTGTCTACGGAGGGGTATCCTGTCGAGGGAGCTACGGCTGAAGAAAGCACGGCAGAGGAGATGACTGCGGAGTTTTCCGCGGCAGAATGGCTGTCGGAGAAGCCGTTCCCGGAGGAGCCGTCATCAGAGGCGGAAGGAAAGCCTTCCATAACCGGCTTTTTCTCTTCCTGGCGGAACAGTGATGCCGGGGAGGAGGAAGAGACGCTCCCGGCGGATCCGGGAACTGAAATATCCGACTGGACGGTGTCCGGCCTGAAAGCCGTTTCCACGGATGAGGGTGTGGAGCTTTCCTGGGATGAGCTGCCGGAGGCGGAAGGATACATTATCGGCAGGCGTTCCGGAAAAGAGGAGACCGGTCAGATTGGCTATACGGCGAATACCTTTTATAAAGATGAAAACGCTTCCATGACCGCATACAGCTATTACTGGGTGCTGCCCTACAAAAAAGAAGCGGATGGAAGCATCGTGCGGGGAAGCGCACCGGAAAAGGCGGTCTATGGCATAAAACGCCTGCCGGAGGTTCAGAACCTGCAGGCCGAAGGCGCGGAGGGAGCAGTGGTTCTCTCCTGGGACGCGCTGGACGGTGCGGACGGCTACCGGATCGGCGTGCAGTACGGGGACGGGCTTATGCAGAAGCTCGCCGACACGGTTCAAACAGAGTATACCGATACAAAGGCGCGGGTCGGTGAAACCGGTGTCTACCAGGTTACCGCTTTCAGGAAGATCAAAGGGGCGAAGCGCGCCGGCATGCCCGGCAAAACGGCCGAAGCCCAGGCGCTCCCGATTGTCACGGAATCCATGGAGGCCGCTCTGGAGCGCGCCCAGGCAATCCTCGAATATGGGGATTTTTCAGGAAAGGGACTTCAGGAACAGCTGACAGCGGAAGGGTTTTCGCAGGAAGATGCGGCCTACGCCGCAAAAGCCCTTGAGACGGACTGGACGGCGAAAGCCGCTGGGAAGGCGGCCTCCTATCTGCTGCTTCATTCCTTCTCAAGAGAGGGACTGATCAGTCAGCTGATGTATGAGGGCTTTTCCCTGGAGGAGGCCATTGCCGGGGCGGATGCGCTGAATGTGGACTGGAATGCGCAGGCTGTCTCAAAGGCGGAGGCGCTGCTCTCGCGGCAGGCCTATTCCCGGGACGGTCTTGCAAAGGCGCTTGAGGAGGAAGGCTTTACGGCCCCGGAGGGCGCCTACGGCGCAGATAACGTCGGGGCGGACTGGAACGCGCAGGCAGCCAGAAAGGCTCAGTCCTACCTGCAGCTGCGCGATCTCTCAAAAGCCCAGATGAGAAGACAGCTGAATTACGACGGTTTTACGCAGGAACAGATAGATGCTGCCCTGAGTGCCGCCGGGTACTGAGAAGCCGGGTGACGGACAAAAGCAGCAGGAGGCTGCGAATGCCTGGCTGCGGAATCGGGCAGGCGGATGGTTTTCTGCCCATCCGGTCACGCCGCTTTGTGTATCGAGGTATGTGGTAGATGAAAATAGACAAGTCGGAAACGGTTCAGGGCAGGCTGTCTGAAACAGAAAAAGGAAAGCATTGCTCCGAACGGCTGCGCAGATTTCTGCTTCGCACCGTTGCGGTGCTGACACTTCTGCTTGGCGCCGCCCTTTGCATTGCCGCGCTGATGCTCTATTTTGGCGGCCTGGAACGCCGCGCGGCGGCGGGCTCCGCCATGGAACCCATTTTCACGAGGGAAGCGGTTGAAGGCGCACTGCTGCGGATCAGCCCGCTGGCCCTGCTGTGGTTTGCGGCCGTGATCAGTGCCCTGTGTTTCCTGGGGACTGCTCCGGACAGCGTCCGGGTTCCACGGGAAAAGAAGCCCGGCGCGGCGGGCCCCATGAAAACGGTGACGGAGGGCAGGAGTAAAAGGATCCTGCGGATCTGCCTGTATGCAGCTGCCGTGATTCTCCTGGTTCTTGGCGTTTTAAACGGCGGCCTTAAGGATGTGCTCATCAAAGCCATCAATATCTGTACGGAGTGTATCGGTCTTGGATAAGTTGAATGTCTGGTGGCGGAACCACCGACCCACCACGAGGCGCCTGGTGCAGCTGTATGCGGCCCTGCTGCAGAACGCGCACCTGAGAGGCTTTGTGGAGGGAGAAATTTACACGGGTCCGGCAAAAGCGGTATGTGTGCCGGGCTTAAACTGTTATTCCTGCCCGGCCGCGGTGGGAGCCTGTCCGCTCGGCGCCCTGCAGAACGCCATTGCCTCCCGGGCCAACCGCCCGGCATTTTATATGGTTGGGATGCTGCTGCTCTTCGGGCTGACACTGGGGCGTGTAATCTGCGGCTGGCTTTGCCCCATGGGGCTCATTCAGGAGCTGCTGCACAAAATCCCCACGCCGAAGCTTCAAAAAAGCAGGGTTACCCGGGTGCTCACCTGGCTGAAATACGTTATTCTGGCGGTCTTCGTGGTGATCATTCCCCTCTGGTACGGCCTGCAGAAAATCCCGGTTCCGGCTTTCTGCAAATATATCTGCCCCGCCGGCACGCTCGAGGGGGCCGTTGGGCTGCTGTCCCATCCGGCCAATGCGGATAAATTCAGCATGCTGGGAATTCTCTTTACCCGGAAGTTTGAAATCCTGGTGTTTGCCGTTACGGTGTGCATTTTTGTTTACCGGGCTTTCTGCCGCTTCATCTGTCCGCTCGGTGCCCTCTACGGGTTCTTTGCGCGCATCGCCCTGCTGGGCGTGCGGGTGGATGCCACAAAATGCAGCAGCTGCGGCTTATGCCTTCGCACCTGCCCCATGGATGTACGCTTCGTGGGCGACCACGAGTGCATTCACTGCGGTTCGTGCATGGGGAAATGCCCGGAAAAGGCGATCAGCTTCCGGGCGGGCAAAATCGTGCTGAAGGGACCGGAAACGGACGGTGCCGGACGCACGCCCGCTCATAAGCAAAAAGGAGGCTGTTCATGAAAATCAGGAAAAGCGCTCTGGCCTGGTGCGCCGCCCTGGCGGTGCTGGCAGCGGCTTTGGTGGTTTTTAACCAGCCGTCTTCCGGCCGCCGGACAGCAGTGGGTGCGGTGACAGATTCTGCGGAGAACGGGAAAGCAGCAGGTGCGGTGACAGATCCTGCGGGGAACGGGACAGCGGCGGATGCGGTGACAGATCCTGCGGGGAACGGGACAGCGGCGGATGCGGTGACAGATTCTGCGGAGAACGGG
>CAMOSC010000087.1 GCA_946624325.1 uncultured Clostridia bacterium
CCTGGTAAATGAGGCCTCCATTGAGGCGGGCGGCCCGGACAATGTGGCCTGCTCCCTGCGCAAGCCCACGCTGGATTCCAGCGCCATCATGATGAAGCATAAGGATATTTCCCTGCTCGTAGCCACCGGCGGTCCCGGCGTGGTCACAGCCGTGCTCTCCTCCGGCAAGAGGGGCATCGGAGCAGGCGCCGGCAACCCGCCCGCACTTGTCGACGAGACGGCGGATGTGCCGAAGGCTGCAAGGGATATCGTAAACGGCTGCGTATTTGACAACAACCTGCCCTGCATCGCCGAGAAGGAGATCGTGGCGGTGGACGCAATCTGCGACGAGCTGATGCATGAGCTGGTTGCCGAGAACGACTGCTACCTGGCATCGAAGGAAGAGCAGGATAAGCTGACCGCAACGGTCATGAACGCCAAGGGCGTACTCAACCGCGACTGCGTCGGCAAGGATGCGCGCACGCTCCTGTCCATGATCGGCGTGAATGCGGCTCCGAATATCCGCTGCATCGTCTTTGAAGGACCGAAGGAGCACCCGCTTATCGCCACCGAGCTGATGATGCCGATTCTCGGCGTGGTGCGCTCAAGGGATTTCGAGCAGGCTCTTGAGGATGCCCTCTGGCTGGAGCACGGAAACCGCCATTCGGCGCATATCCACTCCAAAAACGTGGATCATCTCACCCGCTATGCGCGTGCCATGGATACCGCGATTCTCGTGAAGAACGCACCGTCCTATGCGGCCCTGGGCTATGGCGGAGAGGGCTTCTGCACCTTCACCATCGCGAGCCGCACCGGCGAGGGCCTGACCAGCGCGAGCAGCTTCACCAAGAAGCGCCGCTGCGTCATGAGCGACAGCCTCTGCATCCGGTAAGCGCATGAAGCGGTACGGCCGGGAGGAAGCATATAAGAAAAGCATCCCGTTTGCCGGGCCGCGGTTACCGGAAGCAAAAAAGCTTTCGCTGACATAAAGGAAAGGAATAACAATGGCAGCTAATAATGTGAATATAGAGGAAATCGTGCGGCAGGTTCTGGCCAGCATGTCCGGACAGGCGCCCGCGTCCGCACCCGCTGCGGCAGGCCCCATTCCGAAGACCTCCAGGGTTGCGGTTCTGAGCCAGCTTGAGAAGTTTGAGATCAAGGAGTATCCGATCCCCGAGGTGGGCGATGACGATATCCTCGTAAAGGTTGAGGGCTGCGGCATCTGCGGCACCGATGCCCACGAATTCCGCAAGGATCCCTTCAATCTCATCCCGGTTGCCCTGGGACATGAAGGCACCGGCGAGATCGTGAAGATGGGCAAAAACGTGAAGAAGGACAGCGCGGGCAAGGATCTCCACATCGGAGACAAGGTTGTCACCTGCATGATCTTCAAGGACAATCCCGACATCACCATGTTCGACCTGAACAAGCAGAATGTGGGCGGAGCCGACGTTTACGGTCTTCTTCCGGATGACGACATCCATCTCAACGGATGGTTCTCCGATTACATCTTCATCCGCAAGGGTTCCACCGTCTTCAACGTAAGCGATCTGGACCTGACCAGCCGCATCCTCATCGAGCCCTGCGCGGTGCTCGTACATGCGGTAGAGCGCGCGAAGACCACCGGCATCCTCCGCTTCAACTCCAGAGTCGTGGTACAGGGCTGCGGCCCCATCGGCCTGATCTGCATCGCCGTGCTGCGCACCATGGGTATCGAGACCATCGTTGCGGTTGACGGAAACAACAAGCGCCTTGAGATGGCCAAGAAGATGGGAGCCTCCGCTTCCGTGAACTTTGCGGATCACAAGGGCATTGAAGCCCTGACGGCCGCTGTGGAGCAGTGCTTCGGCGGACATCCGGCGGACTTCGGCTTCCAGTGCACCGGTTCCCCGGCAGGCCATTCCAATATCTACAAGTTTATCCGCAACGGCGGCGGCCTCTGCGAGCTCGGCTTCTTCATCAACGCCGGCGACGCCACCATCAATCCGCACTTCGACATCTGCTCGAAGGAGCTGACCATGGTAGGCTCCTGGGTTTACACCCTCAGGGATTACGCCACCACCTTTGATTTCCTCAAGAGGGCGAAGGGTATCGGCCTTCCCATCGACGAGCTGGTGACCCACCGCTTCCCGCTGGAGCAGATCAACGAGGCCATGGGCGTGAACCTTCGCCAGGAAGGCTACAAGATCGCGATTGTCGCCGGGTAAGGACGGTATTTGAGCATGAATGGAAAATGCCGGATAAACCGGTGCTTTCCGCAAAGCGCCCGCATGCAGGCGGACCGGCAGGATGGCTGTTTGCCGGGGCGGACAGAGAAAAAGTAAACTGGGAGAAGAACAATGGCACAGGCAATAGGATTTCTTGAGGTCTACGGGCTGGTCGCGGCTTTTGCGGCGGGAGATGCCGGCTGCAAGGCTGCCAACGTCACCATGGAGCCCTTTGACAAGAACAAGCCGGCAAACGCGGACAAGCTTCCCGTTCCGCTCATTGTTCTGGTAAAATTCCGGGGTTCCGTCGAGGATGTGAAAGCCGCAATCGAAGCCGGAAAGGCTGTTGCGGAGAATCTTACCGGGGTGATTTCGTCGTTTGTGATCGCAAGCCCCGATGAGCAGACAGAACCGATGTTCAAGATAAAGGCCTTTGACAAGACCTGACAGGTCTTCCGGAAACGGAAGGCATTGGGACGGTACGGGCGTAAAAACCCGGTTGAGCGTATAAAAGGCATTCCGGAAACCGGAAGGCACAGAAAGAAAGAGGGAACTGAAAGCCCGGTCGGATGTATCGGTGTATTTGAGGAGATCCCCTTGTACTACAGGAGGAAAAAGTATGACACAGCTGGCATTAGGCATGATTGAGACCAGGGGACTGGTCGCTGCCATTGAGGCAGCCGATGCAATGGTAAAAGCCGCCGAGGTTACCCTGATCGGAACCGAGAAGATCGGATCCGGACTGGTATCCGTCATGGTCCGCGGCGACGTAGGCGCCGTGAAGGCTGCCACGGAAACCGGCGCTGCAGCGGCATCCCGTCTGGGAGAGCTGGTAGCGGTACATGTCATCCCGAGACCGCACAATGACGTGGAGAAGATTCTTCCGTCCCTGAAGTAATTCCGAAAGGACATCACACATGGGTCAGGCATACGGTTTTATTGAAGTATCCGGCGTAACCGCCGCGGTGGACTGCCTGGATCAGATGGTTAAGACCGCGGATGTGGAATTTGTCACGTGGGAGAGAAAGCTGGGCGGCCGTCTTGTAACGGTCGTGGTCCAGGGCGAGGTTTCCGCCGTAAAGCAGGCCGTTGAGGCCGGCTGTACCCGGGGAATCAAAAAACCCGTGGCTTCCTATGTGATCGCAAATCCGCATGAGGAAACCGAAAAAATGGTACGGCTGAGCGCCAGCAGGGTGAAGGGAAAATCCGTGCTGACCCCGGCGGATATTGCCGAGAAGTAAGGAACCGTCCGGGTTATTGCAACGGTTCCGGAGGCAGACGTACCGGCTCCGCCTGCGGGCGGGGCGTTCCATGAAACGGCTGCAATCGGATCTGCGTGCGGCCGGAGACCGGAAGGCATCCGGAGAAAAGGCCGGCAGGGCTTCGGGCGGCGCCCCTGCGGGGCTGCGGCTCGTAACCCGGAAACAAAACAGATCCGCAGTCATAGATACAGCGCGGAATGCCGGAAGGGTTCCGGCGCATCATGAACATTTTGCAGCAAAAAGCTGCAGCCATCAACCAAGGAGGAAATAAAATGGCACAGGAAGCATTAGGAATGGTCGAGACCAGAGGATTAGTAGCAAACATTGAGGCAGCTGACCAGATGTTAAAGGCAGCAAACGTTACCCTGATCGGAACCGAGAAGATCGGATCCGGACTGGTATCCGTGATGGTTCGCGGCGATGTAGGCGCTGTTAACGCAGCCGTTGAGGCCGGTGCAGCCGCAGCTTCCAAGCTCGGCGAGCTGGTTGCCACCCATGTCATCCCGAGACCGCACAACGATGTTGAGAAGATTCTGCCGGTTCTGAAATAAGGACTGAACGGCTGTAAGGGGCAGCCCCGTCGGGCTGCCCGCCAAAGCCCGCCTTGTCGGGAGAGGCCGGGGAAACGGCTTTCCTGACACCCTTTAAGGGGACTGCCGGTACGGCTTGAGGCAAAGGGTGGATGCGCGGACGGTTCTTCGCGCATCCGGACGGCACTGTGCCGGCAGGGGAACATCCGCAGGGGTGTTTCCGGAAAAAGAACAACGGGGAAATATTTTCCCGGGAAAGGTGCGGCAGATGACGCAGGTAGAACAAATTACCAGACTGGTCATACAGGCGCTGGAGGCGGAGAAAAACGCGGATACGGGCTATCAGGTACCGGTTGGCGTTTCCGCACGCCATGTCCATCTCACGCAGGCAGATGTGGAGGCTCTCTTTGGCGAGGGCTATCATCTGACCAAGAAAAAAGACCTGATGGGCGGACAGTTTGCCTCCAATGAAACGGTTACCATCATCGGACTGAAGCTCCGCGCAATCGAGAATGTCCGCATTCTCGGCCCGGTGCGCAAGGCCTCCCAGGTGGAGATATCCGCTACGGATGCCATGAGTCTCGGCATAAAAGCACCCATCCGCGAGTCCGGGGATATTGCCGGATCCGCACCCATCGCGCTGGTGGGCCCGAAGGGCGTGCTGCAGCTGAAGGAAGGCTGCATCATTGCCAAGCGGCATATTCACATGACGCCGGCGGATGCGCAGGCGGCGGGTGTGGTGGACGGACAGGAGGTTTCCGTGCGCTCCGAGAATGAGCGCGGAACCATCTTCAACCACGTGCAGATCCGCGTGAGCGATACCTTTACGCTGGAGATGCACATCGATACCGATGAGGCAAACGCTTCCAAGATCAAGACCGGAGATAAGGTTACGATTATAAAGCGATAAGGGAAACGCCGAACAGAACAGCGTTTCCGTATCATATGTTCTGTCATGCCGGGCGCGGAAGGCGGTGCCAGACACCGGTTATCCGGCGTATATAGCGCATAAGAGGTGTTATCAGGAGGCTGTAAAGCGCCCCGGAGGCAGAAACGCACGGAGATGGTATTATTACCGTTTCCTGAGTCTGGCTGTGAACGGTTACCGGAAATGAGAACTGAAAGGCAGGAAAGTGCGGATGCTTGCAGGAAGAGTCGTTGGAAAGATTGTTTCCACACGAAAAAATGACAATCTGGTCGGCAATAAATTTATGATTATAGAACCCGCTCCCGGCTTTCCGCAGAATCGGATTGTGGCAATCGACAATATAGGAGCGGGTATCGGGGAATACGTGCTGGTTGCGACCGGCAGCGCGGCCAGAATCGGCTGCGACATGGAACACGCGCCGATCGACGCGGCGATCGTGGGCATTATTGATGACGGAAGAGATCTGGAGTAGACGGCTATGGAGATCAGAGAATTAAGCGCGGTGTTGAAAGCAGGCGGTGTTGTCGGAGCCGGCGGTGCGGGTTTCCCCACCTATGCCAAGCTCAGTGAGAACGCGGAGATCATTCTGCTCAACTGTGCGGAATGCGAGCCGCTTCTGCGTCTTCACAGGCAGCTCCTGGAAAAATACGCCTATGAAATCATGAAGACCTTCGCCCTGGTGGGGGAAACGCTCGGTGTGCGGGAAACGGTCATAGGCATCAAGAAAGCATACACGAAAACAATTGAGGCTTTGCGCGCATATATCGGGCAGTTCCCGAAAATGCGCATCGCCCTGCTGGACGAGGTATACCCGGCGGGCGATGAAGTCGTTCTGATATATGAAGCTACCGGCAAGGTCGTGCGTCCGGGCGGACTGCCCATCGAATCGGGCGTGGCGGTTTTCAACGTGGAGACCATGTACAACCTTTACCGGATGCTGAACGAGAATACCCCGGTGGTAGACAAGCTGGTGAGCGTTGTGGCGGAGGTAAACCGTCCCGTGACCGTGCGTGTCCCCATCGGCTGTACCATCGAGGAGTGCGTGGCGCTTGCGGGCGGGGCAAAAATCCCTGACCCCGTATATTTTATCGGGGGTCCCATGATGGGCTTTATCGGAAGCGCACAGTCCCTGGTGACAAAAACCACCAACGCGGTGCTGGTGCTTCCGCGGGAGCATTATCTGGTGCAGCGCAAGCTCCAGAACCCGCAGGTAAACCTGAAAAGGGCGGCATCCTGCTGCTGCCAGTGCAGCATGTGCACGGATCTCTGCCCGAGGCATGCGCTGGGACATCCCATACAGCCGCATCTGTTCATGCGCGCCGCCACCTGCAAGGATGTACAGGAGCCCAATATCTTCCTGAACACATTCTTCTGCTCCTCCTGCGGTCTGTGCGAGCTGTTTTCCTGCTTCCAGGGATTAAGCCCGCGGTCGCTGATGGCGGAGTACAAGAACGGTCTTCGGGCCGCGGGCGTCAAGCCTCCGGCTGTTGAGGCTGCACCGGTATCTCCGGAGCGCGAGTACCGCAAGGCACCGATCGAGCGGCTGATAGCCAGGCTGGATCTTGCCAGGTATAACGGGGAGGCGCCCCTGGATGAAAGTCCCGTGTCCGTAAAGCGCGTGAAAATACCGCTTCGGCAGCATATCGGGGCACCGGCCCTGCCTGCCGTAAAAGCCGGGGAGCATGTGGAGCGGGGAAGCGTGATCGGCAGCCCTGCGGCTGGTCTTTCGGTAGCCATCCATGCCTCCATGAGCGGCATAGTGCGGGAAGCGAACGACCAGTTTGTGATGATAGACGCGGAATGAGCAGTGCGCTGCGGCAGGATATGCCGTTTTTGATGACGCCGGAGAGACGTTTTCCGGAGCGCGTCATCAAGCCCGATAACAGAAGAAGGATGTGACCGACTATGAGCAGAGCAATCGGTATGGCCGAATTTAAAACGGTATCCGCCGGGATTACGGCTGCGGACGCGATGGTTAAAACCTCCGAGGTTTCCATCATTGAGTGCACCACCGTATGTCCCGGGAAATATATTGTCATTCTGACCGGGGACCTGAGCGCAGTCAATGCAGCGGTTGAGACCGCAAAGACCGCCCACGGAACCCACCTGATCGACAGCTTTGTGCTTGGAAATCCCCACGAGGATATTTTCCCCGCGATCTACGGGGCTGCGCAGATTGAGGCAGTGGACGCGCTTGGCGTGCTGGAAACCTACGATGCCGCGGCTATTATCGTGGCGGCGGATCAGGCTGCCAAAACCGCCCAGGTAAAGCTGATTGAGCTGCGCCTGGCCAGAGGTATGTGCGGAAAGAGCTATATGCTGCTGACCGGAGAGGTTGCCGCCGTGGAGGCCGCAATCCGCAGGGCCAGGGCCACGGTGTCGGAGGGCGGCATGTTCCTCGATTCCTCCGTAATCGCCAGACCCGATAAGCAGATCAGGGAGCATATTTTGTAATTCCAGGGTCATCATGGTCTGTCCGGTGCCGCGCTTGCGCGGGCACCGGCCGGACCATGAATGACCCGCCCGCACATGAGGATGCAGCGGGGCAGGGGCCCCGCGGAATCCGAATGAGCGGAGGATTGCGGGAGCGAAGCGGAGCAATCCGGGAATTACCGTAAAGTAAGAATGGTCTGTCCGGTGCCGCGCTTGCATGGGTATCGGACAGACCATGAATGACCCGCCCGCACATGAGGATGCAGCGGGGCAGGGGCCCCGCGGAATCCGAATGAGCGGAGGATTGCGGGAGCGAAGCGGAGCAATCCGGGAATTACCGAAAAGTAAGGGAGGACAGGGCGGTGCTGGCCATTGAGAGAAGGAATGAGATACTGGCTCAGCTTCAGACCGACGGAAAAGTGGTTGTCAGTGAGCTGAGCACCAAATTCAGCGTCTCCGAGGAGACCATCCGGCGGGATCTGGACCGCCTGGAAAAGGACGGCTATGCCACAAAAACCTATGGCGGGGCGGTGGCAAAGGAGAATGCCGGCGCGGAGCTTCCCTTTGTGGTGCGGAAAAACACGAACGTGGAGGGCAAGCAGCAGATTGCCAAACTCATCTCCGTGATGATCCGGGACGGCGATCAGATCATGCTGGACGCCAGCTCTACGGCCGTGTTTGTGGCAAAAAACATAAAAAGCAAAAAAAATATAACGGTTATCACCAACTCGGTCGAGGTGTTAATTGAACTGTCGGATGTAAGCGGGTGGAAAATCCTCTCAACCGGCGGTACCATGCGGGAGGGTTCCCTGGCCTTCGTGGGGCATCAGGCAGAGAAAATGCTGTCTGCATTCCATGTGGAGAAAGCGATTATCTCCTGCAAGGGGCTTGACCAGGTACATGGCCTGACGGATTCCAGCGAGAGCTTTGCACAGCTTAAGAAAACCATGCTGGACAATGCCAGCCGGAAGATCCTCGCGGTGGACAGCTCCAAATTTGACCGTATCTCTTTCACGGAGATTGCGGGGCTGAAGGATATTACCATGATTGTCACAGACAAGGAGCCTTCGGAGACCTGGAAGCAGCTTTTCAAAAGCGAGGGCGTAATCTGCGTTTATCCCGGGATGACCTGGAGAACGGAGGAGGCCTGATGGATACAAAAGTCATTTCCTTTGCCAATAACAAGGGCGGAAGCGGAAAATCCACGACCTGCGCCAACGTGGCATACGGCCTGACCCTTCTGGGCCGGAAGGTCCTCATGCTGGACGGCGATATGCAGTGCAATCTTTCTCTTTCCTTCTTTCCGGAGGATAAGGTGCTGGAGACTGCGAAAAGCGACCGGAATCTTTACCGGGCGCTGCTTGAGGAGCGGGATCTGTCGGACTGTATTTATCACACCGCCTATGAAAACCTGGACCTGATACCGTCCTCCTCCCTGATGAGCGGGATCGAGTTTGATTTATTTACCAAGTGGCAGCGGGAGTTTATCCTGAAACGCTGTCTGGAAAATGTGATCTCTTCCAATGAGTACGATTATATCCTGATGGATGCGCCGCCGACCCTCGGCTGCTTTGTCATGAACCTGCTCAACAGCTCGGATGAGCTGATTATTCCGGTGGAAGCAAGTCCCTGGGGGCTTTTCGGACTGGCCAACATGTTTGAGTTCCTGAACCAGGTGCGGCGCATGTCGCCGGGGCTTAGCCTCATGGGCGTGGCCGTCACAAAGGTGGATGTCCGAAAGAACTATTTCAAACAGACCCTGGAGTACCTGAAAGAACAGCAGGATGTTCCGGTGTTCAATTCCTATATCCGAATGGACAGCATGGTGGAATGGTCTCAGGACAGCAGCATGCCGGTGATCGCCTATAAAAAGGGAAGCCGGAGCGCAAAGGAATATATGGAGCTTGCGAAGGAGGTAGATGAATATGCCGGTAGGGAAAGGAAGTCTTGAGCGGCTGAAGAATGCCGCGAACGCAACGGCGCAGGAGCCGGATGAGACCGTGAAAATGCCTGAAGCAAAAGAGACCGCGGGAATGAAAGCACAGGAACCGGATGAGACGGTGAAAATGCCTGAAGCGAAAGAGACCGCGGGAATCAAAGCACAGGAGCCGGAAGAGACCGTGAAGGCGGATGGTGCGAAAAAGACCGCAGGAAAAGAAGCAAAGGATTCGGGAAAGAAGGGAAAAACCGTGAAGGAAGAGAAGAATACGGAGAAAAAGAAAGCCGGACGCCCTAGGACAAAGACGGAAGGGCAGAAGGAAGAAATAAAGAAGGCTTCAGAGACATCGGAAGCAGCAAAGAAGGCTGCTGAGGCCGCGGAGGAATCAAAGAGCGCTCCCGAGGCCGTGAAAGATGCAGAGCCTGCTTCCGCAGCGGAAGAAAGTGGGAAAAAACGCTATGAAGTCGTTTCCCATCTGGCCTGCGAGCTGGAAACCTATTTGCTGTAAAACCCTGGAACCCGCGTCCCGGTGTTTTATAGTGAACGTCAGAAAAAACTTGACGTTCACTATAAAGCCTCCGGCGGATGCGCACGGATTTGCCAGGGAAGTATGCCGCCTTAGGGCGGCGCAAATCCGGCGAGGCAAACGACAAAGTAAAGAGAACTTTGTCGTTTGCTATAATTGTCGGAGGTGTCCCCGGCTGCGTGGCATGCGGGTTCCACAACATAAGAAGGTGAATTCATGAAAAAACTGCTTCTGATCGCGAATCTGCATTCCGGCAAAGGAATGGTGCGTCCGAATCTGGGAGCCATTATAGAAGTATTCAACAACGCAGATTATGAGGTGACCGTTTACACCACGAAATATTCACGCCATGCAACGGAGCTGGTATCAAGGCTCGGTACGGAGTATGATCTTATCGTATGCTCCGGAGGAGACGGGACACTCAGTGAGGTGGTGGACGGCATTATGACCTTCCCGGAGGAGAAACGTCCGAAAATCGGCTATATCCCTTCCGGCTCCACCAACGATTACGCTTCCACACTGCGGCTGCCGCAGCAGATGAAGGCCTGCGCCGAACTTATAGCCGGAGATCATTTCCGGAAGGTGGATGTGGGCAGGTTCCAGGATGATTATTTCGTATACGTTGCCGCTTTTGGTGCCTTTACCGAGGTTTCCTGGAATACTCCGCAGGATGAAAAGAACCTGTTGGGGCACAACGCCTATATCCTGCACGGCATCCAGGAGCTGGCCAATATCCGCCCGTACCGCATGAAAATCACCATCGGTGACGAGGTGCTGGAGAAAGAATTCGTCTACGGCATGATCTACAACGCAAACAGCGTCGGCGGAATCCGGAATCTTTCCGGCCGCCCCGTCGATCTCTCGGACGGCGAACTGGATATCATGCTGGTGGCCAATCCGGAGACCGGGATCGAATGGCCCGCGCTTCTCGCGGATTTTGTCACGAAAAATCCGAATTCCAAATATATCCAGAGCTACAGGGCAAGCCATGTCAGCATTGAATCCGAAGATGTCATTGACTGGACGCTGGACGGAGAGTACGGCGGTGCCCATAACTCGGTTGAGATCGATACCTTCCGGCAGGCGATGACCATAGCGGCGCCGGAAGAGCCGGTTAAGACGGTCACGGTCTGATCCGGTTCCCGGCGGATCAGGCCGTCTTGTCCCACAGCGTTTTTGGCTGCAGATGTCCGACCACTGAGATACCCTATCATACAGTGTTTTTGTTCACGTTCCTGTTCAGAACCGCAACTCCGGAAAGGCAAAAACGCCATTTCCGGAGCTGCGGCGTACTCGCCAGATGAAAATTTCAGGCGGAAACCCGGATTTCAGCCAGCTGAATCCGGGTTTCCGCCTGAGATTGTCATCTGGCTCTGAACGGCAACATGTTCACAAAAAAATCACAGGACTCCGGCAAAAAAAAGTTTACAGAATAAAAAAATTGTGCTATATTCTATTATTGCACAGTTATGCGGCATTGAATGTTTGACGATATCTGGCAGGCCTGGAAGGCATATTCCGGGCCTGTTCGTTCTGTTCAGGAACTATCGGGCGGAAAGGAACTAACACGGAATGGAAAGGGAAGCACTGAGGGAAAGACTTCCCAAGCTGGAAGAGCTTGGGATCGGCAAAAACCGTACGCTGGATTTCAATGACATCAATGATTTTTTTGCAGGCGAAAACCTGACCCCGGAAGAACTGGAAGAGGTTTATTCGTATCTGGAGAGCAAGAAAATCGATGTTCTCCGTGTTACAGACGCCGATATCGGACCGGATGACGCAGACTTTGATAAGGATGACGATTTCGGGGATGACGAGGAAGAGATCGATATCGATGCCATCGACCTTTTAGACGGCATCGGCACCGAGGATCCCGTCCGGATGTATCTGAAGGAGATCGGCACCATCCCGCTGCTCTCCGCGGAAGAGGAGATGGAGCTGGCCCGCCGCAAGGCGGATGGCGACAACGGTGCTAAGGAGCGGCTGATCGAAGCCAATCTCCGTCTGGTGGTCAGCATTGCCAAGCGCTACACCGGAAGGGGCATGAGCTTCCTGGATCTGGTACAGGAAGGAAATCTGGGGCTTATCAAGGGCGTCGAGAAGTTTGATTACCAGAAGGGCTACAAGCTCAGTACCTATGCTACATGGTGGATCCGTCAGTCCGTCACCCGGGCGCTTGCGGATCAGGCCAGAACCATCCGTGTTCCGGT
>CAMOSC010000088.1 GCA_946624325.1 uncultured Clostridia bacterium
ACAGTTCTTAGGCCCTGAAGTAATCCATCTTCTTCTCCAGCCTTCTGAGCAGGAGCGTCAGGATGCCGTTCATCAGCAGGAAATAAATACCCGTGGAAAACAGCGGCCAGATGAGTCCCTTTTTGGTGAAGCGCTCGGCGCTCATGATGATTTCCGTAAGACCGATGACGCGCGCCAGGGAGGTATCCTTGGTGAGGGTGATGACCTCATTTCCCATAGCCGGGGTAATGCGCTTGATTAACTGCAGCAGGACTACCCTGAAGAACACCTGCACCTTGGTCATGCCGAGCACGGCGCCGGCCTCATACTGACCCCTGGGGATGCTCTCAATGCCGCCACGGTAGATTTCAGAAAAGTAAGCCGCGTAGTTGATGACAAAGGCTATCTCCGCCGCCATGAAGCGATTGGACATCGGGATGTCAAACAGCAGGCCCGGCGCATAGAGGACCACGAAAAGCTGAAGCATCAGCGGCGTTCCGCGGATGATCCAGACAAAGGTTTTGGTGACGATGCGCAGCGGCGTAAACCGGGACATGGATCCGAAGGTGATGACCAGTCCCAGCGGGATGGCTAACGCAAGCGTGATGAAGAAAAGCTGAAGATTGAGCAGGAATCCTTCATTTAAGGAGGATATCGCCGCGGAAAAATTGTTCATATTCTGTCCTCCGATGGAGACCGCTTAAGATTTTCCGTTTGCTTCTGAAATCCGCGGACCGGGACGGCAAAACTCCGCCCCGGTCCGTAAAATTTTTCTATCCGGTTGTCCGTATCCGGTCAGTATGCGCCATAAAGAGCAGACTCTATACCCCGTTAAGAGCAGTTGACCTGCAGCTACCGGCAACAGATAAGCACCCGCTGCGCTCTCAACAGCAACCTTATTTAATCAGGATGTCGCTCAGACCGTATTTCTCGGCGATCTCTTCAACTACGCCTTCTTTGTAGAGCTCTGCAATCGCTTCGCTTACAACAGCCTCGGTATCGCTGCCCTTGCGGAACGCGATGCCGTACTCCTGCTCGCCGAAATTGTTGTCCAGATTGACAACCATGTCGTCATAATCGGTGCCTTCGCCTACCATGGCCAGCGCGCATACACTGTCGATGATTGCGAGATCGGCTGTTCCGGCTTTGACCTCCATCAGGGCTTTCGCCATGGAGTCGACCGGCGTATATTCTGCATCCTTGAAGAATTCCTGCGCGGAAACCACCACGGTCTCGTCATCCGGAATGGTGCCGAGAAGCTTGCCTTCGCCGGTGGAGCCCTGCTCAGCCACAACGCTCTTGCCGGAAACGTCCGCCATGATTTCTTCCGCACGGTCAGCCTTCATGACAAGCGCCTGGGTGTTGAGCAGATACGGTGCGGTCATGCTCATGTTTTCCTTGCGCTCCTCGGTGATGCACATGCCGTTCCAGATGCAGTCGATATTCTTGGAGTTCAGCTCGATCTCCTTGGAATCCCAGTTGATCTCGATGAATTCCGGAACCACGCCGATCTTCTCACAGACGGCCTTGGTCAGCTCGGTATCGAAGCCGGTCAGCTCGTTGTTTTCATCCTCATAGTTCATCGGTGCGAACATGGTGATACCGACGATCATTTTGCCCTTGTCCTGAATGTATGCCCAGTCGGAATCGCCGTCCGTCACAGCTTCACTGCCGCCCTCGGTCTCAAGCTCTGCCTTCGTGTCCGCTTCCGCTTCGCTTCCGGCTGCCTCGGTATCGGCTTCAGCCTCTGTTCCGGCTTCGGTGGCGATCTCCGTGGCTGCGGCTTCCTCAGTCTTAGCCTCTGTGGTCTTTACCTCCTCCGCGGGAGCCTCCGTCGTCTTGGGAGCCTCAGTGACGGCTGCAGCCGTTGTGGCCGGAGCTGCCGTTGTGGGGGCCGCCGTAGTCGTCTTGGTATTGTTTGTATTGGAGCATCCGGCAAGCGCTGCCATGCTCATAATGCCTGCAAGTACCAGTGCTGTTCTCTTCCTCATGTTTCCTCCTCATGAAATGCTTTTTCAATCTGCATCATGGCTGCGGATGACTATTTTGCGGCCATGCCTGCAAAGAATACAGCCATAGGCAAAATATGTCTCCTCATGGCGGGCGGCATCTCTCTGATACAACTGCACCCCGCCCTTTATTCTGAAACGGTTTTTCACTGCGTCGCTTTACCATGCTACCACAGCGCAGTACCCATTATACAGGAAGTTTCCCGGATATGCAAGCATTTTTATTGATAGATTCGTTCTTTCGGGCTGCTGTGATAAACGTCAAAAAATGGCGTACACTTCAGCTTAGTGCCTTGACAACTTTTCCAAGGGCATATCGACACCATTTTGAATACCGGTTGTTCTGTAAAAAACATGTGGATTATACCTACTCTTTGAACTGATATTTGCGGACGAAAAATTCGTCCGCAAATCTTTTGGTTCATTGTCTGAATGTTTGAACATAAAATTCGAACAAAAAAGGCATCCCTAAGGATGCCTGCGTTAATAGTTACATATTTCTTACCACACCGTGATCCGGTCCTCCGGCGCCAGATACATGCCGTCTCCCGGCTGTATATCGTAGGTCTCCAGGAATTCGTCAAACTGCTGCATTGTCGCATTTCCGCGAAGGTAATGCAGCGGATGGCTGTCCCGAAGCGTAATCATCTGCGCCTTCGGCAGCGTGTCGAGCCTGCGCCAGAAAGCCGCGTCCGCCCTGAAAAACCGGTCATAATCGAAGCCTTCCGTCTTCCCGGCCATCTTCAGCAGGCATTTGAGGCCTGCCATATCCGCCACGGCCTCCGCCTGCCATAAGGTACCGCTGCAGGCCGTCCCGTCGTCAAACGCCGTCACGCTGTCGTACCAGGCGATCAGCTTCTTCGTCCGCTCCCTGAAAGCGTCCTTATCCTCCGGGGTCCACCAGTCCGCCATATTCCCATCCGCATCATAGAGCGCACCCTTCGGATCGAAGGCATGTGAAATCTCATGCGCTATGGTGTGACCAAGGCCGCCGTACAGCTCCTCGATCGTCATATCGCTCCGATAGATCTCCTCCCCGAGATATCCGGCATAGATATAAAACGCGTTTTCACCGAAAACATAGGCGGCATTGCTCTGAAGGATATCCGTGATCCAAAGCTCGGGATCCGCAGGCTTCGCATACAGCTCCTGCTCATAGTCCCGCAGGGTACGCACAAATTCCTCCTGCGCCTTCGCGTAGGAACCGCCCTCTTTCTTCGGCGTGATCCGGACCATGGAATCATCCTCCCATTTATCGGGGTAAATCACGCGAATATCCATTTTGTCCAGCTTTTCAATGGCCTTCTCCTTTGTCGCATCGGAAAGCCATTCCGTCTGCCGCAGCATTTCCCGGTACGTATCGATAACCTCACGGCAGAAGGATGCGATCCGCTCCCGGTCTTCGGCCGTAAAGTATTTCTGTGTATACAGACGTCCGAACTGGTTCGGGAAATCCCCACGGCACTCTTCGTAGGCCAGCTGCTCATCACTCTTGCTTTCCTCCAGGTCATCCCGGACGCGTTCAATCTCCTGATATTTCCGGAAGGCCTCCTCATCGGAGCAGGTTATGATATTGTCCATAAATTTCATCAGCACACAGGCGCGTATTTTCTCCAGGTTTTCCTCTGTGTACAGGGCGTTCAGCGCCTCCAGCCACTTTGGCTCATCCAGGTTGATCCGCTCCGAATTCGCGTATCCGTACTTCTCCATATAGGCGCAGAGCGGATAATCCGCCAGAAGCTCCCGCAGTTCTTCCATGGTGACGGGGTTTATCTTCTCCTGCAGCACGTCCGGATCCCCGTTATCCTCTTCCGAATAGATAAACGGGGCCAGTTTTCCCTCAAAATCCAGCGCATCCGCAATCATGCCCTCAGCCTGCTCAGAAAGGCCGAATCTCGAAAGCATGTACGTCCACTTGTCATGATTGGCCCGCGAACGCTCTCCCCGTAGGAAGAGAGCTCTTCATATTCGTCGGAATCCTCCAGGCTGAGCTCGCCGGGAGCGATCCTGACCTCATAGCGCGAGGAATCTTCCGAATTCCGGTCGTATGAAAACTCAGCCAGCGGGGTTCCCCAGAGGGAATTCTCCTCCGAAAGAAGGAATTCCGTCATTTCATCAAGGTCTTTCACGGCCATCAGCCTTTCAACCATCGGCACAAAATGCGTAAGGCCCGCCTCATTGCGCGCATCCCAGTCCAGCCAGAGCTCGTAATAAGACTGGATCAGCTCCGCGTCGTCACCCGTGAGCGAATCATCCGTCAGAAGGGCAATGCACCGGTCCTTTACGAGGTCGAGCGTCGCGTGCAGGGGGCTTTCGGAGGTATACCCGGGACGCAGCTGTGCGCTCGCGAGCCAGTCATGATTGACGGCCAGGTAAAAGTCATCCTGAACATCCGCCTGCACATCCTCCGTCACCATGCCGATGACGTTGCTGTTGAGCCAGGGCTTCAGCGCGGACGGATCCATGGGGAAATCCTTTTCTTCAGAAGCGGCCGGCATGATCATGCTGCCGGTCAGCAGGGTGGATAACAGGATACCGCTCAAACGGACTTTTTCATCTCTCTTCTCCTCATTCTTCTCAGATAGTTATAGGACATGCATGAAAACATTGCATTTTATATTGGAATCGCACAGATTCACCCGGGAATTACGCTGTTTTTAAGCCGCGAGAATCCGGCGGCAGTAAACGAAAAGCGGGGGCGTTTACTATATTTGAATGATATCAGGAACCATTTCCCTCAGGATATCCATTCTCTTCCGGAACATCTCCCACTCCGCTTCTCTGCCCGCAAACCATAAAGGATCCGGCCGGCTCTTCAATGGGAGGCCGATCCGGTGAACCGCCTCCACGGCCGCTTCCCGCTGTGTCATGGTGCGTATCCTGGCAGTGAGGCAGTTTGCCCCATCCACAGTATCATAGGAGTGGAATGATTGGTTGAAATCCATGAGGGGGTAAAGACAAACCGGTCGGTTGTCCCGGTTATCCACCAGCAGCCCCCAGTTTTCCCAGTGCCGGTCGGTATTCCCTACCAGATAATCGATAATATTCATCTGATAATATGAATCCCCATCCAGCTTCAGGATGGCCTCCATCGCATCAAAGCCATGATTGACCGCATACAGTTCGTAAGCCGCACGGGATACCATGGAATATTCCAGACTACTCACAAGATCGCTGACGGACACCTTCTCGCCGGCAATACTCTCCCTCATGGTATGCAACCTGCCTGCAGGGAAAACATCCGGCAATCCTGCTTGCCAGAATTTCATGATCCACCATTTCCTCGTCTCCATCCTTGAGCAGATGAAACCCCTTTTCATCCCTCAGCCAGGCCTTCGGGCATCCGCCTCCTGACCCACCAGATATCCGTCAGCGTCAGACATTTGCAGGACAGGGCAATCTCAGCCCGCTCTCTGTCGGTTCTTGCCTGTGAAAATCCGATGCTGTTCAGGATCTCTTTTGCGTATTTGCGGTCCAGTGTCAGAATCCTGCCCGAACACCAGGCGTAGAAATTGGTCAGATTGTTCAGACGCGTATCGATATCCTTAGCTTCCTCCAGCCAAAGATCATATGGAAGAAAACGGCCATCCAGGATCCGGCAGGTTCCATTTTCATGAATATCCGCGACATGCTTTTCCCCGTGCATGATCTGATAAGCTCTCTGATGAGTACTATTTATCATCTTCGGCCACCTCTCTCCCCAAAATGCATTTTAAGGGCAGAAAAATTATATCTATGGACATCCGCCCTACGGAACACCTGCATTATAGCACATATTCATTAACGATGGATGGATTTATTCTGTTTTCCTTTACATTGTGGTCTCCTTTGTTCTCTTTTTTTCAAGATCCATAAAGTGCATTCGGAGGTGCTGCGCAGGATGATGTTTCGATATTATAAAATTATAGTTCCTGTTCAGAGCCAGATTCCGGAAATGGCGAAAAGATGCCATTTCTGGAGTTATGGCGTGCTCGTCAGATACAAATCCATGAGAAAGCATGGATTTCAGCCAGCTGAATCCATGCTTCCTCACAGAGTTGCTCCAGGCTCTGAACAGTTACAATTTATAAAGAATCCCTGTTCCGCTTTGTATTATTTCATGCTACAATAACAATAGTTGTCATGAGAATTTCAGAATAATGAATCCACAAGGAAGGAGATGTTTTAATGTGTACCGCCCGTAGAATCCTTTTTTGCGCTGCAGCCGTTCTGCTTGCCTGCATACTGACAGTGTCCGGCACCGTACCCTTTCTGCCCCTTTCGTACACTTTTCCCGGTGCCATACGTGCGCAGGCCGAAGAAACGAATTATGATTCAGCCTACTACATCCTCCCGGAAAGCTCCGACAGACTTCTGGATGCCTCCGAGCTCTACGGCATGGACGCGGCCACGCTCAGACTGGCGAGGAATGAGATCTACGCCAGGCACGGAAGGATTTTTGCTTCCGAGGACCTGAACGCCTATTTCCGCACCAAAAGCTGGTATAACGGCACCATTCCCGCCGCCTCCTTTGACGAATCGGTCATCTCCCGTATCGAACGGGTGAACCTGAAGCTGATTACCGACGTGGAGGAAGGGCGCGTGATTCCCCCTGCTCCCTCCCAGGGCAACGGGATCGGCAAGGTTCTGCCCGGCATAAATACGGAAACCGTGGAAGGTACGAATCCATCCGTTCCAGCGGTGAGCGAAGCAGCCCCCTTTGCACCGGACTATTCCATAGAAACCCTGTCCGACGGCTGTGTGCAGGAATACGGCGGAAAAACCTGGGTCTCCCCCACGGGCTACTGGCTTGGCACGGCGCCGAAGGCCTGGGCGGATTACGCCGCGGCAAAAGGCTATGCTTTTGTACCCGAACAGGTTTCGGACAGGCAGTTTATCATCCGGGATGATACCATCTATTATCTGGATGCCGTTGAAGCCGGAACGGACGGATCTCACCAGGGCGGCTTCGCGCTGAGGACCGTTTCATTGGACGGTTCCCTCGACCAAATGCTTATGCCGCCCATATTCGACCCGGATCAGTACCGGCTTCCGCACTTTCTGTTCTCGGGAGATACCTTGTACTTTACCACCTGCAGCGAATACTTTAACAGCGGATATGAATCGCCGCGCACGTTTGCCATTTACCCCGGAAATGATTATGCGGACTGGGTTGTGGACGGCGAGCTCGCCGGTGCAGCTTTCGGATACCTGTATCTGCTTGATTCCGGAAATCTTATCCGCGTGAATACAGGAAACACCAAAGATATCTGCACCATGGCGGAAGGCCTGTCCCATCTAACCTGGCGCACCGCCGACGGCCTGATTTTTACCCGTGACAATTACCGGGACCTCCTGTACTGTGATTACCGCACCGGGAGTATCACCGATATCATTCTTCCCGGAAGCTCTTCTGTCGCATTTCCGTCCCGCGCCCCCGAGACAGATGTGAATGAGCACCCCTGGTTTATGCTGGATGGCAGTTACGGATATTCCCTGACAGACTTTTCCACACAAAAGGATTTTACGGCACTGGGGGCTTTTCCGGGGATAAACGGGTACAGTCTCTGTTATACGATTGAGCAAAACAGTCTCTATGTCCTTCCCGGAAACGCCAATATCCTTGAAATTTACAATCTTGAAGACGGGAAGCGGAGCGGCAGGATTTTTCTGCAGGATGCCCTGAAGCAGCTGCGGGAATACATTGCGGCCTATGCCGTATCCGATGAGTATTATTCAGAAGTGCCCGCCTCTGCCGATGAAGTTGAACTGTTTGTGCCTTCTATCTGCGGCATCACCGAAGATGCGGTATATTTCAGGATTGATTCCCCGATATATGCCCTGAAGCTGCCCGGGATCGAGCGGCCCCGGTACTGGGATGCGTTTTACTTTAAAATCGGACTGGACGGAACCTTCACCTTCCTGGAAGGAACCTATTATTCGTGAGTTTTCCGAAATGATCTGTTAAGAACCGGATGCAAATCTTCCACAGTCTGTGACCTGGACAAAGTTTTTCCTGTCTGTATAGTCAGAGTGCTTATCCTGGCAATCCGGAAATTGTTGTGGCGTACTCGCCGGATGCAAGTCTGTACGAAATCATGGATTTCGGCCAGCTGAATCCACGATTTCGCACGGATTTCCGCCCGGCTCTGAACAGTAATATATTTCTTACAGGAGGACTGATAATCATGAAGAAAGTAAAAGCTCTGAACGCCCTGCTGCTTGCAGCGCTTCTTGCGGCCACAGGCCTGACGGCCTCGGCGCAGGAGGATGAGACCGTCACAGAGTCAGACGAAGCTCTTTTTGCGGAGGAGACGGACAAAGAAATGACTTATGAACAGTTCTATGAAATGCTTGCGGATGGCAAAAACCGCCTTGGCCGGAAGCTTCTGGCCATGGAGGCCGGAAAGGAGGAAAACGTCTTCCTTTCTCCCTACAGCATCGGCACCGCCCTGTCGCTCCTGCTGCAGTGCTCTGAAGAAGGGCCGCAGGCAGATGAGCTGCGTGATCTGCTGAGTCTCACGGGCATCAGCAATAAGCAGCTTGCAGATGCCGAGCGGTATCTGATGGGAGAGCTTCTCATCTCAAGAACCTATAATACCCAGTTCTCGGAGGAGGAGCGCGCGGAGTTCGGCATTCCCGAGCTCAATATCGCAAATGCCGTCTTTACGGATGACGAGCTGCCGCCGGCGGACAGCTTTGAAGCGTTCAAAACCATGCTGCAGCAGAAATATATGGCGGAATTTGACGTCAAGGATCTTTCCTCCGAAAAAGCCCTGGAAGAAATCAATGACTGGGTGAAGGAACAGACACATGAAATGATTCCTACACTCCTGACGGAACCCCTGCCGGAAAGCGCCAGGCTTGCCCTCATGAATGCGCTGTATTTCAAGGGCTGCTGGACGGTTCCCTTCCCGGAAGAAGCAACGGACAAACAGCCCTTCCACGGGCTTAAGGGCGAGTCTGAGGTGGATATGATGCACGTACAGGATCGTTTTTCCTACGGGGAAAATGAGAATTACCAGATCATCACGCTGCCCTATAATTATGGCTTCTACATGACGGTGGTGCTGCCAAAGGATCCGGAGCTGGTTAAAACCTGGAAGGACGCGGATGTGCTCTCCGCCCTCACGGATTATGATCATTATGAGAACGCTGATAAAGAAGTGATCCTTTCCATGCCGAAATTCAAGCTGGAATACGACGGCGACCTGAAGGATCTGCTGGAAGAGCTTGGCGTGCAGGAAATCTTTACGCCGAATATCTATGATCAGTTAAGCAGCGATTACCCGCTCTTCGCGGATAAAATCCTCCACAAAACCGCTATTACAAATTCCGAGAACGGCACGGAGGCTGCCGCGGTTACTGCCATCATCATGCTGGAGGGCGCGTTCCTCGAAGAGCCTGAAGAACCTGTGGTCATGACCATTGACCGCCCCTTCTACTTTGTCATCACCAACGCCGACACGAATATCAACCTGTTCGAGGGCTGCATTTTCGATCTGAGCGAACAATAAAAACCTGAAGAAAACACTGCGGCGGGGAAATGTCTGAAGGCATTTCCCCGCCACAATGCTTTGGACTGCAAAAATGATACCCTTCAGTCAGTCAATGCGCACGCGGAACACAATCGGATTATCGCTGTGCATGGAGGTATGGATATGCAGTCCCTCCTCATCGCGGCTCCAATCCGGCTTTTCGCCGCATCCCAGCACATCAATATCCCGGATGATGCCGTGGAAGTTCGCCTGTCTGGAGGCATCCTTCTCGCCGAGGGATTCGACGCAGTAATTGCCGTCCACGCTGTCCTTCATTGCAAACACATAGAGATACCCTTTACCGGTAGTAAAGCGGAAATCCTGCGGAGTATAGAGCTTCTTCTGTCCGTCGGAGAACTGCCCCTCAACGATCTTCGTGGGGCCTTCGCCGTACTTTCTCCAGACCTTCGTATCGTAAATGGCCTCCCCGTTCACCTTCATCCAGGCGCCGATGTCCTTTAACACCTTTGTGTCCTCATCGGAGATGGTACCGTCGGACTTCGGGCCCACGTTAAGCAGGAGGGTGCCGTTCTTGCTGACGATATCCACGAGGTCGCGGATCAGATCGCCCGCCGGGCGGAAATCATTATTTTCGGTGTAGCACCAGGAGTTCAGCGCAATGGCTGTATCCGTCTGCCAGAAATAGGGCTTCATCTCGGCAAACTGTCCGCGCTCCACATCCGGAACAGCACAGCCGAAGAGGAAGGCGTCGTGCTTGTAGTCAATGGCTACCTCCACGCCCCACTCCGCGGCACGGTTATAATAGTAGGCTGCGATTTTCTTCAGATAGGGCTTTGCGACCGCCTTCTGGATCCACCAGTCGAAATAGATGACCCTCGGCTGATACCGGTCAATCAGCTCACAGGTCCGCACCATCCAGTCCTGCAGGAACTCCTCGGTGGGTTCCGGACCGCTGTAGAGATCGTGATGATCCGATTCCTCCATGGCCGGCCAGTAGAAATCACCGCGCTGCATGGGCTCTTTGATATCGCTGTCAAACTCCCTGCCGTGTCCCATGAAGAACCAGTGCTCGATGCGGTGCGTGGAGCAGCCGGTCACCAGGCCGCGCTTCGTAAAGCTTTCCTTCAGCTCGCCAAGCACGTCGCGCTTCGGCCCCATCTCATAGGCGTTCCAGTGGGAAATCTCGCTGCGGTACATCTGGAAACCGTCGTGATGCTCCGCTACCGGAACCACATAGCGGGCGCCTGCCTCAGCAAAGAGGTCCGCCCAGGCCTCGGGATCAAACTTCTCGGCCTTGAACATGGGGATGAAATCCTTATAGCCGAACTCGCTGTGCTTTCCATAGGTCGCGATGTGGTGCTCATACTCCTTCGACCCCTGGATGTACATATTCCGGGAATACCACTCGCTGCCGAATGCCGGGACACTGTAGATGCCCCAATGGATAAAGATGCCGAACTTCGCCCGCTGATACCACTTCGGCGGCTGATACTCCTGCAGGGACTCCCAGCTGTCGGTAAAGGGACCGGCCGCAATGACCCGGTCGATTGTCTCAAGGTACGGTTTCATGTCATACATGATTTTTCTCTCCTCCCTAATCGAAGATTTGCACTTTGACATAATGCCCCGGATGACTATTTTGCAGCCACGCCTGCAAAAAACGCAGCCGTGGACAAAATATGTCTCCTCCCAAAACGCGGTTTTGTACTTTGCCTTTCTGTCCAGTATACATTTTTCTGTCTCCGATGTAAAGAACCTGCTGTAATATCAAAAATCCCAGAGGAAGCAGGTGTCCGCATCGCGGATAAGCTTCCGTAAACCAGTCTGCCCCGTATTATTCTGAAAGGCGGAAGAATGCATCCGCATTCTCCCGCCTTTTAAGCGTTTTCTTCTCTCTAACGGTTCAGTCACTCTGAGAGCCCCGTAAGGCTTTCGTTCATGATGGTGCCGGGATCATCCCGCATGATGCACCGGGCAGAGTAACATGCGTGTTGACTTAGGACCCGTAGCAAACTATACAAGTGATTTGCATACAGTTCCTTATTCTTTAACGGTCAGCTCCGACTGCACCAGATGGAAGTACTCGGTTCCGTCCTCATCATAGGTTTCACCCTTCCCGACCACGGAGACCTGGGTTCCCGATTCGGGGTAATCAGACAGCGCCGTTGAACCGTTTGCAAGGACAAATTCCAGGCCCTGTGAGCAGCAGGCGGTGGCGTCCGCCACGATGACCGTATAATAGTAAGCGCTTTGATCCTTGTTTGTATAAACGGCCATCTCGCCTTCCATCTTGATGGTCTTATCCACATAATCCTGCGGATTCAGCAGGATGTTGTTCACCTCGGAATAAACCATGGTGCTGCTCATCCTTGTGAGGTCCACATCAATTTTCGAGCTGCTTTCAGTCGTTTTGGAGCCGCAGCCCGCCGCCATGGAAAGGATCAGGGCACACAGGATCAGGGCCGTCATTTTCCGGATTCTCATACTAATCTCCATTCCTCCGCCTTTGACCGGCGGCAAAAA
>CAMOSC010000089.1 GCA_946624325.1 uncultured Clostridia bacterium
CTGCAGATCTGCATCTGGCGAGCACGCCGCAACTCCGGAAATGGATGTTTTTTCCATTTCCGGAGTCTGGCTCTGAACAGGAACAATCTGATAAAAAAAGCGCCGGTAACCGGCGCTTCATCCATAGAAAAGAAAGGTTGCAACCATGCCGCAGATACCAAAGGAAATCCTCCAGCTGGCAACTGCCTTTACCGGTTCCGCCGGCTTTGCCGTCCTCTTTCATACCAGAAGGCAGCACATTCTGCCGGCAGCCCTCGGCGGGCTGTTTTCCTGGGGCGTTTACCTGTTTTTCGAACATCGGGGCCTGCATTATTTTGCGGCCTGCCTCATCGCGGCCGCCTTTGCGGCTTCCTGGTCCGAGCTGATGGCAAGGCTTGCGAAAACGCCTGCCACGGTGTTCTTCATCTCCGCGATTATCCCCCTGATCCCCGGAAGCGCCCTGTACAATACCATGAGCAGCCTGGTTGCCGGCCGCATTGAAAGAGCCTGGGAGTACGGGGTCCGAACCGCCCTGTACATGACGGCCATCGCCACGGGCGTCAGCCTGGTGAACGCGCTGATCGTCATGTACCAGTCCAGGGGAAGGCTGTTCGGTCGGGAATAAAGTACTCGGCTGCGAGACAGGATTGATCCTGTCCCGAAAGCCGACACGTCTTCAGCCATCGAGGAACCATGCGGCTGTCGATGCGGACATCAGCGCTGCAGCCAGGATAACAGATGCAATTTTCTTCATTTTCAAACCCCTTTCATCTGTTGAGCTTTTTTCAGGATCCGTTTTCATCGTTCCCCCGACACTGCCTTATACCGTATGCCGGATCCGTCCGGTATACCCGTTTCAGGGGAACGCCGATTTCAGTGTCTTCTTACCATTCGCGGACAGTTTGCTTACGCTGTTTTTTATGCCATCGATTGGCAGCTCTTCAGCGCCAGACTGCAAAACACTCAAAAGTGAGCCCGGCTCTGAACAGTTGCTCTTAATCCGAAAGAGCCGCCGGCTTCTCACAGCCGGACTTCAGCTCCACAAAGCAGCCGTCCTTCCCGCTCTGAAGCATGCCCTCCAGCACCTCCAGCACATGGTAGGCCATCTCTCCGTTCGCACGGTTTTTCCTGCCGGAAAGGATGGCGTCCGCCATCTCCGAGGGACCTATGCCCCGGGAATTCTCCGACCAGGAGTTTGCCGGCGGCAGGATCTCGGGCTTCGTATCGCGCATGCCCTCCTCGCTGTACTCATTTGCCAGATACACCACGTCGTTTCCGAACTGGTTGGGATCGGTGAGCGTCAGCATGCCCTTTGTGCCGTAAACAAAGAAGCGTGCCTGGTCTTTTAAGTTGCTGTCCGCATTGAGCTGCAGGGTTCCGGTGCAGCCGCACGCAAACTGCAGAATGGCGGAGACCTGGCTCTCGTTCGGGGTATCCATCATCTTTCCGAAATCCGGACTCTTGGGATCAATATTCCGGTGCTGCGGATAGGGCGTGCGCACAAAGGCCGCCGTGCGGGCCACTGGCCCCAGGAGGCTTACCATGGCCGTCATATAGTAAACCGCGTAATCAAAGAGGATGCCCGCACCGGGCTCCCGAAGGAAGCCGAAGAAGGTCTGAAGCACGTCGTTGCAGCGGTTCGCGGTGGCGGAAATGGAGGTAACCTCGCCCAGAAGCCCGTCCTCGATGGCCTTCCTGGCTGTCTGGAGCGCAGAGCCAAGGAAGGTGTCCGGCGCGGAGCCCAGATACAGCTTCTTCTCCGCCGCGAGCTTCAGGAGCTTTGCGGCGCTTTCCGTGGAATCCGTGATGGTCTTCTCCGTGTACACGTGCTTTCCGGCGTTTAATGCCGCCGTGATCAGCTCCGCGTGGGAGCCTACCGGCGTCAGCACCACGACCATGTCAATGCGGGGGTCCGCAAGCATTTCCTCCAGACTGACAGCGGCAAGCCCATACTTCGCGGCCTTTTCCTTTGCGTGCTCCATGTGTTTGGAGGTGATTGAATAAACCTCCAGGTTTTCAAACTTCGAAATCATGTTGCTGATGTAGATGTCACTGATCATGCCGGCGCCGATCACACCCACACCGAGGGCCTTTTGTCCGTTTTCTCTGGTTATCATGGCAGTCCTCCTTTCCGGAACCGGTCATTCCGTCCTCTTTTCTTTTTCACATCCGCATGTGCTGACTGTACCGGAGTCTCATCAGACACCCATGCGGAAGCAGTGAATCCGCATTCTCCTGTACGCCTATGCCCCGCTTTGCTGTCAACTGCCGCGGCACCGGCACATATTCCTTATATCCCTGCGCGTCCATGCCCGATTTACCATCCGGCAGGCGTGGATCTTACTGAGCGGCCTTGCGCTTCGCCAGCTCCTCCTCCTCCAGCTTCCGGTAAGCCACCTTGCCGACCAGGGTCTTTGGCAGCTCGTCCCGGAATTCCAGCTCACGGGGCATGGCGTATTTGGCGATGTTCGTGCGGCACCAGGAAAGGATTTCCTCCTTCACCGCGTCGCTCTTCTCCACGCCGGGCTTAAGCATGACAAAGGCCTTGACCGCCTGCATGCGGTAGGGATCCGGCACGCCGATCACGCAGCTCATCTGTACCTTCTCGTGGGCGTCGATGATATTTTCCAGCTGCGCCGGATAGACATTGTAGCCGGAGCTGATAATCATGCGCTTCGCGCGGCCCTTGAAGTAGATAAAGCCCTCTTCATCCATGGTTCCAAGATCCCCGGTGTAAACCCAGGTCTGGCCGTCCGCATGGCGGCGAAGCGTCTCGGCGGTCTCCTTCGGATGGTTCATGTAGCCTTTCATCACCGTGGGGCCTGCCAGGAGAATTTCACCCTCCTCGCCGTAGCGCAGCTCCTCATCGGTTCCCGGCTTTACAATCTTAATATAGGTATCCGGGAAGGGAAGTCCGATGCTGCCCTCCTTGTAGCGGTCGAAGGGAGTCAGGCAGCAGGCCGTTACCGTCTCGGTGGTGCCATACCCCTCCCGCACCTGGATGGAAGCATGGTGCTGCTTCAGGAAAGCATCCAGCTTTTTCTTCAGCTCGATGGAGAGCGAATCTCCGCCGGAGAACACGCCCTTCAGACAGCTTAAATCGGCGCCGTCCATGGAAGGCAGGCGCAGCAGGGCTTCGTAAAGCGTAGGCACGCCGGCGATAAAATTGCACTTGTATTTGGTAATCAGCTTCGCATAGCTCTTGGCCGTAAAGCGCGGCACGAGGATGCAGCGGCCGCCCTGGGAGAGCATGGTGTGGATGCACACGCCCAGGCCGAAGCCGTGGAACAGGGGCATGGCCGCCAGCATCTTATCCCCGGGGGAAAACATATGGTTTGCCGCAATGACCTGCTGGCCAAGCGCGTTGAAATTCAGGTTGGAGAGCAGGATTCCCTTGGTTGTGCCGGTGGTTCCGCCGGAATAGAGGATCACGGCGGTGTCATCCGCATTGCGTTTCACTTTATAATTATAGAAGCAGTACTTGCCGAGCCGCATGAATTCCTTCCAGCGGATCACCGGCGCGTCTGCCGGGATCTTCTGGATCTTGCGGCCCTCCGTCAGCATGTAGCCGGCTTTTAAGGGCCTGGAAAGTTCATCACGCACCCGGGCGATGATGATGTTGACGATCTTTGTGTTGGCGCGGATCTTCTCAAACTTGTTGTAGAACTGATCCAGCGTGATGGCGGTGACGCTCTCCGACTCGTTCAGGTAAAACTCGATTTCCTTCTCTGCGGAAAGCGGGTGAACCATATTGGCAATCGCGCCGATGAGGTTTACGGCGTAAAACATGTAGATGGCCTGCGGGCAGTTGGGCATGGCAATGGTTACCCGGTCGCCCTGGCGCACGCCGATGGTCCTGAGGGACCTTGCGCACTCGTTGATGCGCTCGATCAGTGTTTTGTAGGTGGTGGAGCGCCCCATAAAGTCAAAGGCCACGTTGTTCGGATACTGCTGTGCAATTTTCTCAACTGCCTCGTACATGGTTCCCTGAAAATACTCCAGGTGTGCCGGTACGTTTCCAAGGTGCGCCAGCCACGGCGCTCTGGGGCCTGTTGCTTCGCCCTCGGGTTTCAGATGTTCTGTTTCCATGGTTCCTCTTTTCTGTTTTGCTGTGTTATTGTTTTCTGTAATTGTTCCGTTATGTTTTTCCTTACCGGCGGATCCCCGGTTCAAATCCGTCAGAAAGCACGGACCTGACCCGGCTCGCAAAGCCTCTCCTCTGCCGGCGGGCGAGCCTGCCGTGGATTCGGCTTTCGATCCTGATATCATTTTTACCGGATCTTCCGCCAGAGCGCATCGTCTACCTTCTCGCCCAGCGGCTTTTCCAGCAGCTCCGGCTGCTCCAGCAGCAGCTTTAAGAGCTTAACGGTTCCGGAATAATAATACCCGTCCGCCACGCGCTCATCCACGATCATGCCCAGGTTCACCTCGTGCCGCGTCTGCACGCTGCCGTCCGCCTGGATATGACTCCTCATTTTCGCCTCGCCGATGGTGATAAACAAAGATGTGGTACCCCAGTTGGTCAGGTGATGGTAAGCTGCATTCATCTTCAGCGAACCCAGGTTGCTGAGCACCACGGAAGAATAGTAGGGATCCGTGGCGATCAGGGATTTCGGCACCCAGCCGTGTCTGTCCATGAAACACATGAACTTTACGATGCTCTTCGAAATAAAGCGCGGCATCCTGTTGAACAGGTCCATGGCATCCGTGGAGGCGTCCGAGATATTGTCTTTTCGCAGCTTTGTCAGCTGTCTGTAGATCTCGTTGTGAATGTCGTCCAGGTTCTGCTCCGGCTTTGTGTGCAGGAAGGCCAGCACTTCGCCGCCTTCATCGGAGAATTCCTTCTTTACGGTAAAAGCCGCGGAAACCTCGTTGCGCTGGTAGAGATTGCTGTTGGCGATAAAGCGGTTCATCTTGGAGCGCAGGGTAACGGTCTTGAGCGTCGCCGTAACGATGCACTGGAATATGTTGTATTTATACTCCGGGTTATCCGCGTTCTTCTTTTCCAGAAAGGCATCCATGGCGGTGAGATCGATCGTCTCGCCGATATAGGCCTCGTTGTCGCAGCGGTTGGGGTAAATGATGGGCATGATAAAATGCATGGAGTCGACATTGCGCAGCAGCTTTCCGTCTCTCCTGTCGCCGAAACGGCGTTTTTGGTCCATAGCGGTGTTGTCTCCTTCTGTTCCTCTTGTTTTTGTCCTTCTGCTTCTTTTATTCTTCTGTTCTTTATGTTTACCGGCAGATCCGCGTGCATCCGGCATCCGCCGCCAGGCTTATGAGGAAATCATGTTCTGCTGACGTTCACTGTATCTCCGGCAGGATGCTGCAGATCGCATAGAAGCACAGATTTATCGATTTTACAGACTCTATTCACCATTATAGGGCAATTCGGATTTTTGTCAACCGAAAGAAACGTCCGGATGGCTGCTGTTCATGCGTTTCCATGAAGCACAAAGCAGCTGCCAAATCCGCAACAAGAAATTACATTGACGATTACCTACCGAACTGATATACTATGCTCTGTTGTATGAAAAAGCACAGTAGCCGGATCGTACCGGTATTCAGGAATACACCCCACTGTCAATGAAATTCCCGGGACCTTGATGAACATGCTCTGCCAGCGGTAGATTCACCCGGCATTGATGAACATGCTCTGCCATCGGTAAACTCACCCGGTACGATAAGCGCACTGTGCCATCGGTTAATCTGCCCGGTATGAAAATACGTCCCGTCATGGAGGAGGAATATAATGCGCAGCAAACACATCCTGAAGCTTACCTATGCGGCAATCTGCCTGGCTCTCTGCATGGTACTGCCGTTTCTGACCGGCCAGATTCCCCAGATCGGCCAGATGTTAAGCCCCATGCACATACCCGTATTCATCTGCGGCTTTGTCTGCGGCTGGCCCTACGGACTTGTCGTTGGTTTCATTGCGCCGCTGCTGCGCGGTTCCGTCTTCGGAATTCCCGTGCTGATGCCGGGCGGCGTTTCCATGGCTTTTGAGCTGGCGACCTACGGATGCTTATCCGGAATTCTCTACAGCGTATTTCCGAAGAAAATTCCCTTTATCTATGCCGCGCTCATCATTTCCATGATCTGCGGCCGCATTGTCTGGGGCGCGGCGCGCTTTGTGATCGCCGGTATCCAGAGCACAAACTTCCCGTTCTCCGCGTTTCTTGCGGGGGCAGTCACCAACGCGGTTCCCGGAATCATCCTGCACATAGCGCTCATCCCGGTCATCATTATTGCGCTGCGGCGCGCAAAGCTTATGCCGGAGGATATCCGGTAAACTGAAGGGGCACATAATTTTTGGGAGAGGACAACTGCCTCCCCCAAAAAATATGTGCCTCTTCCATTTTTCGCAGTAACCGTTACAGCTCATCGAGCCTCAGAACGGAGAGAATGTAGATCCTGAACCCCTTCAGCCAGTCCTCAATATACAGACCCTCGTCCGGCCCGTGGGCGCCTCCGTGTCCCTTCGGCAGGAAATCCGGCCGGTGTCCGCCGCTTCCGAAGCCCGGTCCGAAGCTGATCGCGTTGGGGAATACGCGGCTGTAGGTGCCTCCGCCCATAGAATAGGGCTCAGCCTCATCCCCGGTAATTTCCCGGTAAGCCGTCATCAGCGCCTTTACCTTCGGATCCTCAGGCGATATATAGTAAGGCTTTGCCACAGAGCTGCGGACGATCCTTCCCCCGGCGTTCTCTACGGCACGCTCCAGCTTTGCGAGAATCTCCTCCGAATCTGCCGTCACGGGGTAGCGGATGTCGATCTCACCGCTTATCCTGTCCCCCTGCTGCCGGACCACGCCGATATTAAACGTCAGCCTGCCGGATTCCGCATCCTCCCGGGCGATTCCCAGCCCCTCCCCAAAGGGGGAAGCCAGGGCTTCGGCGATAAAACCGGTTCCGATATTGAGGCCCGCCTTCTCCTCCAGGACCGCTGCCGCGGCCGCGGCATTCACTATGGCGTTGCTGTATTCACCGGGAACCGGGAAAGCGGCATGCCCCGCCTTTCCGGAGGCGGTCAGCTTCAGCGTGCCGTCATCCGCCGTCGAAAGGCTCACACAGGGGAAATCATCCAGATACGTCCGTGCCTCGGCTTCGGTGATGCCCGAGATCAGCATGACGGCCTCATCGGGAACCGCGTTCCGGACAAGCCCGGCCTTAAACCCTTTCAGGTTCTTTCCGGCAGGAAGCTCTAAGGTAGCGTCGATGCCTCCCTTCTGGGCATAGCAGACAGGGAAGGAGGCATCCGCCACGATACTGACCCCGGGAATGCTACCCAGGCCCGCTTCCACATAATGGGCAAGATCCGCCATTCCCGTCTCCTCGGCGCAGCCCAGGATCAGGCGCAGCCTGTGCTTCAGGGAGATGCCGTTGTCGCGCAGGAAGCGCAGCAGGAACAGGCACAGCACGGCGGAGCCTTTGTTGTCGCCGACCCCGCGGCCGAAAAGGAAGCCGCGGTCAAGGGCGGGCTCATACGGGGCATAAATCCAGTTATCCCCCTCGGGAACCACATCCAGATGGCACAGAAAACCGATCTCTTCATCCCCGGAGCAGGTTTTGCCGCCGATACCCGGCTGACTTACGCCCCGGGAGGCGTCATATTCCGCCTCTTTGCCGCCCCACAGCACGGCACCGCAGTAGCCGTCGTAATCCTCTGTCTCAAAGCCAAAGGCTCCCGCCCGTTCCAGCGCGAAATCCAGCATCCTGCGGCAATCCGGCCCATAGGGAGCCTTAGGTTTCGCCAGATCCGCCCGCGATACCGACGGATGGGAAACCCATGCCTTCAGCTCCTCCACCATTTCATCCCTGTGGCTGTCAATCCACCGGTCAATCAGTTTTTCATCTGTCAGCTTCATTACAACGATCCTTCCTTTTCACTGCACTGGTTCTGCCTCTTCGCTGCACCAGTCCTGCCCATCTATCTTCATTGCACTGGTTCTGCCTCTTCAGCTGCACCGGTCCTGCCCATCTATCCCGCAGGTTCTTTCACCGGGTTCTGTTTCACTGACCGGCAAAAGCGTATTCTGATGTTCCTGCGGAACTGTTCAGACAGTCCGTCCCTCAGGACATACTCCCCCGCATTTCCGGGCCCGGGCCCCGGCCAGCCGGTCCATCGCGGCTTCAAGCGTGCTTCTCTGGCACGCATAGGCAATCCGCTGGAAGCCTTCCCCCGCCCTGCCGAAGATATGCCCGGCGTCCAGCCACAGCTTCGCCTCCTCGACAATAAAACGGTCCAGCTCCCCGGCATCCGCAAACATCTTCCTGAAATCGATCCAGGCAAAGTAGGTGCCTTCCGGTTCAATAAGGACCGCTTCCGGAACGTCGCTGTGCAGCCTCGCGCGGATATAATCCAGGTTTTCCTTCAGATACTCCATGCACGCCTTCTGCCACCCGGCGCCTTCCTCGTAGGCCGCCCGGCACGCCCAGATCCCCGGCTGATTCAGCTGGGAATAGCCGGTCTTGTCAATCTCATGCCTGAAACGCCGGCGCAGAGCCTCATCCCTGATAAAGATGTTCGAAACCTGAAGCCCCGCCATGTTGAAGGTTTTGCCCGGCGATGTGCACAGAATCGTTTCGGAAGCCATCTCGGGAACCGCCTCGGGGAAGACGTAATGGCGGTGTCCCGGATAAACGAAATCGCAGTGTATCTCATCCGATACAACAAGGACGCCATACTTTTTACAGAGCTCCCCCATAGCCCTCAGCTCCTCCGGATTCCACACGCGTCCCACCGGGTTGTGGGGGGAGCAAAGGATAAAGAGCTTTACCCCGCGTTTTCTGATCTTTTCCTCGAAATCCGCAAGGTCAATGACATAGCGCCCGCCGCGCAGCACAAGCGTGTTTTCCACAACCTCCCGCTCATTATCCCGGATCACCTCAAAAAAGGGATAATACACGGGCGGCTGGATCAGTACGCCGTCCCCCTTCTCTGTAAATGCGCGGATGGCCATGGCAATGGCAAACACAATCCCGGGCGTGCGGACGATCCATTCGGATTCGCTGCGGTAGCCAAAGCGGGTGAAAAACCATCTCTTTACCGGTCTGAAATAATCCTCATTGGCCTCGGTGTATCCGAATATCCCGTGTTCGGCCGTCCGCGCGACGGCTCTCTGCACGCAGGACGGAGCCGGAAAATCCATATCCGCGACCCATAGCGGAAGCAGGCCCGCAGGGCGTGAACGTTCCTTCGCGAAATCATATTTCAGGCTGAAGGTTCCCCTTCTGTCCACAGGACGGTCAAATTCCCCGTAACTCATTATAAACCGCCTTTCCGTAAATGTACAGCTCAGAATACGGCCGCCTGCTCCAGGTCACGGATGATATCCCCGGGGTCTTCCAATCCCACGGACAGCCGCAGCAGGCGGTCCGAGATTCCGAGCCGCTCCCTCTGTTCCTTCGGGACATCCGCATGGGTCTGGATAACCGGATAGGTAAGCAGGGTTTCCGCACCGCCGAGGGATTCCGCAAACGTAATCAGCTTCACCTGCCGCAGAATCCGCAGTGCGGTTTCGGAATCCTCCACGGCGAAGGAGATCATCGCCCCCGCGCCCCTGGCCTGGGCCGCATTCACTTCGTATCCGGGATGGGCGGGCAGCCCCGCATAGTAAACCTTTGAAACGAAGGGCTGTTCCAGCAGCCAGTCCGCCACGATGCGGGCGTTCTGCACATGGCGTTCCATGCGGAGCGGAAGGGTCTTTATGCCGCGCATCACCAGCCATGCGTCAAAGGGAGACAGAGTCCCTCCCGTGGTTTTGGCAAGGAGCCTGTATTCCTCGGCCAGCCCGGCGTCCCGCGTACAGAGGAAGCCGCAGGCGGTATCGTTGTGCCCGTTCAGGTATTTCGTCCCGCTGTGCACCACGATATCCGCACCAAGCGCAAGCGGGTTTTGAAGGTATGGCGTCAGGAAGGTATTGTCCACGATCAGCAGCGCCCCGTTTCCGTGGGCGATTTCGGCACAGGCGCGTATATCCGAGATGTGCATCATGGGATTGGAGGGCGTCTCCAGATAGATGGCCTTCGTATTTTCCCGTACGGCCTGCCTCAGGGCCTGGAGATCGGCAGTATCCACATAATCGATGACCAGCCCATTTTTCCGGCAGATCCGCGCAATCAGGCGGACGACGCCGCCGTACAGGTCGTCCGTGCAGATGATATGGTCGCCCGCCCTGAAATGCTCAAAGCAGACATTGATGGCCGCCATCCCCGTTGCAAAAGCAAGGGAATCCACTGCCCCTGCTTCAATGGAGGTGATCGTCTCCTCCAGATAGGAGCGGGTGGGATTGGATTCCCGCGTATAATCGAACCCGGACAGGTTATGCCCCGGCGTCAGATGGCTGAATGATGCGGTCTGATAGATCGGGTAGCTGATTGCACAGAGGGCGTCCCTGTGGCGGTGCGCCTCCCCGTGAATACATTTTGTCTCCAATGAATATTCCATGCCGTCCTCCGTCTCTGCCGGACTGCAGCGGCGAACGGCAGCGCAGTCCGGGCTGTAATCAGACGAATACTATCAAAAAGATCGTTGCCGCTCAGTGCCGGACTCCGGAAATAACAAAAATCGCCATTTCCGGAGCTGCGGCGCGCCAACCGGATGAAAATCTGTAAACGGTTCCTTATTCGGCGGAAATCTCCGCTGCCTTCCGGCGCACCCACTCAAGCCTCTGCAGGTCGATATCCGAGGGAACCGTGCAGTCCGCTCCGATAATCACGCCGGCCTTTCCGGCATCTGACAGAATGCGGGCCGTCTCCGCTTCCACCTCTGCCTTCGTCCCCGCATAGAGGACATCCGCCTTTGCGTTTCCGAATCCTCCGATAACCGGTTTCCCGCCAAAGAAAGCCTTCCCTTCCTTCAGGCCTACGCCTTCCGCATGTACGGCCCAGTTCACGGCCTCCACGTCATAGTCGCGGTAAACCGCCAGGTTGTTCCGGCTTCCCAGATATCCGCAGATGTGGAGGATGTTGTCCGGAGAAGCTTCTTTTGCGGCCTGCAGCACCTTCTTCTCGGAAGGAGCCACAAAACTGCGGTACAGGTCTTCCGGTATGGTATTGCCGAGGGTATTCACGCTCAGATAGATACCGTCCGCAAGGCCCGGTTTTACCAGCTCGCGGATTACGGCGGAGATACCGTCCGCAACCCGGTCAAACGCCTCCGCGGCTGCCCCGGGCTTCTCCTCCAGGCTTTTCAGGATGATCCGTTCCGGCTTTCCGGGGGTGACCGCAGGGGTTACGGCTCTCTGTACGACGGCCAGCGGTGCGAAAAGGTTCAGGAAAAGCAGGATATCCTCACCGTAGATTTCCCGGACGCCGGATACCAGGCGGACCAGATGGGTGATATACGCATCCAGCCGCTCCGGATCGGGACGCACGGTTTCGAGCGTGCTGCCGGTGACGGGGACGAAGAAATACCCGTCTGTCATGATCTTTACGAAATCCGGATCAAATTCTTCCTTAAACCGCCTTGCTCCGGCAAGGTTTTCCTCAAGCACCGCCGGATCGTCCAGCCCGGTATTAAACTTTGAGGGATCCTTCAGAAAATGAAACCAGAAGCCCGTTGGGATCCGCTCCGGAATTTCGTTGTGAAGCGCCTTTAAAACCAGTTCTTTTTTGCTTCCCATTGTATTTCTCCTTCTTATATTTTTCTCTGGCAAACAGCAGAATGCTCTTCATTTGTTACTGTTCAGAGCCAGGCGCAAATCTTCTGGCAATCATGGATTCCGCCGGCGAAAATCCAGGATTTCCCAAAGATTTGCATCCGGCGAGCACGCCGCAACTCCAGGAATGGCGCTTTTTGCCGTTTCCGGAGTCTTCCTCTGAACAGTAACCTCCATTTCAACAATGTCCGGGCCGGATTTGCGCCGCCCGAATGAGGCATTTTCCTATATAAAATCTCCTCTTCTCGACAGGAGATCGGGATGATGGCATGCGCAGTAATGTC
>CAMOSC010000090.1 GCA_946624325.1 uncultured Clostridia bacterium
AGATGGTCTGTACATGTAAAAAGGCACTTTCCGGTAGGGTATATCACATTGAATAAGCCCGGGCTTTAGCCTGGTTTACAGTTTTTGTAAAAAGTCCTATGACTTTTGCAAGGGTTCTTGCAAAAGTCATAGGACTTTTGCTATAATATCTTCAAAAGGGATACGATCTTTGGGGGAAGACTATGTACAGGGAGATATTGGAACAGCTGAAACAATGGAAAGATAAATCCAGAAGAAAACCACTGCTCATTACCGGGGTCAGGCAATGCGGAAAAACCTATATTGTTGATGCGTTTGCCGGAGAATGCTTTACAGGTTATATTAAGATTAATTTTGAATCAGAAGAGAAGCTCTCTGCCATTTTTGATTTCGATTTCGATGTTAAAAGAATTTTGAGAGAATTGGAGAGCCATTATAAAACAAAAATCATACCCGGGGAAACACTGGTTTTTTTTGATGAGATACAGGAATGCCCCAGGGCAATAACCGCATTAAAATATTTCTGTGAAAACATGAGGGAATTACATATCATCTGTGCGGGTTCGCTTCTCGGTGTTGCATTAAAGAGGGAACGGATTTCATTCCCGGTCGGGAAAGTCAACAGGATGCAGCTGTATCCAATGAATTTTAAAGAATTTGTTCGCGCCTGCGGACGGTCTGATCTGCTGGAGCTTTTTGCTGACTGGTCTGAAGACAGAGAGATTCCGGAACTGTATTCCGTGCCGATGAAGAAACTGCTGAAGGAATATTATATAGTGGGCGGTATGCCGGAAGCTGTTAAAACATGGATAGAAACACATAGTTTTGATGAAGTGGAAGAAGTGCAGAATGAAATACTGACGGATTATGCGGATGATTTTTCAAAGCATGCACCGGCCGGTGAAGTCCCCAGAATCCGGTGGATATGGGATTCTGTCCCGGTACAGCTGGCAAAAGAAAATAACAAATTTGTTTTCTCCCATGTAAAAGCGGGAAAGCGTTCTGCGGAATTGGAAGACGCCCTTCAATGGCTTTCTGATGCAGGCCTGCTTATCAAAACCGAACTGGTCGAAAAGCCTGAAATACCTTTATCGGGATTTGCCGATAAAACATATTTTAAGGTATATATGTCCGACGTCGGATTGCTCCGTGCCAAATCGAAAGTATCTCCGGATACCATTCTGGAAGAAAGTGCTCTTTACATCAGGTATAAAGGGGCGTTTACAGAGAACTATGTCCTGAATGAACTGATATCGACTGGGAAAACTCCCTATTTCTGGCGTTCCGGAAACACTGCGGAGATAGATTTTGTCATTGAGCATGCGGGGGAGATGATACCCATAGAGGTAAAATCCGCCGACAATACGCAGGCAAAGAGCTACAGGCAGTTTTGCGGAAAATACAAACCCGGAAAGGGAATAAAACTTACCGGAAAGAATATTGCGAAAAACTGGTGCGAATCTACAATTACATACAGCATTCCCTTATATTTGGGGTGGAATCTGGAAAGGTATCTTGCGGGACAGATTCAGTGATTCCGGGATTTTGGCTACCGGCATGGTACAGGTATCCCGGTTATGAGCGGAGACTCTGTCATGGGAGCGGAGAATCATTTGGGATGTCGCACAGGTGATTTCCGTTCACCGGGCAAGGCCATACAGAAAACCTGTGAATATAAAAAGCGCCTTTCAGCAGGAGAATCCCGGAAGGCGCTTTCCTTTACGTCTGCCGGGGAACAGATAAAGCCGGAAGCAGTAAAAAAACTGTGACAGACCGGAAAATAATCCGTCATATAGGATAGAAGGGGGTGAAAACAGTGGAAGAGAACCGCAGGCTTACGGATGAGGAAATCATCGATCTGTATTTTGACCGGGATGAGCGCGCCATCCGGGAGACTGACTTGAGCTATGGAAGGGAGCTGATGCATATTTCCTACCGGATTCTCGGAAACAGGGAGGATTCGGAGGAAATCTGCGACGACACCTACATGGCGGCCTGGGAGTCGATTCCGCCGACACGCCCTCTGCGCTTTGCCGCGTGGCTGCTGAAGATCTGCAGGAACCGTGCCCTGGATGTCCTGGAAAAGCGCAGGGCGGTCAAAAGGCAGGCTGAAATCGTCGAGCTTACAGCCGAGCTGGAGGACTGCATCCCGGATAAATGCGTGGAAGAAATCGTGGAAGCAAAGGAAATGGGGAGACTGATCAGCATATTTTTGCGCAGACTTACCGGCGAGGAGCGCTTTATCATCATGCGCAGGTGTTTTCGGATGGACACGACCGCCGAAATTGCAAAAGCGCTTGGCTGCAGCGAGGGAAAAGTCCGGACATCCCTCTGGCGGACAAGGAAGGCGCTGAAGGAATATCTCGAAAAGGAGGTGGGCGGCCTGTGAATGTCAGAGACGTTCTGAGAGGTTTTGGAGAGGTGGATGACGCGCTGGTACAGGAGATGGTTGTGAAGGGCCGGAACCTTGAACAGCAGAAAAAGAGGAAAGGAGCGAATATCATGAAGATTATGGGTATGGGAACAGGCGCCGTGGCCGCCGCTGCGGCTGTTGCGGGAATCATATTGATCAGCTTCGGGAGATTCCCGGGAGATCCGGTGAAAAAGCCTTCGGAAACACAGACAGAGCAGGCGTATACCGTTACTCCGGAAACGGAAACAGCTGAGACAGGCGCGGAGACGGAAGCCCCTGCAGCTGAAGAAGAGGCAAAAATGCGCTTCCGCATAAGCGCGCAGGATGGGAACGTAGTGATCTATGATATGGAGCAGGAAGCGGAAACCGCTGTGCTGGAGAACGCCGTTGCCATCATCGGGAACCGGGCCATGGAGGGTGAGAATCCCGTTCTCCTCTTTAACAGCGCCTGGGAAGGTCAGGGAACAGGCTATGCGGAGATTGTCCTGCGGGGAAGCATCGACTGGGAGGCGGACCGCCCCCTTGCCATCCGTTTTCCGGGAAGCACCGGGGATGGGAGCGATGACCGCTGTGGTATCTACAGCATAGAGGAAGGCCGTTTCATCTGCAGCCCGGAGGAACACCGCCGCCTGTTTTTGCTTGGTGACGAGTTATGGACGGATGCGGAGCAGATGCTCTGCGGAGGTTCCCTGATGCGCATGGACGGCACGGTTGTCGCCCATACGGATTCCCCCGCGGGCTTCAGGAGGTATGTAAATTATATTGTCGCTCCGGCGGAGGGACACGTTTATGATCTGCACGGGAATTATATGTTCAGCTATGATCCGGAAAGCTGTACCCTGCTGGATGTGCCGCTTTATAACCCGGATAAAGAGTCTGCTGACGAAGCTTACAATGAATATTTTACGGCCCGCTTTACTACGCCGCCGCAGTCCTATATCAATTCCGCGGCCTATGCGGAAGGAACCTGGATGACGGACACCTTCTTTATGAATATCGGAATGTGGAATGCCGGACAGGAGTCTTACCTTGTGGAGCGAAACGGCTGGGATTACATGGGCCATGCGGGGAGCCTCGCAAATTTCTATACGAACTGGTATACCGGCAGCGGTTATGTGATTAAAAGATGGCAGAATATGGCAGAGGTCGGAAGCATTGCCGATACGGAATTCTATGCGAAAAACCCGGAATATTTCCCTGCCTTTGGGGCGGAGACCGGGACAGCTCAGGAGCAGGCGCAGTATGCGGCCGGAACCCGCTTCCAGGCTGCCGGTACCGATCCGGATACAGGAAACCTGATTATCATGGTGACTGAGTTCCTGGCACCGGAATACCGGACGGTGGTCCGCTACCTTTACTGTGATGAAGAGTACAGGGTTGTGAAGGAAACAGCGGAGTGGGAAGGCCTGGAAGAATACAGCGCATTTGAGAAATGGTGGGAACAAAACCTTCAGGGATAAAACAGGCATCTTAAAAAGGTGTCTGCAGGAAGGAGACATATTTTGCCCACGGCTGCGCTTTTTGCAGGCGTTGCTGCAAAATAGTCATCCGGGGCATTAGGTCAAAGTGCAAATCTCTCCAGCCACGCGGAAGAAGGATCTTACCTTGAAATTGAGCAAATATGTGCAGGCAGGCGTCCGTGAGTACTGGCTGGTGGATGCGGAGAAGGAACAGGTGCTTGTATATCGGATTGAAGATAACTGTTCCATGCACTTTTACGATTTTCAGGATCAGGTTCCGGTGGGAATATCATTGGATGGATTTGCCATTGATTTTGCCCGGATCCGTGAGGAGATGGATTATTTTTCCGCCTGATGCTGCGCCGGGGCAGGTACCTGGCAGGGGGTGTCGGGCATCACGGCAGTGCTGTATCTCCCGTGTATCACGCCTGTTCCGCTTCCTGAAAAGGAATGCGGATGATTACTTCGGAGCCTTCCCCGGGGGAACTGTGTATCAGCAGTTCCCCTTTTCCGTCCGGATAGATCTGCCGGATCCTGTTCCGGACATTTGCGATGCCGATTTTCCGCATGGCGCTGCGGGGACTGCTCTCCGTATTCAGAACTTCCTGCAGTTTCTGCGCGTCCATTCCCACGCCGTCGTCCCGGATCCGGATTTCCGTGCATCCGGAAACTCTGGAGGCTGAGATCCACAGATGGCCGCCTTCCGGCTTTACCGCCAGTCCATGATAGATCGCATTTTCTACGATCGGCTGCAGGAAAACATGGGGAACACAACAGCAGAGCACGTCCTCATCAATCTGATATTCCGCATGGATCCGCCCCGGGTAGCGCATGTCCTGAAGGAAAATATAATTCCGGATCATCCGGATTTCCTGATCCAGAGAAGTGAAGACGTTATCCGCATCCACCTTCAGCGTATCCTGGAGAAGGGCTATGAAGGAATTCGTGTAGTTTACAATGTCGTCGTCCCGGTGCTGGTACGCCAGATACACAATGGAGTTGAGGGTGTTGTAAATAAAATGCGGGTTGATCTGGAGCATCAGCTGGCTGATCTGCATCTCACGGTTGACTTTTTCAATCGCGACGGACTTTTCCAGGAGCTCGCGTATACTGACGACCATTTTGTTGAAGGTGTCCCCGAGTATTTCAAATTCATCCCCGGTATGGATGTCCAGATGGATATCCAGGTTGCCGGCGGCAACCTTTTCCGCCCCGGTTTTCAGCTGTCTGATGGGCCTGGTGAAATGGATTACGGTGATGCTGAAGCCCAGGAGCACGATCAGGATCAGAAGCAGTATCATGAGGAAAAGAATCCGGACTACCGGCATCATCCGCTCCACCAGGTAGGAATTGGAGATTTCCGCGGCGAGCGTCCAGCCGTCCAGCATGTCCGGATCCTTCAGGAGCACATTTCTGTTCTCCAGGGTCCGGATGTCCTGATCCGGCTGCCATACCGCATCAGACCCCGCCGGGAGGGAAGCCCCGAGGATCAGCTCCCGATCCCCGTCGTAGAGGGCATAGGTCGTGAAGGGGTTTTCTCCGTCCAGGATATATTCGATGGAATCCAGATTGATGTTGATGATTACATATCCCATGACGCGGTCCAGGGCCTTCAGATCGCGGAACTTCAGGATATAGCTGATCGCCCGCATGCTGCCCTGCCCCTGCTCATTCCAGTCCTTGTGAATCCCGGAGAAACCGGAATTGCTGTTCTGGTCCTTCCAGCGGAAAAACCAGTCCAGCGAGGCACCGCCGGCCCCCTCTTCCGTATCGTTGCTGGAATAGACGGTGCCTTCCTCCGTGATGATCAGGATATCGCCGAAATAATTCTGCAGCATTCCATAAGATCCGAGAAGGGTGCGCATATCCTCTTTTTTTACCAGATCCCGGAAGTGGCTCTCCGATTTCTCACGGATCCGGTCCTGTACTTCGCCGGATATGGCGATGCTCTGGGCAATCACCGCCGCCGATTCCTGAATATTGGAAATATGGCCGGTGATGCTGGAGAGCGCTTGCCGCTCATCACGGATTACCTGCTCCCGCAGCGTCCTGCCCATATAATTATAGAGAAGGGCGGAAGAAAGGGCTACCGCGGCAAAGATAATGGCTGCAACGGTGAGAAACAGCCGGAAGGTGAAGGAATGCGTTATTGTATTGTTTTTGAGGGTGTTCACGTATCGGTTTCCTTTCTGCCCCGCTGCCTGCCGCTGTCCTAAGCGGGCTGCGGGTCCGGGGCTGAGCTGCAGCCCGGACCGCATAAGAATTGCAAAGGGCAGCTTTGATTATAGCACGCGGAACAGAAGGTGAAAAGAGCCTGATGCCCGGTGGCTGATTCCTGAACCGGAGCCTGATGCCCGGAAAACCGGAGCCGGACCCCGGAAAAGGTGAGGGGAAGCCATTTCCGGAGCAGTACTGCTTTCCAGACGCGGATCCGTGAAGAACGGAAACAGGAGATTTTGGGAATATTGACGCGGAATATGCGGATTTTGAACAGAAAATGCGCAATTTGCACAACCGTTTTCCTCACGGTGTGGTATGATCAGATCATAAGGAAACGGAAACATGATTTCCGCTTTTCAGGGAAAGGAGAACAGTTATGAAAAGAAGAGGTATGAGTCTTATGCTGTCGGCCTTTATGGCAGCAGGTATGTTGATGTCATCTGTTCCGGCAATGGCGGAGGAAGCTGAGACAGAGGCGGAAGCGGCCATTGATCTGGAGGATTATGAGGCTTCCACCGGGAATAAGGTCACCATCTGGACCTGGGACTATGACAATACCCTGATGATGGCGGACGCTTTTAATGAGATCTATCCGAACATTGAAATCGAAGTGGTCAATGTCGCGTACAGTGATTACTTTACCAAAATCCAGCAGGCGGTTGCTTCCGGTTCCGAGCTGCCCGATATCGTGGCTCAGTCCTGCACGCTGCTGAAGAATTACGGACAGCTCGGTATTTTTGAAGACCTGAGCGCAGCTCCGTACAATGTAGACAGCAATGTCTTCTTTGACTACATCAAGGACCGTGCGATCATGGAGGACGGCAGCCTCATCGGTATTGAGGAATCCGTCAGCCCCTCCGGAATCGCCTATAAGAGAGATCTTGCGGAGAAATATTTCGGAACGGATGATCCGGATGAGCTCGGGGAGATGTTTACGACCCTGGATGACTATGTGGATGCCGGAATCAAGGTGCAGGAGGAATCCGACGGGGAAGATTTCCTGTTCCATTCTCCCGGAGCCGTAGGCGAGATGCTGTACTTTATGAATACCGAAAAGCTGGAGAGCGACGGCACCATTCACTTTACCGACAAAATGTCTTCTGTTCTTGAGTATCTGACAAAATTCAGGGACAACAAAGTAATGGATACCTTCCAGAACGGCACGCCTCAGGCAAATGCAACCTATGCGGATAAGCATCACATTTTCTATCCGTGCCCGAACTGGGTAATCAATTACTATATCAAGCCCAACGATCCGGACGGTTCCGGAAACTGGGGAATCATGATGCCGGCAGGCGGCGGCTACAGCTGCGGCGGAACCTCCCTCGGCATTACGAATACAAGTGATGCGAAGGAAGACGCCTGGAAATTTATCCACTGGTGCCTGATGACCAAGGACGGCGCGGTCATGATGAAGGAAAAACTGAACTTCTTCATCGCCCTGAAGGAAGTCTATGAGGATCCCGATTTCCTGGGCGGACCGGATGAGTTCTTCGGCGGCCAGAACATCAATGATTTCTTCTACAATAAGATCGCAACCTCCATTTCCACGCTGGATGTATCGGTCTATGACCAGACAGTCATTGATATCCGTGACCTGCTTGCGACCGCGATCAGCGATGATCCGGATCTGACGGCAGAGGATGCCCTTGAGGAGGGTCTTGAGGAAGCTTCCATGAAGATCCTCGACATGGAGATTGACTGATTTCTTTAACGGATTCTTTATTCCGCGCCGGCCTGAATAAGGGAGCGTCAGTTCCGGCGGGCCGGGACTAAGCCGCAGGAAGTTTTTTGGCAGGCGCACAGTATATGTGCGCCTGCTTGTACTTTGCGCGAAGCAATGAGCCATGCGGCAGAAAATGACAGTAACAACAAATAGGTGAAAAGGATATGAATCACAGTATGAAAACAACCGGAAAAAAACGGGGAAAGCACTGGGATTACAGTGTGAAATACCCGCTGATCTTTGTGCTTCCTTTCTGCATCTGCTTCTTTGCCTTCAATCTGTTTCCCATCATCTATTCCTTTTTCCTGAGCCTGCATGACTGGAGCGGGGTCGGGGAGAAGAAGTATGTGGGGCTGCAGAATTATATTATGATCTTCACCAGGGATAAGATTTTTTTCAAATCCCTCCGGAATACGCTGTATCTCCTGTTGATTTCTTTTCCGCCGGCGATTATCATAGGGTTGTTGATCGCCGCCTTCCTTTTCAATATCAAAAGGCTGCGGACCTTTTTCCAGACCGTCAATTTTCTCCCCTATATCACAACGCCGGTGGCGATCGGACTTATTTTCCTGTTCCTGTTTGACCGGAATACCGGGATTGTAAACCGTCTGATCGAGGGCGCCGGAGGCGAAGGGCTGAACTGGCTCGGGAATCCGGGGCTGGCGCAGTTAGTTATTGCGTTTATGATTCTCTGGAAATATATCGGCTATTATATGGCGCTGTATCTGGCAGGCATGACGTCCATTTCACAGGACATATACGATGCCGCCCGGGTTGACGGCGCGGGAGCGGTGCGGACGTTTTTCTCCATCACGCTGCCGCTGCTGAAGCCGATCAACATTTTTATCATTGTCACCAGCCTGATCGGCGGCCTTCAGCTGTTCGACGAGCCGAACCTGATGTTTAATGTCTCCACGACCAGCATCATCGGCGGCCCGAAGCGGTCCTGCCTGACCATGTTCTGGAATTTTTACGACGTGGCCTTCGGCTCCACGGCACGGCTGGGATATGGCTCGGCGGTTGCGGTGTGCATTTTCATTGTCATCCTGATCATCTCGGTGATCGGTCTGTGCCTTATGGGCGGAAAGGAGGAACGGAAGCATGAATAAAATCAGAAAGCCGCTTCTCTATATCATGATTTCACTGGTGTCGCTGGCCTCCCTCTTTCCGTTTTATATGATGATCGCCATGTCCACGTTCAAAACGGAAAAAATGTTCCAGACCATCCCGCTTTACTTTTCGAATTACCTGCTGAACAACCTGAAAACCGTGTTCGGCTCCAATTTCCTCAGGGCCTACGGCAACAGCCTGCTGGTGTCCTGCGTGTCAACCGTTTTCTGCACGCTGATCAGCGCGATGGTGGGCTTTGCCCTGGTGGCTTACCGCTTCCGCTTCCGCAGCGTCCTGAAGAAACTGATCATGCTGACCATGATGGTTCCGGTGCAGCTGGGCATCGTGGGATACATGATTGAAATGCGCACCCTCCATCTGACCGGGACCAGGCTTCCCATGATCTTAATCTGGCTGGCGAACGGATTCGGCGCCTACTGGATGATGCAGTATATTGAGTCCTCCCTGCCCATGGAGATGGTGGAGAGCGCCAGGGTTGACGGTTCCGGGGAGCTGAACACGTTCTTTAAGATTGTTCTTCCCTGCGTGAAGCCGGGTATCGTCACCCTGATCCTGCTGATTTTCCTGTGGTCCTGGAACAGCTACCTGGTGCCGTTGGTATTTGTAAACGACAATACCACAATGACGATACCGATTTTCATCAAGAGCCTGGGAAATGCTTACATGACCGATTACGCGGCGCAGATCACGGGACTGGCCGTTGCGACCGTTCCGCTCCTGCTGCTGTTTATTCTGGGATCCAGGAACTTTATCCAGGGCCTGACCGCCGGTGCCGTGAAAGGGTGAAAACATGAAAACAATACTTTGCTACGGGGATTCAAATACCTTCGGGGTCAATCCGGATTATGACGGAACGCCGGATTCCCCCTTCCGCTGGCCGTATGACGTGCGCTGGCCGGGCGTGCTTGCAGGGCTGCTGGGGCCGGATTATCATATTATAGAGGAAGGGCTCGGCGGACGGACCACGGCCTGGGAGGACCAGACCGTGGCCGGAAGAAACGGCCTCTCGTCGCTGCTTCCCGTTCTGCAGTCTCACGAGCCGCTGGACATGGTGATCATCATGCTCGGGACCAATGACCTGAAGGGCGTTTACCAGGCATCGGTCATGGAAATCGGCAGGGGGATGGATGCCCTGCTTCGGGTATGCTTGAATCCTTATACCTATGATGTTCCGGGGGTGCCGAAGGTACTGGTTGTCTCCCCGATCCATCTGGGTGAGGGAATCGGACATTCCTGGCTGCGGGGTGTTTTTGACGCCCGTTCGCGCGAAAAGAGCATGCTGCTGGCAGATGAACTGCAAAATGTCGCTCAGAGGTACGGCTGCCTGTTTTATGATGCCGCAAAAGCCGCCTCCGCCTCCGAAAAGGACAGTGTCCATATGGATGCATCGGCGCACAGGAAGCTGGCGGAAGCGCTTGCCCCCCTGGTCAGAGAGTCGATTTGAACGACGGACGCCTTTTCCGGATACAGAGGGATATCCCTCCGGACCGGACGGTTCAATGAAGGACGGCAGACTTTTGCCCGGACAGAGGGATGTCCCCTATGAGGATAAGACAATGCTGAAACTGTATCTGGTGGATGATGAGATCATGGCGATCGACTATTTCCGCATGCTTCTTAGCCGGTGCAAAACCACCTTCGAGATGGCAGGATATTCGGAAAACAGCAGGATTGCCTGCGCGGAGATTCTGGAGAAAAAGCCGGATGCCGTTTTTGTTGACATCAATATGCCCGGAATGACGGGGATTGAGCTGGCAGACGAAGTGCTTGGCCGCCTGCCGGACACCCGGATTGTATTCCTGACCGCATACCGGGATTTTGACTTTGTCCGCCGCGGGATGGAGCTGGGGATTGAATCCTATCTTCTGAAGAATGAGCTGAATGTGACGACCCTGCAGCAGGAGCTGGATAAGCTGGAGGAGCGGATCGCAAAGGACCGGAATACGGTTCAGATCCGGAAAAATGAGGCGCTTCGGTCGCTCTTTTCCGGGAGGCCGGAGGAGGCGGAGACAATTTTCCCGGATCTGCGGGACGGCCGGCAGTACTGCCTGGCCGGCTTTGTAAACAGGCGTTCATTCAGCATGCAGAGGATGCAGGAGCTGCTGCCGGAGCAGGCTCCGGATCCGGAGCAGTGCCGCCTGACGCTGGAGGAAAACGGGTTCTGCCCGGCTGCCTTCGCAAAGTTCTGCGATTATGTCTGGCTGATCCTGTTTACGGCGGATGGCGGGGAGGATGAGCCGGGCTTCCGGGAGAAGCTTCTGAGTTTCCTGAAAGACCGGCAGAATTCTTCGATCCCTTTCTGCCTGCCCTTTTTCCGGTCGGTCCGGGAAGCGGTTTCCGCGGTGCGTGAGCTGGATGTTTTCCGCTCGCGGAGACTCTATTTCGGGGAGCGCGGTTTTATCCGTCCGGAGGAGCTTGGCAGCGTACCTGCCGAGCAGAGAGATTTTTCGGCGCAGGAGGAGCAGTTTCGGAGATTCCTGGACGGGGAAGCGGAGGCGGAAGAACGCAAAACCCTTTCCGCCCTGCTGCAGGAACTCTCCCTGCATGCGCCGGATGAGATTTTTATCAAATATGCGCAGCTGATCTTTTCGGATTATATGCATTTTATGAAACAGCATCATTATCTGGAGCAGGCTCTGCCTGAGTGGGAGAACCGGGAGTTTGCTTCCGTGCAGGAATACGCGCGGTGGATCCGCGGCCTTGCCTCGGAATTTTCCTCCCTCCGAAACGCCGGAAAGCGGGTCGGCTACTCGGAAAAGACGGCATGCGCACTGAATATTATCGAGAAACGCTATCAGGACTGCAGCCTTTCGGTCCAGGCGGTCGCGGATGAGATGAAGATCTCGGCCGGACATCTGAGGAAGCTGTTCAAGGATGAGATGAAGGTAACGCTGTCGGATTATCTGAACGAATTCCGTCTGGAAAAGGCAAAGCGTATGCTCAGCGGGGATG
>CAMOSC010000091.1 GCA_946624325.1 uncultured Clostridia bacterium
AACGGGAACAGGATCCCCCGGAGGAGCCGTCCGCAGAAGCGGAACGGGATCCGGAGAGTACAGCCTCCGAGGAAGCGGAATACGATCAGGAGATGTCAGCTTCCGAGGAAGCGGAATACGATCGGGAGATGTCAGCTTCCGAGGAAGCGGAATATGATCGGGAAATGAAAACCTCAGAGGAAACCGTACGGGATTTGTCGGCGGGGAGCTCAGAGGAACAGGCACCGGATCAGCTGGATACGGACCCGGAGGAGGCGGCAGCGGAGCCCACGGCGGATGACGCTGAAGAAAGCAAATCAGAGGATTTTCTGAACAATCCGGAAACGTCCGCTGAGAGAGAGACGGAAGAAGCGCAGACAATCGGCGGAGCCGAGGTTCCGGAGGCGGAGGTTCTGACCCGGAGCGTTGCGGACGAGGGTTTGTCCGCGGGTTCGGATGGAAAACCGGAGATTGTCTACCAGGACAGTGAGAACGGTTTTGTCCTGATTGACCGGGAAAAAGAAGAAGCTGCTGACAAAAAGACCATTGTCCTGGATGAAGACCAGCTGAAAAATGTTTCGGAAGCTGTGATCCGTTATTTTGTGATGCTGCAGGCGGAGAACTCCTCTGAAGCCGGTTCCGGGAAAAAGAAAAAGAAAAAAGGGAAGGGCAAGGATGCCGTCAGACCTCTTGCTATAACGCAGAAGGGCTTTGAAGAAGATACGAAGAAAAAGGCCCGCAAGGAGAAAAAGAGCGGTAAAAAGGCAAAAGAACAGGTGCTGAGGGCATATCATTACGACAATCGCAATGATCTTGCAAAAGAAGCCTTTTCAGGTCTTTCCGGAGAGGCACTGGAAGCTGCAGAAAAGCTGTTAGCTCAGATTGAAGAGGATGCCGGCAAAGCTTCCGGGGTAAAGGAAGAAAAACAGAAGGACGATAAGATAAAGAAGAAGGACGCGGAAAAGGCCGGGAAGAAACAGTCTGACGAGTCCGCTGCAAAGAAAGAGAAGGAATCCGGGAAAAAGAAGGACAAGTCCGAAAAAGCGGATAAACCCGAAAAGAAAAAAGACAAGAAGAAAAAGCAGGAACTGTATCAGGCTTTCAAACCCTCCAAAAAGAAGAAAACAAAGGAGGATGTGCAGGAAGCCGAATAAAAAAGAAAACGGATTGCTGTATCAAGCGCAGCGCATGCTTTTCGCGCTGCGATCTGTCGGCATGGCTCAAGAAAGAAAATGCCAGCACTGGCACGGGGAAGCTGCTTTATAAGCATACCCGTGCCAGTGTTGGCATTTCGTTTTTGGGTTATTTCCTGCCGGGCAGATAGTTCCAGATGAAATATCCGTCCACAAGCGCGGCCAGTTCCTTGGAGGCATCCGGATCATAATGCGTCTGAAGATATTCCAGCATCCGTGTGCCGTCGGAAGCGGTCACAAAATAAACATTTTCCGTCAGTAAAGAAGCAATGGGATTTTCGATATCTCTTTCGGCAAGGGCTTTCTGAGAAGCCGGGTGGTATAACGTAAATCCGCTCAGAACAATACGGTTTGCTCCGGAAACGGCCTTAGGAACTTCCCATGGGGAGTTGTCCAGGCTTAGCGTTTCCGGTACTGTTTCGGGGTCCAGCAGGTACAGGGTGTCCGGATTTTCGGCTGTCAATGCGGCAAACCCGGGATGAACAGTCCTGTTCCCGGTCTGCATGCGGTATTTCATGATATCATAATTGCCGGATGTTAAAAAAGGCTTCTCGGCGAAAAGACGGAAGTCCTCCATGGACAAGCTGTCTTCTGCCTTTACGGGGAGGTAAGCGGGCAATTCAAAAATCAGAAGGACCGCGGCCAGGACGACGGCAAGAATCCTCCAGAGGATACTGTACCAGGGGGTGCCGGGAACCGTGTTCAGGGCTTCCGGCGTTATTTCGCTTCTGGATTTCCGATACCCGAAACGTGTATGGGCTGCGGGTGTACAGGAAGCTGCAAGAACTGCGCAGCAGCAGAAAAACACAGCAGATTCCAGCCGGTAGGACAACTGACCGGCTGCAGCGCAGACGCCAAAAATAGCCAGGGCTCCGATGTTAAGAAGGATGGGGAGCCAGAAACGCTTCCGATAGAAGATGATGACAAACAGGGATAGTGCGATCGTGAGCAGGGCACCGGGATAAAGCCAGTATTCCCGATCTCTGATAAGGATCAGGATATCCCGGATAGAGGGGACAGCCAGTTTCCTGTAATTTTCGACCACGTCCCGGACTTTTGCGAGGGCAGCGGCGTTGAATACATCCGGATCCGCATCCATTTCTCCTGCCAGCATGGCGTAATCCCCGCGGCTTATTCCGATGGCGGTCAGCTGCGTCTCAATCTGTTCGTATTCCGGGAGAGGAACTTCGGAATACAGTTTGGAACGGATCGATAAGTAGGCGTTGTAACTGCGCCATTCCAGGTCGGTCTGACGGCTTTCTGCGAAATGGTTCGCAAAGACGGCACCTGCAGAGAGTATGACGACCGGAAGCAGCAGAAGAAGCAGACCGCCCGCTTTCCGTCCTTTTCCGTAATCAATTTTACCGACGGCCCCGTAAATCATGGACCTGGTTTCCAGAATGGAGATAATCATGACAAGAAGAAAAACAGCCGCAAATGGAATGGCTGTGAAAGCCGGCCGTCCGAAAAACAGCAGGGAGGCGGCTATCAGTACAAGACCGGCGGCACAGAGCAGCAGGGCACGGCGCTCGCGCAGGCACCAGAAGAAAATGATACAGCCGCTGCAAAGCGCCATGACGGCAATTCTTTCCGAGTCAGGCAGGAGAAAGCAGTCTCTCGCGAATATGATGAAGAAAAGAGCGGAGACCGTATAGGCGGCAAACCCGTTCAGCTGCGAACAGAAGATAAAAAACAGAACCAGGAGGGAGATGGTCCCCATCAGGATCAGAAGCCAGAAATACCAGTTTACGGATGGCTTCAGCGTGTACAGACGAACCAGAAACTGTCCGGAAAACGGAAACGCCCTGAAATACCTGCCGTCACCGTTTCCGCCAACAGCTCCGGAAAGAAGCAGGCTTCGGAAATAATCGCCAGGCAGCTCATAACGGGAATTATGATACAGGAGCAGGAAAGAGATCCCGATTATGCTGCAGAGCGCAATGATACAGAAACGGATAACAGCAACATGTTTGTCGGGACCGACTCGTCTGTAAAGAAACTGTTCCATAGAAATACCTGCTTTCTGCTTTTGATACCGGGTTGGGGAAATACCGCTATTCCCGGTCCGTGTTCTTCAGACCGGAAAATGTCTCCTGACCGGTATTGACGATATAAAAGAACTGCAGGAGATGGTTCTATTTTACCTGAAAACAGATGTAAAAGCAATAGGAAAAGAACAGCCGTCCTTCGTCATTTCCGGGGCTGCGCTCAGAATCAAAATTGTTTTATGACTTGTAATTTTGCGGGAAAGGAGTAAAATAAGTAACCGATTGGGCGGTATGAATTCCGTGAGAAGTCTGTGCGGAATTGCGGCAAAATCATAAACCCGGGAATCATGGCATGGCAGAGTGATTGTATGGTATCTTTTCCGGGTTGCTATCAATACATCGAAATCGTATGGGTATGGATTATATGAAAAAATTTTCAAAGAAACTGTCTGCGCTTGCAGTGACCATTGCATTCTGCGCCTCCGCATTCCGGCAGCCTGCCGAGGGATTCGGAGAAATGGGAATTTCGGAAGCATCATTCCCTGAAGAAATGGGTTTTCTGCCGGAAGAAGGCCTGCCTGTGGAAGAGTGCTTTCTTCCGGAAGGGAGCCTGTCTGAGGAAGCTGTTTTTCTTCCGGGAGAGAGTCTGCCCGCAGAAACAATGGCCGGGACAGCAGCCGAGTCTGAGAGTAACGTATTGCCGGAGGAGTCTGCAGACCTGTCCGAAGAATCGGAGCCTGCGGACAGTTCCATGGCAGAGGAGTCCGAATATCCGAAAGAAGAGACAGAGCCTGCGGGCAGTGCCATAGCAGAGGAATCTGCTGACCTTCCGGAAGAGCCGGAGCCTGAGAGCAGTGCCATAGCAGAGGAATCTGCTGACCTTCCGGAAGAGCCGGAGCCTGAGAGCAGTGCCATAGCGGAGGAGTCTGCAGACCTGCCGGAAGAGACGGAACCTGCGAGCAGTGCCATGCCGGAAGAGTCCGCAGATCTGCCGGAAGCAGGCCTGCGGGAGAATACCGGAAGTGCGTCCGTGTCTGAAGAATGGCTGGCAGGACAGGGCTTTGGCTCCATGGAGGAGTATCTGAAAACCATTCCGGAGAACGACATTGAAGCCATTCTGTACCGGCAAAGCCTGCTGGAGACGGATTCGGCGGCAGACCGTGGCTGCGCAATGAAGATCACTTCCTGCCGTATCGAGGACGAACAGATTCTGGTTGCGGCACAGATGACAGAACAGTTTACGACCTGGGACGGGTATTTCTATCTGTTTGAGGAGCCCATGTTTGCGGACGGGATTGATTCCGACCCGATTGCGCAGATTGAACAGGCCGAGACCTTCTCTTTTTCGGTTGCTCTCAACAACGATACCGCTGACAGCCGCCTCTATTCCAAATTCTATCCGGGAGTCCGCTTCCGGGACGGATCCTTTCACCCGCTCGGAGAGGCATCTTTCGTGACAAACCCGGAAGCCCTGGCGCAAAATCGTACCCCTTATCCGGAGGCGGACAGTAAAAAGGGTATATTTGCCGAGGTTTACTGGGGAAGCGACCTGGATGATCTCGGGGTGAGCCACGCGACTTATGATATCGTGATTAATGATATCCTGAACGGGGACGGTATAGAATACAGCTATAACGGGAGGACATGGACCTACTCCGCGGAATATGTTTCCGCGATCGATTACAACCTCCGGGTCATGAAAAACAGCGGCATTATTGTCTCGGCAATTTTGCTCTGGCGTCCGGAGAGCGGTGAAAACAGTTTCGGCTTTCCAGGGCTGGATTCCGGAACCGGAAGCTATCAGGGATGGAATGTCGTGACGCAGGAGGGCGTTGAATGCGTCTCCGCACTGCTGCATTTCCTCGGAGAGCGCTATGGCCGGGAGGATGAAGCCTATGGGCATATTGCGAACTGGATAGTCGGCAACGAGGTGAATGCCGATATGGACTGGAATTATACCGGTCACCAGCCCGTAAAAGACTATTCCTACATCTATTCCAATATGCTTAGGATCACCTATCAGGCGGTGAAGAGCTCGTGTGCCCACGCACAGGTTTATATGCCGTTGGATATGTACTGGTATAATACGGATGGCGGCACACGCTACGACGGGAAGACGATCGTTGATATCGTAAACAGCTGCCTGAAAGCCGAGGGCGACATTCCCTGGGGGATCGGATTTCATCCCTATGCCAATCCGCTGTCGGAGCCGGAATGGTGGAATGATCATGCGGTCAGTTCGGAAACCGCTCCGTTTATAAGCATGCAAAACCTTTCCGTGCTGACAAATTACCTGCAGAAAAGCAATCTGAGGGATCCGGACGGATCCGTAAAGCCGGTAATTCTGTCTGAACAGGGTTTTACATCCTGGTCTGCGAACCAGGGGGATGTGGAGAAGACCCAGGCGGCCGCTTATGCTTACGCATATTATGCCGCGGAAGCCAATCCATTCATAAAGGCCATGATTGTGATGCGCCAGAAGGATGCCGCTGCCGAGATGCAGGGCGGGCTTCATCAGGGCATGTGGTATGATGATGCCTCCGGCGATTACAGGACCTACGCGCGGAAGAATGTCTGGGAGATCTGGAAATACATTGATACACAGGATTCGTTTGACCGAACGGATCCGCTGGCGGTATCCGCGGGGCTTCCTTCTTTTTCCTCCGTTTACGGCAATACGCTGTCGTTTGGAAACAGGAAGATCATAAACGGATCGGGAGGCACGGCTGAGGCGTTTACCGGGGTGAAGCCCTTTGAGGCAGACTGGACCGCCGAATATCTGATCCGGGATTACGCCGTGGAGGACGGAAGCGTATATGCCCGTACGGGGGAGAACAGTCCGCATGCCTACAGCGGGATATGCGCAAATGGCGCGTTTGATCTTTCGGAAGGCATTTTCGGGGTGCGCTTTAGCGGTACTGCAGGGGAAAACCAGAATCTTCGGGTGCGTCTTCGCTTTGTCTCCGGAAAGGAACTGTTTGAAACGGAGCTGTCGGTGCGGCGGAACGCGGAGCAGATGCTGTATGCGGATCTCTCGGGCTGGGCAAACAGGAATCATGTGACGAAAATCCAGATCTGGGTGCAGCAGGACGGGACAGCTGCCTGGAAGAACGGAAGCTTTACGCTGCGGGAATTCTGCACCGCTGCGGGTGTGGCGGACAGTACGCGGCATCCCATAGAAATCGTGGACAGCGGTGTGGCCGCGCAGGACGCAGGGAGCTTCACCGTATTCTGCACCTCGGACCGGGAGATTGCAAAGGCTGAATTTTCGGCGTGGAATGTGCAGGCTGGTACCGCGGCAGCCGTAACACAGGCCGGACAGACGGATGTGTCGGGAAAACGGACCTCGTGCAAGTTTTCCCTCGGGTCTTTCGGATGGAGAACCGGGACATACAGGGTCCGGGCGGTTCTTTACGGAGTTGACGGTCTTGCCTCCGGCGAAGCGGTTATCCCGGTCACGGCGGGCGGAGCGGGCGATACGCTGCACGTTTCGAATGTGTATGTGGAGTCTGCTTCCTACAATGCCTTCACGGTAGCGGTGGAAGCCTCCTGCTCTTCGGGGGCGCTGGCAGACAACAGCCAGCTGGCTGTCTGGAGCGCAGCCGGCGGGCAGGATGATCTGCGATGGTATCCGCTTGTTTTCCGGGGCGGAATTGCGCGGGTGACCGTTCCGGTATCTGCGCACAACAATAACAGCGGCGATTACTTCTGCCACGCGTATATATTCAATACGGAAGGGGCAAGGAAGATCTCGGCGATTACTGCCCAGGTGCCGTCCACGGCGCCCGTTATCACTTCGGCTTACGTGGACAATCTGACGGCGCTGGGCTACCGGGTGAACTGTACCTTTTCCTGCCCGCTGGCTGTGACGCAGGTTCAGATGCCGACCTGGACGGCTTACAATTCCCAGGATGATCTGCACTGGTATCGGGCTGAAATAACGGGAAATACGGCTTCCTTCTATGTCCCGACCAACGCGCATAACGGAGAGACCGGTTTTTATCATACGCATATCTATGTTACCAATTCCGCAGGGGCGTTTGCCCTGAAGGAACTGAAAATCGAAGTACCGGAAGACTCCGCCATGGAGCATCTGATGCCGGAGCTGGGCATGCTGTCTGACAGCGATGTTACGGAAGACGGCTTCCGGATTGTGATTCCTTTCCAGGCGCCTGTCGGGATTCGGCAGATAGAAGTCCGCAGCTGGACGGAAGCCGGCGGGCAGGATGACCTGAAAAGTTTTGTGATCCGGCCGACCGTCAAAAAGGGAAGCTCCTCTGCGCTGATCCGCACGGCAGATCACGGTTACGAGGGCGGGCTTTATCATGCGGAGGTCATTCTGACGGATTATACCGGAACTACGCGAAGCGCGGCCATCCGCGTGACGGTTCCTGCCCCGCGGCCCCTGTACATCCGCGCGCTTTCCGTGAAGGAAATTTCGGCGGCCGGATATACGGTTCAGGCCGAATTCACGGCAAAAAGGGGAATCCTGGAAGTCCTGATGCCTACCTGGACAGCCGCCGGGGGACAGGATGATCTCATCTGGCACAGGGCTCAGGTTAACGGCGATACTGCCGTGTTCCGGGTGAGGACGACAGACCACAGGCAGGAAAGCGGGACGTATATAACCCATGTTTATGTGCGGGATCAGAGCGGGGCGGAGGTGCTTGAAGGGCTGGAGACGGATGTGCCGGCACCGGATTCCCCGGATGAAGGGGACAATCCGGCCGTGCCCCCTAACCCGCCGGCTCCTGCCCCCGGGCAGAATACAACGGTTTTTAACGGGACGGATTACAGTCCGGTATGGGACGCAGATTGGTATCTGAACCGGTATCCCGACCTGCGCGTCGCCTTCGGTACGGATGCCATGCTTGCGTTTAATCACTTTATTACCTTTGGCATGCAGGAGGGAAGACAGGGGAACGCGGCCTTTCTTGTAACCGCCTACCGGAACCGCTACGCGGATCTCAACGCTGCTTTTGGCGACAGCCTTCCTTCCTATTATCTGCATTATATCCGGTACGGGATCCGGGAAAACCGCCGCGGAAACTGAGAAGCCGGCGTGCGGTTGCAATTTGTTGCTTTTTATGGTATAATGATCGGAAGTTTATGCAGATCTGCTGCTTTTCCCGTAAGATCCCTGCCCTCAGGGTGATGCGGGAGAAGCATTAGGGCGGAAGGAGTTATATGAAAGTTGTACTGCTTGCGGGCGGTTTTGGGACCCGCTTTTCCGAGGAATCCGAATTTAAGCCCAAGCCCATGATAGAAATCGGCGGAATGCCCATACTCTGGCATATTATGAAGGAATACTCCCACTTCGGATACAATGAATTTGTCATCTGCGCGGGATATAAGCAGCATGTGATCAAAGAATGGTTTGCGGATTATTTCCTTCATACGTCAGATATCACGTTCGATTTCACCCATGGGAACAGAGTGATTGTACATGACCAGCATACGGAGCCATGGAAGGTTACGGTGGTTGACACGGGCCTGCATACCCTGACCGGGGGGAGAATCCGCCGGGTGCGTCAGTATATCGGCGACGAACCGTTCTTGATGACCTACGGCGACGGGGTGTGCGATGTGGATATGAAAGCCCTGGTGGATTTTCACCGCTCCCATGGCAAGATTGCCACGCTGACCGCGGTGTATCAGAAGCAGCAGAAGGGCGTGCTCAATATCGGAGGAGACAATGCGGTACACTCCTTCCGCGAAAAAAGCGTGGGAGACGGCGTGCCGATCAATGCCGGCTATATGGTGCTGAACCCGGAGATATTTGATTACATAGACGGGGACCAGACGAGCTTTGAGAAGGAACCCCTGGAGCGCATCGCAGCCCTTCATGAACTGATGAGTTATAATCATACAGGCTTCTGGCAGTGCATGGACAACAAGCGCGAATGGGATACGCTGGAGAAGCTCTGGGAGAGCGGAAACGCCCCCTGGAAGGTGTGGGAGGATTGAGGACAGATGTTTCCTTTGGAGTTTTACCGCGGCAGGCGGGTATTTGTGACAGGACATACGGGCTTTAAAGGCACGTGGCTGTGTCATATGCTGGTTATGCTTGGCGCGGAGGTGACGGGCTATTCCCTGGAGCCGCCGACATCCCCTTCGCTGTTCGAACTGACGGACACAGCAGGCCTGATCCGTTCCGAGACGGGCGATATCCGCGATTTCGAACATCTGCGCGAAGTCTTTCAAAGTGCCGCGCCGGAGGTGGTTTTTCATCTTGCGGCACAGCCCATTGTCCGGGAAAGCTACCGGATTCCGCGGGAGACTTATGAGGTAAACGTCATGGGCACGGTCAATCTGCTGGAATGTGTCCGTGAGAACGCGCAAAGCGTCCGCTCCGTGCTGAATGTCACGACGGACAAGGTTTACCGGAACCGGGAGTGGGTATGGGGGTACCGGGAGGAAGATCCGCTCGATGGCTTTGACCCGTATTCAAATTCCAAATCCTGCTCCGAGCTTGTGACGCACAGCTATAGGGATTCCTTCTTCAGGAACGGGGATGGCGGCTATTTCCTGCCCGTTTCCACGGCGCGTGCGGGAAATGTCATCGGCGGAGGGGATTTCGCAAAAGACCGCATTATCCCGGACTGCGTGCGGGCTGTCTTTGCCGGCGAACCGATCCGGATCCGGAATATCGCATCCATCCGCCCGTACCAGCATGTCCTGGAACCGCTTTATGCCTATCTGATGATTGCGGCACGGCAGGCGACGGATCCCGCATTGGCCGGCTTTTACAATGTCGGGCCGGACGAGGGCGACTGTATTACTACGGGAGAGCTGGTAGAGCTGTTTTCTTCCGCGTGGGGAGAAGGGGCTTCCTGTATGCCCGTACAGCAGGAAGGTCCGCACGAAGCGGGTTTCCTGAAGCTGGACTGTTCCAGGCTGAAAGCCGTTTTCGGGTGGAAGCCGCGCTGGCATATTCAGACAGCCGTGGAAAAGACGGTGGCGTGGAGCAGGTGCCTGTATCAGAAACAGGATGTCCGTGCCTGCATGGAAGAGCAGATCGCGGAGTTCCTGCGGTCAACCCCGTAACAATATGCCTGTCCTTTCCCATGACAGGGAACTGTCCGGAAACAGAATTCCGGTGGAAATTGCGCTTTTTGCCATTTCCGGAGTCTGGTTCTGAGCAGTTACAAAGATTCATACCCGCCTCCGGACAGGAGGAGGCTGTTCCCGAACAGTCCCCGGGAAAACGGCGGGAGCAGATAAAAGGAGTAATTGACACATGCCGAACTGGAACAGTGAGAATGACGCGCGGGAGGAAATCAAATCCCTGGTGGCGGAGTATTACCGTCAGTACAAAAAGGATACAAAACCGTATGCCGAGGGAGACCGGATCAATTACGCGGCGCGGGTTTACGATGAAAAGGAAATGTGCGCCCTGACAGATGCCATGCTGGACTTCTGGCTTACGGCCGGTCGTTTTTCCGAGCGCTTTGAGCGGGAGTTTGCGGAATGGATCGGCGTAAAATACGTTCATCTGGTAAACAGCGGCTCTTCGGCCAACCTCCTTGCCTTTATGGCGCTGACGGCGCCGGAGCTCGGCGAACGCCGTATCATGCGCGGGGATGAGGTCATTACGGTTGCGTGCGGATTTCCCACAACGGTAACCCCTATTCTGCAGTATGGAGCGGTCCCGGTATTTGTGGATGTCACAATTCCTCAGTACAATATCGACGTAACAAAACTTGAAGAGGCCAGGAGCAGCAGGACAAAGGCTGTCATGATCGCGCATACGCTGGGCAATCCCTTCGACCTGAAGGCGGTAAAAGCCTTCTGCGAGCGCTGGGGGCTGTGGCTGATTGAGGATAACTGCGATGCCCTGGGAAGCAGGTATACCATTGACGGCGTTACCCGTTTCACCGGAACCTGGGGGGACATCGGCACCAGCAGCTTTTATCCGCCGCACCATATGACGATGGGTGAGGGCGGGGCGGTCTACACGGATAATCCGCTGCTGCACCGCCTGCTGCTGTCTTACCGGGACTGGGGACGGGACTGCGTCTGCCCGCCCGGACGGGACAATTTCTGCGGCCACCGTTTTGACGGTAAATTCGGCGAGCTGCCCGCAGGGTACGACCATAAATACGTCTACAGCCATCTCGGCTATAACCTGAAGCTGACGGATATGCAGGCGGCGGTAGGCTGTGAGCAGCTTAAAAAATTCCCCGGCTTCATAGAGGCCAGGAAAAAGAACTGGCACAGGCTTCATGATGCCCTGCAGCAGGCCTCGGACCGGCTGATTCTCCCGGAGCCCGCGGCGGACAGTGATCCTTCCTGGTTCGGTTTTCTGCTCTCGGTAAGACCTGAGAGCGGAATTACCCGGGACGGTGTGACGCGCTATCTGGAAGAACGGAACATACAGACCAGGCTCCTGTTCTCCGGGAACCTGACCCTGCATCCCTGCTTTGACGAAATACGGGGTACGGATGCCTACCGGGTGGCAGGCGGTCTGCAGCAGACAGACTTTATTATGGAAAATTCCTTCTGGGTCGGCGTATACCCCGGCATGACAGAGGAAAAACTCGACAGGATGGCTGCGTGCATCCTGGAAGCGGCAGGCGCGGCTCTGTAATTGGATCTGCGGCAGCCGTTCGGAGGCGGATTCCGGAAGGGATAAAAAACGGGTACTGTTTGTGATCAATTATAGCAAACGACAAAGTTCTCTTTACTTTGTCGTTTGCCGCGCCGGATTTG
>CAMOSC010000092.1 GCA_946624325.1 uncultured Clostridia bacterium
TAGCGCGCCGGTATACCGTACATCCGAAACAGCAGCACGCCGGCGGTCGCAAAATGCGTGCAGTATCCCTCATGATTCTCGTACAGAAAATACTCAACATAATCGCTGTCTTTCGGCGTAGAGCCGGGAATCATGGTATATTCGGCATGCTCTGCCAGACTCTCCCGGACAAACTTCACCGTATCCGCCACAGAATCAAACGATTTGCCGCGGTATTCCGCATAAAAACGGTCCAGTCCCTCGACAGGAAGGCTCATATAAGCGGACTTCGCGAAATTCCTGTAAGCGTCATCAATATGATTCTCCGCTCCCGCCCGCTCTATTGCTTCCAGATTTGACAGCTTCTGGGTATTCAGATAATAGAGATCAAAGATATTTTCATCCGTGATATCGGCCGTATAGGTATCGTACGCTTCCGATGGCGGGAAATTTCCGATATTGCTGCCATACGGCAGATAAGAATACTCGGGATTTGCGTTGATGTTTGTAATGACGTATCGAAGTCTCCCATAAACCGGGGCGCTGCGCTCCTGCTGCATCTTTTCCAGAAGGCTATAGTACTGTCCGGTAAGATCCGCAGCCGTTTTTCCCGCTGCGGCCGCCTGTTCCATCTGAGCGGAGGACTGTCCCCGCCATCCTTTTCCGGTATAATTTGTACCGACATAGCCGCGGATATAGAACGGTGCATTCAGTTCATCGGAAATATCCAGATAAAGATGAAGCTCACCGTAATCCCTGACTTCCTTTACATTGCTCAGCTTTCCGCCGTTTACGCCGCTGCTGCGGATAATATCAAACGGCAGCCAGTCCCACTCGCCGCGCATGAGTTTTTTCCAGAAAGTCCGCATATCATCCAGAAACTCCCCGCTGCGTATGTCGTCGCGAAGCTTTTCCTGGCTCTCATAAACGGAATTCACGGCCGGTCCAAGGGCAAACAGGCTTGTGCAGCCGGCGACCAAAAGAGCCGCGGCAGCAATGATTGCAGTCTGTGCGCGCAGCTTATCCAGCATCCCGTTTCCAAGCTGTACCATGATATAGTCCTGATGAAGGCTGTCATGGTGTCTCGTATACTGCAGAAAGAATGTCCCTATGAGAGCGGCAATCATCAATACGGCCGAGGGGAGCACCGGAAACATGCCGACGGCAAGGGCAAGGGCAAGCGGGATGGCCATGATAAACGCCGTCAGCCTGGCGTCCAGATAATAGATCATCCCGGCTCCGAGCAGGCCCAGGAAGAATACCAGTACCGGTATCACCGAAATCAGCTGCCCTTCCGGGGAAAGATCCGCCGCCCCCGCAAGCGGTGCATGCACATTATAATAGCTGTTGATCTGTTCTATATATAAATTATAGATACACTGCAGCCCTTCGGATATTTTCTCATGAAAAACCAGGCTGTACAGCAGAAGGAATCCGATGCCGGCAATGACGGTTATCTTCATCTTGCCAAATGTGTACAGCGCGGTAAAAGCGGCGCAGATTACAAAAATGCTCACGAAAAAAAGCCAGCGGTTCATCGGGACCCGAAAAGTCCACAGTATACCCCCGGCAAAGCCAATGCTTCCCAAAATATAATAGAGAAACCTTACGGCAAGAAAGAGCCACTCATGCCGTCCCCCGTCATCACGCTTTGTCTCGGCGGTGATGACCGGTTCGACCAGAATCCCCTTCTCTTCATTCTCCATGCAATATCCTCATTTCTCATAGTAGCGCCGGACAGGCGGTTCAGCTGTTCCGTGCGTCTGTCATACCCGCTTTTCGGGTCAAATAACAATCAGGTCCTGGAGATCATTGATTGTCAGCACGGTTTTTACCATATCGTCAGGCTCAAGGAATTCCGCCATATCCTCGTCCGGATCCATTCCCGTAACGCAGATCATGCGGTGCACATTCAATCTGCCGCTGGCCTGACGGAAAATATCCCAGTAAAGATGCTGTTCCCGTTTTCCGGACGTCAGAAGTTTTGCCATGGCTTCGGTCAGATCCTCGGCGCTTCGCACGGATACCGTCTCAAAAGCAACCGGGTCCGCGTGTTTGCACCAGAAAATCCGATGATAACATTCCTGGGCGAGAAGCGCCATGGACAGCGAATAACACAGCTCGAAGACAGCCTGTGCCTCCTCGATCCCGCCATACCGCAGGTCCAGATAAATCCCGACCGCATTGCTCACGGGCCTTGAAAGCTCTTTGATCATCAGTGTATCGAGACGCGCACTCATCTTCCAGTTGACACGGGACATTTTATCGCCGCGGCGGTACTCGCGCATCCGGAATATCTCGGAGGGATCGTCCCCCGGACGGTTTTTATCGTACTCGTCACTGTCGGAGTCATAATTCAGGCAGTCTTCCGAGATGGCAACCTGCAGCTCATGAAGACGCGGCATAATGACACATTCTTTTGTTAAGTGCAGCTTTTTCTTCCGGGAAAAAAGCCGCAGATAATCGTATACTTTCAAACGGTCCGCGTTTACCCTGACAACACCGCAGTAGGAAGAGGAAAAAGTAAACGGAACTCTCACTGTGCTGCCGGACGGAATCCGCAGATTCATTTCATATTCTTCCTCTTCGTCCTCAAGACGGTTTCTGACGATCACATGAAGATGCATGCTGCTGACCGGCAGGACACCGTTGTTGGTGACGGTAAACAGTATTTTCGCTTTATCCCCGGTCTCGACAACACCGTCGGATGCGGAGTCCGTATGGATCTCTACGCCGGACGCCAGAAAAAAGCTCAGGATAAACAGAAGGATAAACAGCAGCAGTTCGAAGGCAAGAACCATGCCCGGAACCGTACTGTCGTACATCAGGCCAATATAGGCTGTGATAGCCATCAGCAGAAGATAAATCAGTTTTCTTCCTGCCATTTTTTAGGAACCTCCAAACAGGCTTTTCAGCCTTTTTTTGCTTTCGGCTTCTGAATGACATCGAGAATCTGGCTCAGGACATCTTCTGCGGTGACATTGCCCACGCGGGCTTTGGTGTTCAGAATAATGCGGTGGGCGCAGACATCCAGGAATACCGCCGCGATATCATCCGGAACCACATAATCTCTTTCCTGCATATAGGCATAGGCGCTGGCCATCCTGATCAGGGCGATCGTGCCGCGGGGGCTTACGCCGAGCGTCAGAAGCTGATGATGTCTGGTGGCATTGATCAGATCCACGGTATACTGATAGACCAGATCATGCATAAATACCTGCTCCACTTCCTTCTTCATCTCCAGAATCTCATCCACCGTCAGGCAGGCCGGGATATCGTCCACGGAAGTGACCTTTTTGCTCTTCAGCATCGAGATTTCATCGTCAGGCTTCGGATAGCCGATCGACATGCGGATCATGAAACGGTCCATCTGCGACTCCGGAAGCATCTGCGTGCCGGAGGAACCCGTGGGGTTCTCGGTGGCAATAACCATAAAAGGCTGCGGAACTTCTCTGCGCACGGCGTCAATGGTAACGGTTCCCTCTTCCATGACCTCCAGAAGGGCCGACTGGGTCTTGGGGGATGTACGGTTGATTTCGTCCGCAAGGAAAAGATTGCACATCACGGCACCCGGGTAATACACATATTTCCCGGTTTCCTTCTGAAGAACATGATACCCGCAAACATCCGAAGGCAGGACATCCGGTGTAAACTGCATACGCTTCTGTTTCAGGGAAAGTGCTTTTGAAAATGCAAGGGCGAGCGTTGTCTTTCCGACGCCCGGAATATCCTCCATCAGGATATGGCCGCCCGCAAGCATGGTGCACATGCATTTGATCAGGCTCTCATCCTTTCCCTTGATAACTTCCTTGACATGATCGATCGCAGTCCATATTTTCTTTATATTTTCCGTATTCTCCATTTTCTCCTCCGGTTGCTTCTCCAGAAAACGCCGGCAGTCACGCCGCGTCATGAATGCTGTTCATATACAGTGAAAGAATTATATTAATGCGCATAAGGGCCGCAAAAACCTACGGCTCCGCGGAAAGATCCGCGCCTGCCTCCTCTGAAGCGGCTTCCGTCCCGCCAGCTTCCTCAGAAGCCTGCACTTTTGCGGAAGTTCCCTCCTTCAGCGAGCGGTTGTTCAGGCGATCCACAAACTGCTGCAGCTGCGGATCGGATGCGCAGGCCTCCTGAAATTTCGTATTCACGTCATTTATCAGCTGACGGATCTCCGGCCAGGTCGAGACCTCTTCCATGAATGCGGCAACCTCGCCATCCTGCTTCAGCATATTGATATACAGGCTCCCCTCTCCGTTTTCGCAGATGTAAAAACGGTGCATGGACGGGGCGGCGGTTTCAATGCCTATAAACTTCTGTTCGTAGGCAACATATACGATATACGTATGCTCCACGATTCCGGCAATGGTATAGCACTGGATATTCCTGAACTCCTCAATGTATTCCGCTTCCATTTCCAGTGTGGAACGGTCAAACGGGACATCGGATTCAACGATCTTTTCCAGCGTCTCCACGTCGGCGTCATGGCGTGCGATCAGGTAGCGCTGGATCAGTTCTCCTATCCGTGCATTTGTCTGTTCGGAATTATCAGTCTGAACAGGCGCGCTGGTGCGGTCCAGTTCCACCACATTCTGTTCCTGGTCATCTATCCCATTCAGGGTTGTGATCTTAAGGATGATGCCAATCAGCACACCGGCAGCCAATATGATCAGAATATACGGAAGAATACGTCCGATTCCCCTGTTTTTCTTCCGCTTTCTCTTTTGATTCGTTGTCGCCATAGTTCCTCCTTAATCAGGAATTCACATACGCTTCGTCAAGCAGCTTCCGGATATATTCCGTCTGCATCTGCTTCCCGGTCCAGAGGCGGTAAGCCTCGGCTCCCTGGTAAAGAAGCATGTAGCAGCCGTTGATCGTCCTGCAGCCTGCCTCCGCCGCATGTCTCAGAAGTTTTGTCTGCCAGGGATGATAGATGATGTCCGAAACGACCAGCCCCGGATGATAAGCCCGTTCATCCGCAACCAGGCACCCGTCCGTGTCCGGCTCCATACCGACACTGCTGGCATTCGTCAGAAGATAGCTCTCCTGTATTTCATGCGTCAGTACGGCAGGGTCCGAATAATCGTAAAGCCTGACGTTACAGCCATACGCACGGTTCAGCTTTTCGGCAATGCCGAGGGATACGTCAAAACGTTCTCCGCGCCGTCCGAACACGGAAAGGATTTTCACGCCGTCAAGCGCAGCCTGTGTCATAATGGAGCGGGCGGCGCCTCCTGTGCCCAGCAGCGTCATTTTCTTTCCGCGTGGATCGATTCCCTCGGTAAGTAAAGACTGCATGTATCCGGTTCCGTCTGTATTATAGCCGGTCAATACACCGTTATCGTTAACAACCGTATTCACGGACCCCGTGAGGGCCGCTGCCGGCGAAAGACGGTCGCAGAGCTGCGCCATTCGTTCTTTATCCGGCATCGTGCAATTCCATCCGCGCGCGCCAAGCGCCTTTAATCCGCTGACAGCCTGCTCCAGATGCTTTTCATCTGATTCAAAGCACAGATACACATAATTCAACCGATCCAGAGCAAAGGCACTGTTATGCATCAGCGGAGACTTACTGTGCCCCACCGGACTTCCCAGAAGCCCCGTCAGCACAGTTTCACCGTTTATTCTTTCCATGGTTTCTCCCGAGGCAGAACACCGCCGGCACGCAAAGCAATACCTTCATCAGCGTCGCAGCCCTGATATCTGATGGCTTCAGCCGGAATATGCTTTCCGGTCAAAACAAGCCGTATTATATATTGTAATATATTTCATTGCATTTGACAAGCAGAACATTTTGTTACTGTTCAGAGCAACAGTATTTTCATTGCCCGGGCAGCCGCCTTCAAAATCATAACCGGCCCCGAAAGCGGCTGAATTCTGCCGTTTTCGAAGCCGGAAATGGAACATGGGACAGTTCTCCCGGGAAAGTTATGCCATGACAATACAGTCCTTCCCGGAGTCGTAACGGTATATATGGTCCGACAGGACTTCCTCGGGAGCGACCTGTCCGATGTTGACACTTCTCACGGTTTCCTCGAGATAACCCGCATCCGGCGCGCCGTGCACGGGAAGAACCAGAAATTCGTGGATGCTGCTCGGAAGCAGGTACAGATCTCCGCCCAGGGCATCCGACAATTCCTTCAGGGCACCCTTATACAGAATTGCCGCCGCGCCATAGAACCCGAAGCGGTTCGTCAGCACGAAAACCCCACTGTCCGAGAGGCAGTTCTCCTCCTGCTTCCGTAAAATGAGTCCTTCAAGCATACTGTCGAGGGATTCCGCATGGAGCGGCAGCAGGACGGGCGTGTTCTGCATCGCCGTATCAAAAAGAACTTCTTCGCTGACGCCCCACATTTCCAGGTGGTCATTGTAGATTACCGCACTGCCCTTGCGGCCATCCGTAATATCAACGGAGAGATAATAAATAACCGCAAAATCCAGCAGCTTCCTGTGTGGAATCTGTGCAAGGATTTCACGGTTTTTATGGATGTTAATAATTCGGAAGGCAAGATGCTTTGAAGCTTCCCTGAACTGAAAGAAAAGCGTAACCTCGTCCGGATCAACAAGCCGCATGCGCGACATCATGACCAGTTCCTGAAGAATATCCGATAACGCCCGCCCGGACAGGTACATCCTGTAGAACGGAGCCAGATAAATCAGGGGACATACAGACCTGCCGGCTTCTTTTACCGACAGCGCCTTCATGACAATTCCATTGTTCTTGCGAACACTGTGGACGGCAACGACACTTTCGCCGCCAATGTGAAGCTGCATTTGTTTTGTGACATATGATATGAATTCCTGGTAACTCATCGGGCTTTCCTTTCCGCCCATGCCGAACCGTTGAAAACATATCGAATGAGAGATGCGCCAGAGAGGACTCGAACCCCCGACACCCAGATCCGGAATCTGGTGCTCTATCCACTGAGCTACTAGCGCGTATCCCGCAGCCTGAACCGCGGGAAAATTTGTTTTATGCCCTGGACAGGTACTCACCTGTCCTGGTATCGATGCGGACACGTTCACCGTTATCAACAAAGAGCGGAACCATAACCGTTGCGCCGGTCTCCACAGTTGCGGGTTTGGTAGCGCCGGTAGCAGTATTTCCCTTCAGCCCGGGCTCGGTTGCCGTGATCTCAAGCTCTACGAAAAGCGGAGGCTCTACGGAGAAAACCTGACCGTTCCAGGAGCAGACCTTACACATTTCATTTTCTTTCACGAACTTCAGGGTATCACCGATCAGATCGCTGCTGAGCGCAACCTGCTCATAGGATTCGTTGTCCATGAAATAGTAAAGATCGCCGTCCTGATAAAGATACTGCATATCCTTGCGGTCGATACGTGCTTCGGGGAATTTTTCTGTGGGGCGGAATGTTCTTTCAACAACGCCGCCGTTTTTAATGTCTTTTAACTTGGTTCTTACAAAAGCGGCACCTTTGCCCGGTTTAACATGCTGGAATTCGATAATCTGATAAACAGTACCGTCAATTTCTAGTGTTTTACCGTTTCTGAAATCACCTGCTGAAATCATAATAATTCCTCCCTGAAAAAGATCATATATATTCTATTACAATTTGTTTCATAAATCAAGTGTTTTTTTCTCTTTTTGCACTTCCTGGTTCATGTACACGGCCACGCTGCCCACAGCCCACAGACCATCCGTGCTTCGCACGCCTGCCGCGCCGTTGGTGCTTATGTCGGAGGCAGTGGGAGCGGTTCCTGCTTCACAGGCTCAGGCATTCCCTCTGGTAATCCTCGAGAATTAAAGAAGTGATATCCCGGAGCGAAAGACTGTCCACATCAATAATGCGGTCCGCCGCCAGCGTATAGGCTTCCTTCCGCTCCTCCATCAGTTTCCTGACCTTTCCCGATGCATCCGGGCCCTGAAGCAGGGGACGCGTTTTATCTCCGTGCAGTCTTCTGATGACGGTCTCCGGACTGACTGACAGAAAGTACACCCTTCCCAGCCTGTGCAGAAGCGCCCTGTTCTCTTCCGACAGCGGCATCCCGCCGCCGCAGGATATTACGGCAGGCGTCTCCTCTCCGATCAGCATGTTCAGTTCTTCCGTTTCCATCCGGCGGAACGCCGCCTCCCCTTTGGAGGCGAAAATATCGGAAATATGCATTCCGGCCCGCTTTTCAATCTCCCTGTCCGTATCTATGAGGGGTAAATCGGTATAAGAAGACAGTTTTCTGCCGATGGTACTCTTCCCGGCCCCCATAAAACCAATTAATATCACGCAGCGGCTCACGGATTTTTCCTCCTGTGATAAAAAAACAGCACAATCCGCTCCAGATAGCGTTTCAGGACAATCTGGATTTCCTCTTTCGGGTGAATGGGCTTTACAAGCAGCGTGTGTATCCCGGCAAGGTTTGCCCCCAGGATATCCGTAAACAGCTGGTCTCCGATAAAGAGGGTTGTCTCCGGACGGGTATGCATGATTTCCATGGCCTTCCGGTAATTCTCAGGCATGGGCTTATGCGCGTTGCAGACATAAGCGGCGTCAACCTTTTCGGCAAAGGGTTTCACTCTGGGCTCCTGGTTATTGGAAATCAGGCAGGTGGAAAACCCGAGAAGATGAAGCCGTTTAAACAGAGCTATTGCCGGTTCGTCCGCAGGGGCACCGTGCGGGACCAGTGTATTGTCTATGTCAAAAATAATCCCCCGGATCCCGTCTGACGCCGCCTTCTCAAAGTCATAACGGTAGGGGCTCTCACATTCCGCTTCCGGATACAAAAGCCTGAGCATTTTTATCCGTTTTCCTTCTGGAGAAGCTTCAGCTCCTCGGCGAAGGTATTGACATCCGTGAAGGAACGGTAAATACTCGCAAAGCGGACATAGGCGACCTTGTCCAGCTCCTTGAGCTTCTCCATTACCAGTTCGCCTATTTCCGTACTTGTAATCTCCCGTACGTCCCTGGCGAAGATGGTATTCTCTATATCATCCACAAGGCGGTTCAGGGCCTCCGTGGCGATCGGCCGCTTATGACAGGCAAGAAAAATACCGGTCCGGATTTTATCCCGGCTGTACAGTTCCCTGTTCTGGTCCTTTTTGATGACCATCAACGGGAACATCTCCTGCTTTTCATAGGTGGTAAACCGTTTCCCGCAGAGCTCGCACTGCCTGCGCCTGCGGATGGCCGTATTGTCATCTGCCGGTCTGGAATCAATTACCCTTGTATCCTCAGCACCGCAATAAGGGCACTTCATTTTCAATACCTCCGCTGCGAGCTGCCCCGCCGTATCTGATTTATGATTCGGTACCGAACTCCGAGAGTCTCAGCCCCTTGTTGCGTTCCAGAACCATCTGCGGACTCCAGCTGTTTGCAAACAGCAGCAGCGGTCTTCCCTTCAGATCCCGGACTCTCTTCATATCCATGGTTCCGTTAATCTTGTCAACATCGATCTCATTCCAGTTTTCAACCCAGCGGATATGCTCGTAGGGAAGGATATCCAGACCGATCTCGACATTGTATTCCGTCTGCAGCCGGAACTTCAGCACATCAAACTGCAGGACGCCGACGACGCCGACAATGATTTCTTCCATGCCGGAATTGAATTCCTGGAAAATCTGAATGGCGCCTTCAAGGGCAATCTGATTGATGCCTTTGATAAACTGTTTCCGCTTCATGGTATCCACCTGCCGCACCCTTGCGAAATGCTCGGGAGCGAATGTCGGGATACCGTCAAACTGAAACGTCTGATCGGAATCCGTGATTGTGTCACCGATAGAGAAAATTCCCGGATCAAATACACCGATAATATCGCCGGCATAAGCTTCCTCGACGATGGTTCTCTCCTGTGCCATCATCTGCTGAGGCTGGGTCAGGCGGATTTTTCTTCCCCCCTGGATGTGATTGACCTCCATACCGGCCTCGAATTTCCCGGAACAGATCCGCATGAACGCAATCCTGTCCCGGTGCGCTTTATTCATATTGGCCTGGATTTTGAAGACAAAGGCGGAGAACCGGTCATCGAAGGGACTGATCTCCCCGGCATCCGAGTGCCGCGGCAGCGGTGCATATGTCATTTTCAAAAAATGCTCCAGGAAGGTTTCCACGCCGAAATTTGTAAGCGCCGAGCCGAAGAAGACAGGCGACTGCTTTCCGGAGCTTACGGCATCCTGATTGAAATCATCGCAGGCTCCGTCCAGCAGCTCAATATCTTCCAGCAGCTTTTCATAACCGATCACGCCGACTTCGTCCTTCGCATCCTCCACCGAAAGCTCATGGCTTTCAATCTCGTGCATCCCGGCATCGGCAGCGACAAAAGTCGTGATTTTGCGGGTGTTTCTGTCATAAACACCGCGGAAACTCTTCCCGCTTCCGATCGGCCAGTTGATCGGACAGGTACGGATACCGAGCACGCGCTCGATCTCATCCATAAGCTCGAAGGGATCGTTGGCTTCCCGGTCGAGCTTATTGATAAAGGTGAAGATCGGAATATGTCTCAGCACGCATACTTTAAAGAGCTTGATCGTCTGCGCCTCAACACCTTTTGAGGCGTCGATCACCATGACCGCGGAATCGGCCGCCATGAGCGTTCTGTAGGTATCCTCCGAAAAGTCCTGATGTCCGGGTGTATCCAGAATATTGATGCAATATCCCTCATACTGGAACTGCAGAACCGACGATGTGACAGAAATACCTCTCTGCTTCTCGATCTCCATCCAGTCCGAGACTGCGTGGCGCTGGGTTTTTCTGCCCTTTACGGAACCCGCCTGGTTAATGGCGCCGCCGTAAAGCAGAAATTTCTCGGTCAAGGTTGTCTTACCTGCATCCGGGTGGGAAATGATGGCGAAGGTGCGCCTGCGTTTTATTTCCTGTTCAAATTGTGACATGGGAACCTTTTCACTTTCTGTAATGTCTCAGTTCTGTCCCGAATCCGGAAGAACCGTTTTAAGATGCAGCTCCTCCAGCTGGTGGTCAGTCGGATAGCCCGGGGCGTTCATCATCACATCCTGGGCGTTCTTGTTCATGGGGAACGGAATGATCTCGCGGATGGAGTCCTCGCCCGCCAGCAGCATGACCATGCGGTCCACGCCCGGGGCGATGCCGGCATGGGGAGGCGCGCCGTAGCAGAAGGCGTTGTACATGGCGGGGAACTTGGCCTTGACGTCCTCCTCGCCCAGGCGGACCATCTCAAAGGCCTTGATCATAATCTCAGGATCATGGTTCCGAACCGCGCCGGAGGACAGCTCCACCCCGTTGCATACCAGGTCGTACTGGTAGGCGGTGATGCTCAGCGGATCCACTTCTCCCTTTTCGGCCTTCTCAAGGATTTCGAGCCCCCCGTTGGGCATGGAGAATGGATTGTGGCAGAATTCCAGTTCGCCGCTTTCCTCGCCGATTTCATACATCGGGAAATCCACGATCCAGCAGAATTCATACTTTTCCTTGTCCATGTGATTCGGGCACAGCTCGCCCAGCTTCTTGATCAGCACGCCCGCGGTTTTCTGGGCCGCGCCGAGGCTGCCGGCGCTCAGGCCCACAAAGGTGTTGGGCTGCAGTCCAAGCGCTTCGATCACCTGTTCCTTCTTTTCCTGCAGGAACTTGGAGATGCCGCCGGTCAGTTCGCCCTTCTCGTCCAGCCGGAACCAGTAGGCCTTGTTTCCGCTGATGACTTCCACATCCGCGCACAGCTTGTCAATCTGCTTCCGCGTCGCGCTGAAGTCCGTCACCTTCACCGCTTTGATCCTCTGTCCCTCGAACGGGCCGAAGCCGCAGCCGCCCAGCAGCTCCGTCGCATCCTGGGCCGTCAGATCAATCCGCAGATCCGGCTTGTCGCTGCCGTAGGTCTCCATTGCTTCCAGATAGGGAATCCGCCGGAACGGCGCGCCGGAGGCCCGGTTATACAGGCC
>CAMOSC010000093.1 GCA_946624325.1 uncultured Clostridia bacterium
CTTGCCGGCGGGGATGCGAGAATGGCGCTGAATGCCGTTGAACTGGGCATCCTCACTACTGAGCGCGATGCCGACGGAGTCATCCGCCTCACAAAGGATGTGGTTTCGGAATGTATCCAGAAACGGGCGGTGCGCTATGACAAGGCCGGGGATAATCATTACGATACGATCAGCGCTTTTATCAAGTCCATGCGCGGGTCCGATCCCGATGCGGCCGTCTATTATCTGGCCCGCATGCTGAATGCGGGTGAAGATATACGCTTTATCGCCCGCCGGATTATGATCTGTGCTTCCGAGGATGTGGGCAATGCCGATCCTCAGGCACTTGTGCTTGCCGCCGCGGCCTGCCAGGCTGTTGAGCGGGTGGGTATGCCCGAGGCACAGCTCATTTTGTCTCAGGCAGTCACCTATATTGCCTCAGCGCCCAAGAGCAATGCTTCCTGCGCTGCGATTTCCTCGGCCATGGAGACGGTTGCCCGTGAGAAGCAGCCCCCCATTCCCATGCATCTGAGGGATGCCCATTATCCGGGTGCCGCGAAGCTCGGCCGGGGAAACGGATATCTCTATGCCCATGATTTTCCGAAACATTATGTCACACAGCAGTATCTGCCGGACGGCCTTACGGACAGGGTCTTTTACAGCCCGACCGAAAACGGCTATGAGCGGCAGATCAAAGCATGGATGCGTTTTCTGAAAGAAGGAGGTTCCCAATGATTTTTGACAATAAAGCCAACCTTGACTGCTATCGCTCCCTGAGCAGGAATTTCGCCACTGCGGTGGATTATCTGAAAACTGCGGATCTGAAGGCGCTGGAGCCCGGTAAGATCGAGATTGACGGAAAAGAGGTTTATGCAAACGTCCTCTCTTACGAGACGATAGCCTGGGAGGATGCCCGCTTTGAGGCGCATGAGCACTATGCGGATATTCAGTATATGATTGAGGGCAGCGAACTCTACAACTATGTTCCGAAGGCCCTGCTTACCCCGAAGGATGCCTACAATGCCGAGAAGGATGTGATTCACTATACCAATGATATCCGCGGCGTGGATCTCCCTGCCGGACCGGATGAATTTGCCATTTTCCTTCCGCAGGACGGCCATAAGGTGAAGAGCCTGTACGGAAAATCCCAGCTTATCAAGAAAATCGTAGTCAAGGTGAAGATCGACTGACCATACCCGGATAAGGAGAAGCTTCATGGTTTTTTCCAGCCTTCTGTTCTTGTTTCTGTTTTTCAGTATAAATCTGATTGCCTACTTCCTTGTGGGTTCCACACGGAAGCGCAACGTTATCCTGCTGATCTTTTCCCTGATTTTTTATGCATGGGGCGGCGCGGCATATCTGCTGCTGCTGACAGGGGAGGCTTTTATCAGCTGGATCTGCGCGCTGCTTATCGACCGGGAGGATGATCAGGCAGAGGGGAGGCGCCGTTTCTTTCTGATCCTTGCCTGCGTGGGCCTGCTTGGCCTGCTGGGCATCTTCAAGTATGCCGGCTTTCTCCTGGGCACGCTGAACGCGATTACAGGCTTCCCGAAGTCGGTGCCGCAGATTCTGCTGCCCATCGGAATTTCTTTTTATACCTTCCAGCTCCTGTCTTACGTGGTGGATGTCTACCGCGGGGAAGTATCCGCGCAGAGAAGCTATTTCAAGATTCTGCTGTACTGCAGCCTTTTTCATCAGTGCATCGCGGGCCCGATCGTGCGCTACCAGACCGTAGAGCGGGAGATTGATTCCAGAAGGATTACCCTCCGCGAACTCTCGGAGGGCATCAGGCGCTTTTCGGTAGGTCTTGCCAAAAAAGCGATTCTGGCGAATGCCTGTGCGGCGGCTGCCAGGGAACTGCTGACAAATCTCGGGACAGCTCCCGTAAGCGGCCTGTGGCTCGGCATGCTCTTTTATATGCTCCAGATCTACCTGGATTTTTCGGCCTATTCGGATATGGCCATCGGTATGGGCCGCATGATCGGCTTCCATTATCTTGAAAATTTCAACTATCCCTATACGGCGGTATCCGTCCAGGATTTCTGGCGCAGATGGCATATATCCCTGAGCACCTTCTTCCGGGATTACGTCTACATTCCGCTTGGCGGCAACCGCAGGGGGACGGCGGCAACGGTGCGCAATATGTTTGCCGTCTGGTTTTTAACCGGTCTGTGGCATGGCGCCAGCTGGAATTATATCCTCTGGGGTCTGTATTTCTTCGTGTTCCTGATGCTGGAGCGTTTTGTCCTGAAGCCGGTTCTGGAACGCCTGCCTTCGTGCTTTGGCTGGCTATACGCCATGATAGTCGTTTATTTCGGCTGGGTGCTGTTCCGTTTTGAATCGCTCTCCGAGCTTTGGCTTGTCCTCTCCGGAATGTTCGGTGCCGGGGGAAGGGCGCTTACGGCGCTGTCCGTACGCTATATGCTACTGAACAATGTTTTCCTGCTGGCATTCTGCCTGATCGCGGTCACCCCCCTGGGGAAGAATATCAGGAACCGGCTTCTGAAACACAAAGCCGCGGCAAATCTCATATACTGGGGAGATGCGCTGCTTCCGGCCATCCTGCTCATCCTTTCAATGATGGCCCTGGTCGGAAACAGTTACAATCCGTTCCTGTATTTCCAGTTTTGAGGAACTGGGCCGCTCATGATGGAGAAAACAGATGGCTAGACAAAGAAAAAAGGTTCCGAAGGCTCTGCAGAAGAGCCGGATCCTTACCGTGATGCTGTTTACGGCAGTTATGATCTTTTTTACGCTCCTGGGACTGGTATGGCTTTTGCGTCCGTCCGTATCGGAGACTGAGAACAGAAAGCTGGCTGAGTTTCCGGCTTTCTCCGTGTCGGGCGTACTGGACGGCAGTTTCTTTTCGGGCGTATCGGAGTGGTATTCCGACACCTATCCCCTGCGGGATACCTGGATGGCAGGAAATGATGTCATGAAGGGGCTTTACGGAATCAGGACCACCCGGGTAATCCAGGGAAATTCCGCAAAGGATGATATACCGGATGTGCTGGATCTGAATGAACCGCCCGAAACACCGCCGGCTTCGCCGGAGACCGCGGGGACGCTTCCGGAGAGCACGCAGACAGAGGCGGAGACCATCCGTGAGCCGCGGACGGAAGAAGCCCCTCCTGTGACCGAAGCCCCGTCAACCGTCCCCGCCGCAGAGAATCCTCCTGAGACGATCCCGCAGACGACGGTAGCGGAACAGCAGCAGGAGCCTGTTCAGCCGGCTTCAGATACGCTACCCCTGATTACCGCGCAGGCCCAGAACGGCCTGTATGTCAGCGGTGATTCGGCCTTCGGCATTTATTACTTCAACCAGAACGCCGCGAAGATCTATGTCTCGGTTGTCAACCGTACAGCTGCCCAGCTGCAGGGGCTGTCCAATGTATACTGCCTGCTGGCGCCGATCAGCTCCACCTTCTATTTGAGCCCCGAGACGCTCGCATCCACGGATGGAAGCGACGAGGTGAAGGCTCTGAATACCTACTATAATTCCCTGGATCCCCTGGTAAAGCAGGTCCGGGTTTATGATGTATTGAAAGAGCACCGGGCAGAGTATATCTATTTCCGCACGGACCATCACTGGACCAACCTCGGAGCGTATTACGCCTACCGGCAGTTTGCCCAGGTAAAAGGCATTACACCCCACGATATCAGCGAATATGAGGTGATGGAATTCCCGGGCTTCCTCGGACAGTACTATGTTTTCTGCAAGGCTCCGGAGATGGAGCAGAACCCGGATACGGTGGTTGCCCATGTTCCGCTGACCTATAACCGGATGACTTATGAGGCGACGGACGGCAGGGCGGTAAGCTGGCCCATCGTCAACGATGTGACGGAGTACCGGAACTCCCAGAAATACAGCGCTTTTGCCGCAGGGGATAATCCCTTCAGCTACATTGAAAACCCGAATGTGACGAACGGGCAGAGCTGTGTCCTGATCAAGGAGTCCTATGCGGATTCGCTGATCCCGTATCTGACGGACCATTATCAGTACATTTACTGGTTCGATTACCGCTACTATGCGGATACACACGGCAGGATTATGGATTTCATCCGGAGTCATAATATCACGGATGTGCTGTTTGTCAACGGCACCGATCCGATTTCCTCACTGGAAGCCATGGAGCGTCTGGACAGCCTGATGCAGTAAGCATACATGGGGCGAGTTTGGAGGCAGCGGGGCACGGATACCACAGGCCCTCCGTCGGGGGGCGTTTTCAGAGAATATGAGTAACTGTTCAGAGTCAGGCGCTTTTTGCTATTTCCGGAGTCTGGCTCTGAACAGTAACGAATATGAAAAGGAGGGCAGCATGCAAGTATATTATCACAGCACCCGGGGCGGCGATGAGCATATCACGGCTTCCGAGGCCATTCTGAAAGGCATAGCTCCGGATGGCGGTCTGTATGTGCCGGATCATATTCCGGTTCTGGAAAAAAGCATGAAAGAGCTCGCGGACATGGATTACCGGGAGATCGCTTATGAAGTGATGCGCCTCTTCCTGACCGATTATACCGCGCAGGAGCTTAGGGACTGTATCAGCCGGGCATATGATGAGAAATTTGACACGCCGCAGATTGCGCCGATTGTGAAGAAGCATGACGCCTTCTATATGGAGCTCTTCCATGGGGCTACCATCGCGTTCAAGGACATGGCTCTGTCGATTCTTCCCCATCTGATGACAGCCGCTGCCGTAAAACAGAACTGCAGCAACGAGATCGTCATCCTGACAGCTACCTCCGGGGATACCGGAAAAGCGGCGCTTGCGGGCTTTGCGGATGTCCCGGGAACCCGGATTCTGGTGTTCTACCCGAAGGGCGGCGTCAGCCCCATCCAGGAGCTGCAGATGGTCACCCAGAAGGGAGATAATACCTGCGTAGTAGGCATCCGCGGCAATTTTGACGATGCGCAGACGGGGGTAAAACAGCTGTTTGCGGATCCGGAGCTTCGTGCGGAAGCAGAGGAGGCTGGATTCCAGTTTTCCTCCGCCAATTCCATCAATATCGGCCGTCTCATTCCACAGGTCGTATATTATGTCTATGCCTGCGCGAAACTGACGGGCAGCGGCGAGCTTGCGGAGGGAGAGCTTCTGAATGTGGCGGTTCCCACCGGCAACTTCGGAAACATTCTTGCGGGCTATTATGCAAAGCTTATGGGCGCGCCGATCGGGAAACTGATCTGCGCATCCAATGACAACAAAGTGCTTGTCGATTTCTTCCGGACCGGCGTCTATGACAGGAACCGGGAGTTCATACTGACGACATCGCCGTCCATGGATATCCTGGTGTCCAGCAATCTTGAACGCCTGATATACCGCATTGCCGGTGAGGATGCCGCTGCCGCCGCGGAGCTGATGAAGCAGCTGTCCGAAAAAGGATCTTACCGGATTACGGAAGAAATGCAGGAGCGCCTTTCCGGTTTCTATGGAAATTATGCACTGCAGCCGGAGACCGCGGACAAAATCCGGCGGGAATTTGAAGAGGATCACTATGTTCTGGATCCTCATACGGCCGTTGCTGCCGCCGTCTGCGAAAAATACCGTGCGGAGACGGGGGATGACGGGAAGATTCTGGTCGTTTCCACTGCCAGCCCGTATAAGTTTGTCCGGAGTGTCCTCCCGGCGCTGGAAGGCGCGGGCGGAGACGATGATTTTGCCCTTGCCGACCGTCTCCGGGAGCTTTCGGGAATTCCCGAGCCGCCGGCAATCGGACAGATCCGCAATGCGGCCGTGCGCCATAACCGCGTAGTGGAGCGCACGGAGATGAAGGATGCAGTCCGTGCGTTTCTGGGACTGTAATATTCGGGGAAGGATTTTAAGCCGCAGGAAATGCCTGCGGCTTTTTTCACAGAATCATCATATTTTGCTGTTATGATGTACTTGTTCGGGACGAGGCGCAGATTCTGCCGCTTTCGGGAAAAACAGGACAGGAGGTGTGGATATCCATGGAAGGCGCAGCCATATTGGTCGTGGATGATGAAAGTCGTATGAGGAAGCTGGTACGGGATTTCCTCGTGCGCCAGAAATATACCGTGCTGGAAGCCGCCGACGGTGAGGAGGCGGTTGAGGTGTTTTTTAAGCATAAGGAAATCAGCCTGATTCTGCTGGATGTTATGATGCCGAAAATGGACGGCTTTGAAGTGCTCCGGGTGATCCGGGAACACTCACAGGTTCCCATCATTATGCTGACGGCAAAGGGGGAGGAGCAGGACGAGCTGAAAGGCTTTGACCTGGGCGTGGATGAATACATCAGCAAACCCTTCTCGCCGAGAATCCTGGTGGCGAGAGTGGATGCCGTGCTCCGGCGCAGCGGGCAGAAGCAGGATGAGGTACTGGAATGCGACGGGATCATACTCAACAAATCGGCCCATCAGGTAACCATCGACGGGCAGGAGATCGAACTCAGCTACAAGGAGTTTGAACTGCTTGCGTATTTCCTGGAGAACCGCGGCCTGGCGCTCTCCAGGGAACGGATCCTGAACAATGTCTGGAATTATGATTACTTTGGCGATGCCCGGACCATCGATACCCATGTAAAAAAGCTCAGGAGCAAGATGGGGAAAAAAGGAAACGATATTAAAACCATCTGGGGCATGGGCTATAAATTTGACCCGGATGCAGAGTAACCCGCATGCCCCGCAGCCTTGGACATCACAAGCGTTCAGAACACCGGGGCGCGGATACCAGCATGGCCGCGCCGAGGGCGGGCCGAGATCAGAGTAACCCGCATGCCCCGCAGCCGAGGATATCACAGGCTATAGATATACCGGGGCGCGGATACCACCATGACCGCGACGAAGGCGGGCCGTTTACAGAGATAATATCATGAAACATCATTTCCATTGGTCTATCAGGGTTCAGATGATCGCCATGGTAGTGGGGATCATGGCCATTACGATGGTAGTATGCCTCATGCTGAACTCCTTTTTCCTGAAAGACCTGTATTACCGCAATAAGCAGAAAGCGCTGACGGGGTATTACGAATCCATTACGCGCTACATTGAAAACAATGACCGGGACGCCTTGGGGAGCGAGCTCTCCGCCATGCGTTACGGCGATAATATATCCTTTTATGTCTATTATACCGAGCAGATCCTGCCGTATCTGGCATTCCGGGATGATGCGGGAAACTATGTTTCGGCCGCCGAGAAGAGCGAAATGGAGAAAAGGCTGAAGGAGATATTCTTTGACAGATCGGGGCAGAGCCCGGACGCGCAGGTGCTGGAATCCAATGAAAGCTTCACCATCCAGCAGGTCAGTTATTCCGGAGCGGTTTCCAATTCCTATATGGAGCTGTACGGGCTTCTGCGGGACAATGTCTATTTCCTGATGCGGACGCCGTTAGCGCCGGTGCGGGAGAGCGCCGATGCTGCAAACCGCCTGCTTCTGATCACGATGGTGGGAACGACCCTGCTCGGCGCCCTGTTAATATCCCTGTCCACACAGCGTGTAACGGGCCCGATCCTCCGCCTGGCAGAGCTCTCGCAGCATATGGCCATGCTGGATTTCACGAGCCGCTATGAGGGCAGGCAGAATAATGAGATATCCGTGCTCGGAAGCAGCATGAACCGCATGTCCGACAAGCTGCAGAGCACCATCGAGGAACTGCAGCAGGCAAATGACCAGCTGAAAAAGGATATAGAAGAGAAAATCCAGATCGATGAGGTCCGCAAGGAGTTCCTATCCAATGTATCCCATGAGCTGAAAACGCCCATAGCCCTGATTCAGGGATATGCCGAGGGACTGCAGGATTCGGTCAATGACGATCCCGAGAGCAGGAATTTCTACTGCGAGGTGATCATTGATGAAGCGGCCAAAATGAACACGATGGTGAAGAAGCTGCTCACGCTGAACCATCTGGAATTCGGTCAGGACGCCCTGTCCATGGAGGTATTCTGCCTGAGCGAGATGCTGGATACGGTTCTCTCCTCCAATGAGCTGATTGCCCAGGGCAAAGGGATTACGGTCGAAAAATGCTATCCTCCCCAGTGCATGGCCTATGCGGATGAATTCAAAATCGAGGAAGTGTGCACCAATTACATCAGCAATGCCTTCAACCATGCGGACGGTGAAAAACGGATAACCGTGCGGATTGATGAGGAGCAGGAGCGCTACCGCATAACGGTATCCAACACGGGGAACCGGATCCCGGAGGACCAGCTTGACAAGGTCTGGATCAAGTTTTATAAGGTTGATAAGGCGAGAACCAGGGAGTACGGGGGAAGCGGCATAGGACTTTCCATCGTCAAAGCCGTCATGGATGCCCACGGGGAGCCGTACGGGGTGTATAATACGGCGGAGGGTGTGGCCTTCTGGTTTTGCGTCAGGAAGGCGGCCTATCCCGAAAACAGTTGAAATATCGGGAACTTTGCGGTATGATACGAAGCAGGGAAACAAAAGAGGCGCTCTGCCGCTACGGGCTTTCAGTGAGGTAAATGCATGACTTCGATTATCGATTATGATGCCGGCAATATCAGAAGTGTGGAGAAAGCGCTGCTGTCCCTCGGGGAGAAGGTTCTCCTCACGGATGATCCGGACAGGATCCTGTCTGCGGATCATATTATTCTGCCCGGCGTCGGGGCTTTCGGGGATGCCATGGAGCATTTAAACAGCAGAGGGCTTGTCCCCGTGATCCGGGAGGCCGTGCGCCGCGGCATTCCTTTTCTCGGAATCTGCCTCGGCATGCAGCTTCTGTTTTCCGCCAGCGAGGAGTCGCCCGGAGTTGAGGGCTTAAAACTTCTTCCCGGAACGGTTGTGCGGATTCCGGAGGGAGACGGCCTGAAGATCCCGCATATGGGCTGGAATAACCTGCAGGTAAAGGAAGGCGCCGCGCTTTTCAGGGGACTGGAGACGGCTCCTTTTGTATATTTCGTCCACTCCTATTACGTGAAGGCGGCGGATCCCGGCGTGGTTGCCGCAAGGGCTGAGTACGGTGTGCCCATGGACGTATCCGTGGAATCCGGCAGAATTTTCGGCTGCCAGTTCCACCCTGAAAAAAGCTCTGACACGGGGCTTTCAATTCTCCGGAATTTTCTTTCTGTTCCGGGGCCGGACGGGAAGGAGGCTTAAGGCATGCTGACAAAACGTATTATTCCCTGTCTGGATGTTCATGGCGGAAGAGTGGTTAAAGGGGTAAATTTCGTCAATCTGCGTGATGCGGGTGATCCGGTGGAGATCGCCCGGGCTTATGACAGGTCCGGCGCGGATGAGCTGGTTTTTCTCGATATCACGGCATCGTCCGATGCACGCGCTATCGTGGCGGATATGGTGCGGAGGGTTGCCGAAACCGTCTTCATTCCCTTTACGGTAGGGGGCGGAATCCGTACGGTTGACGATTTCCGGGCTCTGCTTCGTGAAGGCGCGGATAAGGTTTCCGTCAACAGCGCCGTGATCAACCGTCCGGAGCTGATCAGTGAGGCGGCCGAAAAATTCGGGAGCCAGTGTGTGGTTGTGGCGATTGACGCGAGGCGCAGGGCGGACGGATCCGGCTGGAATGTATATAAAAACGGCGGACGGATTGATACCGGTCTGGATGCGGTGGAATGGGCCGCAGAGGCGGAGCGTCTCGGGGCCGGCGAATTCCTACTGACCAGTATGGACTGTGACGGGACGAAGGCCGGATATGACATTGAGCTGACAAGGACCATTGCCCGTACGGTGCGGGTACCGGTGATCGCCTCGGGCGGTGCCGGAACGATGGAGCACTTCCGGGATGTGCTGACGGAGGGGGAAGCGGACGCCGCCCTTGCTGCCAGCCTGTTTCATTATAAAGAGCTGGAAATCCGCGATCTGAAGAAGTATCTGGATGACTGCGGAATTCCGGTACGGAGGAGTACAGGTGGGAGCGATCGTTAATGACTGGCTTGAGCCGTTGAAACCCGAGTTTGGAAAGCCTTATTACGCCAAGCTGTATAAGAGGCTTCAGGAGGAGTACCGCAGCTATACGGTTTATCCGCCCGCGGACGATATTTTCAGCGCATTCTCCCTCACCCCGCTTCATGAGGTGAAGGCAGTGATTCTGGGTCAGGATCCCTATCACGAGCCGGGCCAGGCGCATGGGCTCAGCTTCTCCGTACGGCCTTCGATTGATATTCCGCCGTCACTGGCCAATATTTATCAGGAGCTGGCGGATGATCTCGGATGCAGGATCCCGAATAACGGTTTTCTGGAAAAATGGGCAAAGCAGGGCGTGCTGATGCTGAATACGCTTCTTACCGTGCGTGCCCATCAGGCCTTTTCCCACAGGGGGATCGGCTGGGAAGAATTTACGGATGCCGTCATCCGGATTCTGAACCGGGAGGAGCGGCCGATTGTCTTTATTCTCTGGGGAAGGCCGGCCCAGGCTAAAAAAGCCATGCTCAACAACCCGAACCATCTGATTCTCGAATCGGCACACCCAAGTCCGCTCTCAGCATTCCGGGGCTTTTTCGGCAGCCGGCCTTTTTCCAAAACCAATGCGTTTCTGGAAGCGCATGGGGTCGCGCCGATTGACTGGCAGATAGAAGATATTCCCTGAACTGCACAGCGGTTTCCGAATACGGCGGCGCGCATTTCTTGCCGCTGTCCGGAAAAAAGACTGCAGGAACAGGGATATACGGTGAACAGCATGAATAGTACAGAATGGCTGCGCATTCTCCTTCTGGCAATCCTTTTCGGCATCACGAAGTGGATTCCGGTGAGCAGCGGTGCCCATATGCTCTTTGTCAGCGCATTATGGAGGACAACAGAGCCGGAAATCCTTACAGAGTCCTTCGCTGGGCTGGTGAAGTCCGCAGGCTGCCTGGCAGCAGCAGCCGCTTCCATGACAATGTTTTTGAATCATCTTTATCCCTTTTCCAGACAGAAGGACAGCGAGCAGAAGAGACGGATCGAAGCCCTGTGGGCGAGAATACTGACGGCTGCGGTCCCGGTGATCCTTCTGCGTTTCCTGGTGCCGGGTCCGGTGCTTGACGCTCTGTGTACGGAGGAGATCGCAGCGGTTATGCTGATTGCCGGGGGCGTGCTCCTTATTGTTTCGGATGCGGCAGGCCGAAAGCGGGAGACGGCGGCAGTCCGTTTCGGAGAAATCCGCCTGCCCATGGCGCTGATTATCGGGATCGCCCAGGCTCTGTCCCTGATTCCGGGTACCTCCGGGGCGGCTGCCTGCATCATTGCGGCCCTGCTTCTCGGATGTTCAAGATACATCGCGGTGGAGTTTTCCTACTGCGCGGCCATACCCGTTCTTCTTGTGGAGGGTGTGTACGGAGGCGCTCAGTTCTTTTTGGCGGGAAACAGGATCGGGGCCACGCACTTTTTTATCCTGCTCGCCTTCGCGATCTTCGTGTATGTGTCTTCAATGTCCGCGCTGCGCTTTATGATGCGGTATATCCGGCGGCATAATTTTAACCTGTTTGCTTTTTACCGCATTCTGCTGGGTCTTCTTGTCGTCGGAAGCGTTGTGATCCGGGGCGTGCGCTGAATAAAGGAAACACGGACTCAATCGGCGTTTTTTTGAGCAGCAGAGCGCTTCAAAAAAGATTCGAAAAAAGAATAAAAAAATTGTTGACAAAGCAGTCCGCTTGTGGTAAGATACATTTCGTTGAGCAGTTCAGTACTGATTGACAAGCAGTTGTGGCGGAATTGGCATACGCGCTAGACTAAGGATCTAGTGGTGGAAACACCGTAGGGGTTCAAGTCCCCTCAACTGCATCTGGTTCAGAAACTGCGAATCAGAAAAAAAGAGCAGATGTGGCGGAATTGGCATACGCGCATGATTCAGGTTCATGTCCAGGTTCCTGGGTAGGGGTT
>CAMOSC010000094.1 GCA_946624325.1 uncultured Clostridia bacterium
CCGTGCAAGCCGGTATCTTCTTCAGCAGCCTGTTTTTGGGCCGCTGCCTGCTCCCGCTCCTTCAGCTCCCGCACAAATTCCGCGGCATTCGGGTGCAGCAGCCAGCTCTTTGCCCAGTGCGTTTCCGACACCGCAAAAGCCGGGGGCTCCTGCTCAAAATCAATAGCCATGGCCTGCGGATTCCGCGGCGCAAATGCGTCCCCCTTTATCTCCTTGTAGAGACTCGGCGGCGTGCCCGGTATGGAATAAAGCTCCTGTCCCTTTATGCCCAGCTGTGGAAGGGATTTTAACAGCGCCGAGGTATAGGGGTGCGACGGTTCCCTGAACACCTCATGCACGGTTCCGTACTCGATTACCTGACCGGCATACATTACCGCCACCCAGTCCGCGATGTTTGCCACCACGCCAAGGTCATGCGTAATAAAGATCACCGCCATCTGCAGTTCCTCCTGCAGCGAACGGATCAGCTCCAGAATCTGAGCCTGCACCGTCACGTCCAGCGCGGTGGTGGGCTCATCACAGATGAGGATCTCCGGCCGGCATGCAATCGCAGCGGCGATCACCGCGCGCTGGCGCATGCCCCCGGAAAACTCGCCCGGATACTGTCTGTACCGTGCTTCCGAATCCGTGATGCCCACTTTCCCGAGCAGTTCAATCGTCTGCCGCTTTGCCTCCTCATGGGAAGTGCCGTAATGCCAGGTGATGACCTCCGCGATCTGCTCCCCGATGGTCCGCACCGGGTTCAGGCTGGTCATGGGATCCTGAAATACCATGGCGATCTTTCTGCCGCGCACCTTCAGCCACTGGGCCTCCGTCTTCCACGAAGCCATATCCTCGCCTTCATAGAGAAGCTTCCCGCCCTCCACGCGTCCGTTTTTATCCAGCATTCCGATAAAGGATTTGGTAAAAACCGATTTTCCCGATCCGCTCTCCCCGACAAGTGCCACGGTCTCGCCCCGGTATACCTCCAGGGACGCGCCGCGGACGGCCGTGAGCTCCTTTCCGCGAAGTCTGAATTTTATCCGTACATCTTCCGCCGACAGAAGCAGCGGACCTCTGTGACTGTCTGCCATATCTGATTATCCCCTTTTTAACCCATTCCCATACCCGCCGGATCCGGCCTGTGCTTCACAGGCATACTCATGAATCTGCCGGCAGCCCAAGCCCGGGATACCCGGATCCCGTTTCCGACGTAACTTCTGCATTCCTGATCCGTACCATCCGGCCCGGCTGAAACCTGATCACACATGATTTCTCGGATCCGATGCATCCGCGAAACGGTTTCCCAGCACATAGAACGCGATCGTGATGATGCAGAGCACGATGGTAGGCAGCAGCATCTGGTAGGGATGCAGCGTAAACGAAGCCCGGCCCTGGTTTACGATATTGCCCAGCGTGATCACATCCACCGGCATGCCCACGCCGACAAAGCCCAGAAAAACCTCCGAGCCGATGGAGTAAGGCACGCAGAGCGCCGCCTCCATGATAATCAGGCTGATAATATGCGGAATGATATTCCTCGTCAGGATTTTGCGCATGGGCGTACCCAAGCAGCGGGAGGCAATGTTGTACTCGCTGTCCCTGATGGAGAGGATGCGGTTGCGGAAAAAGCGCGCCTCCACAATCCACCCCCGGGAGGCCATGGCGATAAACAGCGTCAGAAAGCTGGTATTCATGATATAGGCCAGCAGCACCAGATACACGGTGGAAGGAATGTTTGTCATGATGTTGTAGAGTTCAATCATGACAGGATCGATCTTCCGGTTGTATCCCCAAAAAGCCCCGGCAATCATGCCGATACCCACATCCGAGGCGGCAATGCACAGCGCCAGCAGAATGGAATTGCGGCATCCGTACCAGGCCCTCGCCCAGATATCGCGCCCCAGGGTATCCGTCCCGAACCAGTGCTCCTTACCCGGCCGCAGATTCCACTCCAGCGGCATGATGCTGGTCTTCGTGGGATCCACCTTCGAGATGAGCGGATAGAGAAAGCTCATCAGCACAATGGCGGTAATCACCGCGGTCAGCAGGACCACCATGGGGGATCTGAAGAACGTGCGGAAGGTGGATTTCCAGTAGGAATAGTTGGTAAAACCCGTGTTCTCGCTCTCCGCGTAATCAAACTCCGTGCCGCGGAAAAGCTTCGGATCCGCGGTCACGGCTTCCAGTTTTTTGATTGTTGTCATGTTGCTTCTCCTGGAGTCAGAGGCAGCTGTCCCGCTGACTCAATGTCTTTTCTTTCCGAGTCAGAAAAACCTGGCCTGTTGACTTAATGTCATTTCTCCCCAAATCAAAGGAACCTGGTCCGCTGACTCAATGTCTTTTCTCTCCGAGTCAGAAAAGCCTGGCCCGGCAGTTCATTCTGAGCCGGAGGCATCTGTCCCGGTGACTCATTTTTCAGTCAGTTTTATTCTGGGATCCACAAAGGCCATCAGCAGGTCGCCCAGGAAAACGCCGAGGATCGAGAAAACCGCGTACATCAGCACCAGGATCTGTACCAGGTTGTTGTCCTGCTGCTTGATGGCCGTGGTCAGAAGACCGCCGGTTCCGGGGATTGCATAAAGCGTTTCAATTACCAGGGAACCCGAAATGATATTCAGCAGGTCGCTCGGCAGGTAGGCCGCCAGCGGGATGATGGCGTTGCGGAACACATGCTTCCTAAGCACCTGCTTTTTCGGAAGTCCCTTGGCGGTTGCAAACTTCACATAATCCTGGTTCTCCTCATCCACCATGAAGCGCCGCAGCCACAGTGCGTACCAGGCGATACTGGAGAGGGCCAGGCAGATGACCGGGAGAATCCAGGAAAGCGGGCGGTTCTCATAGTAGACAAGCGGCAGATTCAGCCAGCGGGATACCCAGATCTGGATGAAAAACAGATAGATCAGGCTCGGGACGGCACGTACCAGCAGGATGTAGATGTTCCCGATATGGTCCCCGGGTTTTCCCCGGAAACGCACCATAAAGAGACCCATCGCCAGACCCGCGACAATGCCCAACAGCATGCTCACAAAGCCGAAGGCCGCCGATACCGGGATTTTCTCCCGTAAAAGCGTCAGGACAGGCACCTTGGGATACACGGTCAGACTCCGGCCCAGATCACCGTGAAACAGATTTTTCACGAAACGCCACAGCTGCACCAGCGGATGATCCAAAATTCCCTGGTTGCGCAGATAGGCCATGCGCGTGGCTTCATCGGTTTCCTTGATCATCTCGTCCGGAAAATAGCCGTTTAACGGCATGAAACGCAGCAGCATGAAAACCGCGATAAAGACGATGGTAACTGTAATGAGGGATCGAAGCGTACGCTTCAGGATATATCGAGCCATCCGGCCGCCTCCTGATGTGAATTTGAAAACCTGATGCAGCTGTTCTGCGCCAGGTGCAGATTTATAAAGAATTGTTACTGTTCAGGGCCAGACACAGATCTAAAAGAATCGTTACTGTGCACAGCCAGGCGCAGATTTATAAAGAATCATTACTATCCTGAGCCAGCCAAAGATCTGTAAAGAATCGTTACTGTTCTGAGCCAAACTCCGGAAAGGACAAACAGCGCCATTTCCGGGATTGCGGCGTGTCCGCCAGATGCAAATCTCTGGAAAATCATGGATTTCCGTCGATGGAATCCATGGTTTTCCAAAGATATGCGCCTGGCTCTGGACGGTTACAAACGGATACGGTCCGGAGCCGGGCATGAATCTGCAAAAGATCACTGCCAAAGAGCAACGGAAACTTTACAGCCGGGGAGGGAATGATCCCTCCCCGGCCTGACAGAACCGCAGCTGTGTTTTGAATCTGCAGCGACCGACGACAGAACAGTCCGGTCTGTCGGTCAGACTAGAAAAAATGTATAAGTGATTCGCAAGCAGTTCCTCAGCTTACTTCCCGGCTTCCCAGTCAGCCTTCAGCACCGCATACTCCTCTGCGGTAATGGGCGTAGTGGAAACCTTCACGCCCTTGTACTTATCGGAGCCGTAGAGCATTCTCGGTGCCTGGAAGGGAATCTCATAGCTCATGTGATAGCCGCGCAGGTTGGAAATCACCGGCAGCATATACGCGCCGTTTAAGAGCCAGGCCTCAGCCTCGGCGAAATAATTCAGACGCTCGTCGTAGGTTTCGGCAGCCATGGCCTTATCCACCAGCTCGTCAAACTCCGGAACGGTGTAGGCGCCTACATTCTCCACGCCGTCAGAGGTGATTCTGCCGAGGATGGCAGAGGGATCCGCATAGTTCGTGGAAAGGGAATCCCAGTAGATATCATAGTTGAAGGGGCCGTCCACGCTGCCGCCGACGGTTCCGTAGAAATCGCCGCTGGTATCAAAAGCCAGCTCCACATTGACATAGTCCGATCCGATGTACTGCTCCATCATGGCCTTGATCAGCTGGGCCAGCACGATCTCGCTCTCATCATCGGTACCCACATAGATAATGGTAACCGGAAGTTTTCCGTCCACTTCGGTGCGGATGACCGGCGAATAATCCACCGGGCCTGCCTCCACGCCCTTAATGGTTCCGTCCGCCTCGCACAGCTCGGCAATGGCCGCTTCCATATAGGTGCGGGCCGCGGTCTCGTCCGCGGAGTAATCCGCTTCCTTTACGGCCTTGAGGGCTCCCAGATCGGTATAGTCCACACCCTCGCTGTTAAAGATGGCACCTTCCGCATTGACGGTGTTGCGCACCAGGCGGGAGGGATCCACCGGCTCACGCAGGGAAGCCAGGGAAATGCGGTTCACGGACGCCTGCAGGGCCTTGCGGAAGTTCTCATTCTGAATGAAGGTATTGAACTCCGGATTTGCGCCTGCGAAATCCAGCCACAGGTAGTTGGTTCCGAAGCTGAATTCGTTGGGAATCATCTTATCTTCCCACTCGGTTCCCACCTGCGCAAGATATTCCTCGGACTCCACAGCTGTATAATCCAGCTCGCCGCGCTTGAACATCTCCAGGGAGGTGGTGCCGTCCGGGATCATCTGGTATTCCACCTTCTCGAGGTAAACATTTTCGGCATCCCAGTAATGCGGGTTCTTCGTGAGGGTTATAGCCTTGTCACGCTGGAAATCGGAGATATAGAAGGCGCCGCAGTAGAGCATATGCTCATTATCCACGCCGAAATCGTCGCCCTGGGCTATGGCGTAATCATACTCGATGGGCAGCAGAAGCATGCTGCTCTCCACCAGGGAGAGGAAATATGGCGCACTCGCGTCCAGATGATATTCAACCGTATAATCATCCAGGGCCTTTACGCCCACCACTTCGTCAAAGCTCGCCTTTACCTCGTCGCGGTCGCTCTCGGTGTCATCGCCGCAATCGATATCGTCCAGAGCCCAATAATAATCGTACAGGCCGGTGATAAGATTGCGGATGACGCGCATGGAATACGCACCGTTCAAGGGATCCGCAATGTAACGGATACCGTCCACAAAATCCTGGGCGGTCAGCTCATACTCCGTCTCGGCGCCGGTGTGGTCGATCCACTTCTGCCCTTCACGGATCTTGAAGGTCCACACGGTATAATCCTCATTCACCGTCCAGGACTCCGCAAGAGAGGGGCCGTAGTTCCCGTACCTGTCCGGCTCCGCAAGGCTGTCGATGCAGTTGGAGACCATCTCGCGCACGGTTGCGTAGGATGTCGCAAAATAGTTCAGCGAGGAGTAGGATGTAGAAAAATAGGTTTTATAGGTATCCGTGTACTCCCTGCCGTCAAGGACAGCCTGGGCATCGGAAGCCAGCACAGCCGAAGAATTAGCGAGGGCTGCCGTCATTCCCAGAGAAAGGGCTGCCGCAAGGGCTTTTGAGAAGCGTCTGCTCATGTTCTTTTCCTCCTCATGTGACAAAACGTGTAAAAATCTGCAGTTACGACATTTTTTCTTCCGGTCAGATCCTTTCATACGCTGCCAGTTCAGCGCGTTGAACTGACCGGGTGCAGGAAACGCCGGAAACGCTTTGATCCCGGCGATGCAGCAATTTGCGCCGCTGTCTGGAGCCGGACACAAATCCGCTCTGAACAGCAACGATTTTTCTACATTATAGCAGTTCGAAAGAGGATTCGCAACTCCTTTTTCGCGGACCAGACAGTTTGTTACTGTTCAGAACCAGGCGCAAATCCATGAGAAGCCATGGATTCAGCCGACTGAAAGCCATGGCTTCTCATGGATTTGCATCTGGTGGGCACGCCACAACTCCGGAAATGGCGCTTTTCATCGCGTTTATTATATGGTATGATATCTGATATAAGGGCCGAAAGCCCGAAACCGCAAAACACGAAAGGAGATAATTATGGAACGCAAACCCATTCTCGACATCAAAATCGATATGAACGGCCCCGCCCTGCACATGAAGGGGCCGAACGCCGAGGTGGAGATGATTCCCTTCAAGGGCCGCGTGGACTGTGAACTTTTCCACGGAATTGTGGAACCCTGCGGCGTGGATACACAGGTGGTCAACGCTGCTTTTGTGCGCCACATGTCTGCCCGTTATATGCTCACCGGAAAGGATTCGGAAGGAAATGACGCGCATATATACATCGAGAATAACGGATGGTTCGATGACCGGCACAGAAGCATGCCTTTTACAACCGTTCCTACCTTCTATACGGACAGCCCCGTACTTGCCTCCTATCTGCATACCAACCAGTTCGTTGGTGAAGGAAACGTTGAGGAAGACGGCCTTCACATCCGCTTTTATGAAATCCGCAGGGAGGCTTAACCGCTACGCGGCCCGGCTTTCCGGGACATTCCCGGTGCATTAATGATCCAGATCCCGGCATTCCGGACAATTATTGCGGACAATTACGGGTTGACATTTTGGGTGATATATGGTATATTTATGGCATTCAAGATTCCTTAAATATACCATATATCACCCGTTTTTAATTTTGCCGTTATGTCCCGTTTCGGCATACAATCGGCATCCCGTTCTGTTTTCAGAGGTAACACTTATGACCATTGAAGAAATGAAAAACAGAAAGCGCGAGCTCGGTCTCTCCAATTCAGCCCTCGCACAGCTGTCCGGCGTGCCCTTCGGCACCATCCAGAAGCTTTTTTCGGGTACTACTCTGTCCCCGCGCCGAAAAACCATAGAGGCGCTGGAGAAAGCGCTCTCCCCAGGCGCGCACGAGCATACCGTTTACTCATTCCCGGAGGCCTCGGATTCTCTCCGGGGCGTACGGGAACCTTCCTTCACCTATGGCAGTTCTTCCCCTAAAGACACGGAGGCTTCCCCCCTTCTCCCCCGGGATCCCTCCGCCCGTGCCAGGTTTCTGGCCAAACGGCAGGGCGAATATACCCTGGAAGACTACTATGCGCTTCCGGATGAACGCCGTGTGGAACTGATCGACGGGGAGATTTTCGACATGGCCGCCCCCTCCATGGAGCATCAGCTTATCCTGGGCGAGCTTTACCTGCAGTTTCGCGCCTGTGCGGACGCGCACGGGGGAGGCTGCCGAGTCCTTCTCGCTCCCTGCGACGTACAGCTCGACAATGACGACAAAACCATGGTCCAGCCGGACCTCTTCGTGCTCTGCAGGAAAGTTGAGCTTCCGGGCCGCTGCGTTCCGGGTGCCCCGGATCTGACGCTTGAGATTCTCTCCGACTCCACCCGCTCCAAAGATATGCTGTTAAAAGCCTACAAATATAAAAACGCCGGCGTCCGGGAATACTGGATAGTCGATCCCAAACGCCGTGAAGTTTTTGTGTATGATTTTGAAAATAATGATGATCTGTTGCCGGCACGTTTTTCCTTTTCCGGCACCGTCCCCATCCTGATTTCCGGAGGACGCTGCAGCGTTGATTTCACCAAAATCAGCCGGAGCCTGGATTAGGATTTCCGACGTGTAGTGCCAATTTCCTCAGGAAATCCGCCTGCCTGCCTGTGCCCAAGGGGGTATGCCCACATGGGTATGCGATCCGCCGGAAACTGCCAAGGAAACGCTGCATGAATCAGTGTTTCTTTAACAGCCAGATGTCCCTATCCGCAGGGTTCCGCATTATTTTCTCTCATCCCGGGCTACTTTCCGCCCTGCGGCTTAAGCGAAATATTCACAATCACAATACCCGCCGAGACAAGCAGCAATGCCGCGAGCCCCGTGAGGGAAAAGGCCTCGCGGTTTTCCCCGAGGAAAACTGCGGAGAGCAACACGCCCATGACGGGGTTCAGGAAGCCCAGTATGGACACCCGGCTGACCGGGTTGTACTTAAGCAGAATGCCCCAGAGGGTGTAGGCTCCGGCCGAGATGAAGCCCATGTAGAGAAGGTTCAGGACACAGCCGGCGGAGTAGAAAACCAGGGTACCGCCCATAAGCCGCCCGATCAGAGCCAGGACGGTTCCCCCGATCAGGAACTGCCAGGCGCTCAGCGCAACCGGGTTCTCATCCCGGGAGAACAGCTTGATGCAGCAGCCCGACAGGGCATAGAAAAAGGCTGCCGCCAGCATGGCTCCTTCTCCCGCCAGAGTGATGCTCCCGCCGTCCATAAGGGCTCCGCCTCCCCCGACAATCAGTACAATTCCTGAAAAGCCCACCAGGCACCCAGCCGCCTTTTTCAGGTCCAGCTTTTCCAGCCGGAACAGGAAGGCTGCAAACAAAATCGTCAGGAAGTTCCCGGAAGCATTGATGATGGATCCGCGTACACCCGTGGTATGTGCCAGGGACATAAAGAAAAAGTAATACTGGCCGATGGTCTGGAACAGGGAGAGTATCAGGATATATTTCCAGGAGGATGCCTTCGGCATCAGCAGCTTCCTGCCCTGCACGGATGCAAAGGCTATGATCATCACACCGGCGATGATAAAACGTGTGCCTGCCAGCAATATCCTTGAAGCGGTATCGTCGGGGCTGATCCGGAACAACTCATAGGCAATCTTGATCGCGGGGGACGCACTGCCCCAGAGAACACAGCAAAAAATGGCTGTGATAAACGTCACGGGGAACCAGGACCATATTACCCTTTTGCTTCCGGGCTGCTCTGTCATAGCCTGGTCCTTTGATCGTGATTGACTCATTTCTGTTCCTTTCAAAAATCCCTGTCTGCACCTAACGAATACAACACGGCAAAACCGCCCGCTTACAGCAACGGCAGCAGCTCCTCCCGCACGCCGTCCAGCCTTGCGTCGGAAAGGCCGAAATCCATCTGCTTATAACTCCAGGCGCAGCGGCTTATGCCGTGCCGCTCGAAAGCGTCGTGAATCATCTTAAACCACTGCAGCTCCGACTCCGGGGCAGTCCTGTCAATCACTCCGTACTCACCGCAGTACAGCTCCGTGCCGTTTCTGCGGGCCGCCTCAATGGCCGGGGCAAACTCCCGGTCAAAGAAATCCTCCGGAATGCGGGCGTCTGCAAAGCTCTGACGGAAATTCAGGTCCATTCCCTTTACCCAGGGTGCACCCTGGTGCGTAAACTCCAGGGGCGAGTAGCAGTGGAAATTATAGATTACCCGCCCGTCCGCAGGCTTATTCAGGGCAGGCACCGCATGTGCGCTGTTATTGTGGTATCCGCCGATCAGAATCAGGTGCCTGGGCGCGATCTTACGGATGCGGCGCACACAGGTATCCGCCACCCGGTTCCAGGTATCCATAAAGGCAGGATCCGTAACCTCGTTCAGCAGCTCAAAAGCGACATGTTCCGGGCTCCCGGCGCAACGCTTTGCAATCTCCTCCCAGAGCCTGTAAAAACGTTCCTGGTATTGCTCATTGTCAAAAAAACCGCACTCCTGCTCCCCGTCGTCAAAGGAGAAGCCTGCGGTCTTGTGCAGGTCAATCACCAGGTTCAGCCCGTATTTTCCACACCATTCAGCCGCGCGGTTCACCCGCTCAAAGCCCTCATCCAGGTACGCGGAACCATCCGCCGTCTCCAGCACATTATAATCGATCGGAAGCCGCACATGGTCCAGCCCCCAGGAGGCGATGCGCGCAATGTCCTCCTCTCTGATAAAACCGTCCAGGCGTTCCTTTGAATAATCGCACTGACTCATCCACCCGCCAAGGTTCACCCCGCGGTAAAAACCCATTTCCTTCAACATAACACAACCTCCTTGCAGCAGATTTTGCCGCAGATATTCGACTTGCCGGTGCCATCCAACGCACCAGCTCGTGTTTCCTCCCTGCAGCAGGTTTTGCCGCAGATATTCGACTTGCCAGTGCTCTCCAAAGCACCATATTTTGTTTCCTTCCTGCAGCAGATTCTGCTGCAGATACATAACCTGCAGATGCCCTCACGGACACCATGACACTCCGTAACGTTTCAGAGCCAGGCGCAGATCCACGCGTAATCCCTAATTCAGCTGGCTGAAATTCATTATTTCGCCTGGTATTGGCAGCCGGCGGGCACGCCATATCCTCGCAAATGTATTTTTTGAGCTACGTGTTTATGCTGGATTAGGTTTGTTTAACGGTTCATTTCTGAACGGTTTGAATGTATCTACTATACTTTTTGAAGTTTGTATTGTCATTTTATTGTCACGAGTGACAAGGAGATTATACCATTTATGCGTGAAGAATTCATCTTTTTTTACACGCCTGCACGATTCCATGCATATGTCATCATATCTATTCCGGGCTTGCCGTCACGCAGTTTCTCAACCTCTTCTACACAGAACTCTACGGCCTCTCCTATGAATTCATCCGCCATTTCTTTTGTAAAAAAGAAAATCGGCTCTTCATCCACAGGCAGAAAATACGAATCCATGTCCTGTATAAGTTCTTCCGTATCGAAGGAACAAATCTGATTAATGGCCTCATCCTTAAAGTCAACAGGTATTGTAAGATCATTTTCCAGCTGATACTTATCTATAACGTATTGATTTATGATCTGATAATCCTTATGCAACCGTTCAACATTTCCCGATGTTATCGGATTCCAATGATGTCTGTCATATACATAGCCTCTATACAATGCATCCTGCACCAAATGCAGATAATACCCCATATAAAGATCATCCGTAAGCATTCGTTTCCCGAACATTTCACGGTATCTGTCAAAATCATAGGTTTTCTTTGTACCATCCTGAACAGTTATCTTCATATGGGCATTTCCATATTTGTTTCCACCGACTCCTGCGTCAACCACAACTGCACCGAACTTAAGTCTGTTCGCATCAATAAAAGATAATCGCTTTATCAATTCATTTGTGATTGCTAAATGTATAATACTTGATGCCATACGATTCCTCAGTTCTTTCGTGCTATCGCAGTAAACTCCCCCGGGAGCTTCTCGTTCTCCCATGAAGGATGCTCATCAAAACGCTCCAAAGTAAACCCGTTCCCTATAATGGAGTTGATGATCTCACTGATGGTGTACTTCCTGTAATGACACTTCGGGATCTGCTTGCGGATCTCCTTATCATAGAATCTTGCGTGTGCCATCTCTCCTTCAAAGATGTCTGTGGAGAAATAACTCATGGTAGGCTGCTGTAGCCCAAGTATATCGGAAATCTTCGTAAATGGATGGAAGTCGCTGCAGATCATCTTCCCACCGGGCTTTAAGAGTCCGTTCATTATATTCATAAAAACATCTATATCGTGGAAATAGTGAAGGATCCCGCCTTCCATGAATACTACGTCAAAGAAACCGGAGTACCTATCCATATCAATTTCCATGATGTCACAGACTTCATAGCCAATGTTTACACCTGCAGCCTCAGCTGTTTCCATGGCATATTTCTTATTGGCTTCGGAAATATCAAATACTGTAACCTCTGCTCCCAAAAGAGCCAGCGGAACGGCTTTCTTCCCACATGATCCGCATATATTGGCCACCTTGACACCTTCAAAAGAAT
>CAMOSC010000095.1 GCA_946624325.1 uncultured Clostridia bacterium
ATTCAGCCCGGTCTGCGGATGGCAGGCGGCAGCCAGATAAGCACGGCTCGCAGCGGCGGCCTCCTTCCAGAACGGACGGTCCTCTTCGTCCGCCCACAGCGCAAAAAGCTCATAAAAATGCGGCAAATGGTAAGAGGGATCCGTAAAGGGGCTCCCCGGCACAAAGAGAATCTGATGGTTCTCGCGGTTCCACATGGCGGCTCCGGGCCTCCCGTTTTCGCCCTTGTGGAGACAAGCCCGGAGAATGGCCCTGGCTTCCCCTTCATAATCGAAAATGCCCGATCCGTTTCCCCAGCGGTGCGCCGCAAAGAACAGCGCCATGGCAAAGAACTCCTCACCGTCCGGCGCGGGGCCCCAGGCATTTTTCTCCCCGTCCGTGCGGCAGGACCAGGCAAAATATCCCTCATTCTCGCCCTGCTCCATATACATATAGGTCTTCGCCCACTTCCATATGCGGTTGAATTCCGTCTGCATATTCAGCTGCACGCACATCATCATACCGTAGGACATGCCCTCCGTGCGCGCATCATGGTTTCCCGTATCCTCCAGATAACCCATATCGCTTCCCGCCTCATGGTAGATACGTTCCTCTTCATTCCCATAGAAAAAAGTCTGTACGATCTGCGCCAGCCGCTCCCGGATCTCCTCCTCGGTTTTTCCGATTTCGGCAAACACGTTCCTGTAATTCCCCGTCGCAAAAGCTCCCATATTCCCGCCTCCGGATCTGTGTAAGAAACTGCAGCATAATCACCCGGGGATCGCTTTACCCGAGCGCCTCATATACCATCACCCACAGCGGCATGGTGGCGATGCAGCAGAGCGTTGTCAGCACGTTGATGGCCGTCGCGTATTTGGCATCCTTATTGTAGAGGATAGCCAGCTGGTTGATGTTCGATGCGGAAGGCGCGATGGCCGAGAGCAGGCTGATCATTACGATCTGATGCCCCGAGCCGATCCGCCGGGATATACCCGTCAGCACAACAAACGCCACCGCCGCCCCGGAGCAGACGATCATGCGGAACAGGATCACCACCAGCACCCTGCGGTTCCCGGTAATATCCTTAAAGCTCATGCTGCCCACGATAATTCCGGTGATCATCATGCTTAAGGGCCCGATCATCCCGGAAACATCCTCAAAGACAATGGAAAGCGGGCCTGGCAGCGGAATACCGGCCACCAGGAAGACTATGCCCGCAAGAACCGCCAGAATATTGGGGTTCAGGATGATTTTCCTGAAGCTCATGGCGCTGCTGCCCGCAAACATGCGCACGCCGTAGGTCCAGCACAGGATGTTGAATATCACGACATATCCGCTGACATAGATCACCCACTCCTCGCCCAGCACGTATGCGACAATCGGGATGATCAGGTTGCCCGCGTTGGTGAAGATCATCGAAGCCCGCTCTACCACGGTCGCCTTCCAGGCACGGCGCATAACCTCCGCGATCACAATGTAGATGACGTGGAATACCACCGCCAGTACCAGTGTCACGAGCAGTCCCTGCTCCACCTCCGGCGTCAGCTCCTTCCGGAAGGAATTGAAGATGACGCAGGGGGTGATAAAGTACAGGGATACCCGGGAGAGAACCTTGCTGTCCTCCGCCTTCAGGATACCCGCCTTCACCAGTCCCGCGGCCACAAACAATATGATAAACAGCTCTGCGATTTTCTGAATCAGTGGGATTGCTATCACGTTTTTTCCTCTTTGCTTTTACTGCCGTATGTCCTGCGGGCGAGCACGCCCCGTCCGCAATCCACATTATAATTGAAAACCGGCTTGCCGTCTACCGGGAAATACGCCAAATCCGCTCCTGTCCCGGGCTTTTCCTTCCGCGGCGGATCATGCACGCTCTCCGGATACAGGCAAAAAAAGCTCTATTCATTGCTGTTATAATACATTGACACTCTGCGCAATTTCAGATATAATTAATGTTTAATCACCATGATTATTGAAACGTTAAACTCCAAGAAATATCAGATTCTTTCAACTGCTTTGACTGGCAGAAGAATCGGTAAGTGAGGTGAAAAAATGGAAAAAATGACCGATGTAGAACTCCAGATTATGGACTGCGTCTGGTCCATGGAGCCGCCGGTATCACCCTCTATGGTTCTGGGGATCCTGAATGAGCGCTATGAGCGCAACTGGGCTCTGCAGACGCTTTGCACCTATCTGTTCCGCATGGCGGGCAAAGGCTACCTGAGATATCAGCACAAGGGCCGCATGGCGCTGTACATCCCCATCATCACCCGGGAAGAATACTTTGAGTTCCTGGCCATGGACCTTTCCCGTTTCTGGGGAAAGGGTGTGCTCAGGAACATGGCAGCCGCCCTGAAAAAAAACAATGCCCTCTCCGGGGAAGAGATTGACGAGCTGAAGCAGTATTTTGAAACGCTCTGATCCCTCTGTGATGAAAGCGTATGGAAACGCTGATTTAAGCGCTTCCCCCGCCGGGGTTGAGCCATGCCGACAGATCGCAGCGCTAAGAGCGTGCGCTGCGATTGGAACGGCTCTGCCGTATGGTAGAAAATGCAATCACTGCCCCGGGTAAGCTAAAAGACAGCTTCCCCGTGCCAGTGCTGTCATTTTCTTCTTTGAGCCATGCCGACAGATCGCAGCGCGAAAAACATGCGCTGCGATTGTCGCGGCTTTCGCCGTATGGTAGAAAATGCCATCACTGCCCCGGGTAAGCTATAAGGCAGCTTCCCCGTGCCAGTGCTGTCATTTTCTACCGCATGGCTCAATGCTTCGCGCAACTTTTTGTTGACCGAATCGGTCAACAGTGGTATAATCGTGACGTCCGGTGATTGACCGAATCGGTCAATTACCGGACGTCACCCGTTATATCCGGAAAGAATTCTGCGGAAGAAGACCGGGAACAGCTCCCGGGGCCTTTCCCGCTTCTCCCATTCCCTTCAAAGTTCACCAAAGGAGTACAATATGGCAGCATTGGACACTATCACGCACGCAGCAGAACGTCAGGCTGTAAATCTGATGCTGAACGGCCTCGTAAAACATCTCGGGAAGACCGACAGCAGAACCGCCACCTATGTCAGAATTGCCAATCTGGCCGAACGCTTTATCGGCAATGAAGAGACCACCGCGGCCTTTGAGCGGGTCCGCAGCGCCGTTCAGGATCCCGAAAACCGCTGGATGAAGGTCATCAACCGTATCGTGGATGAAACCGACCCCAATATCACCAGGACCATCCTGCTGAACCTTGGCTTCGAGGCGTTCCTGAACGGGACGAAAACCATCCGCGCCAACCGTGAAAAATACGGCTGCAACATCCCGTGGCTCATTCTGTTTGATCCGACGGATGCCTGCAACATGCACTGCGCCGGCTGCTGGTCCGGCACTTACGGCCACAAGAGCAGCCTCAGCTTCGAGGATATGGATAAAATCATTACCCAGGGCAAAGAGCTTGGGGTATATCTGTATATGCTTACGGGCGGAGAACCCCTTGTCTGCAAGAAGGATATCCTGCGGCTTGCCGAAAAGCATCACGATACGGAGATCGCCATCTACACCAATTCCACGCTGATTGATGAGGAATTCTGCAGGGAAGTTGTCCGGCTCGGCAACCTGACCTTTATGCTCTCCATAGAGGGTACCGCGCAGACCAACGATGCCCGCCGGGGCGAGGGCCACTACGATGCCGTCATCCGGGCCATGGAGCTTTTCCGCAAATACGGAATCCTCTTCGGAACCTCTATCTGCTATACAAGACAGAATATCGAGACCGTCACCAGTGAAGAATTTATCCGTTTCATCGCGGATCAGGGTGCCCGGTTCGGCTTCTTCTTCCACTACATGCCGGTGGGCAACAATGCGGTTCCCGCCCTCATGCCGACCGTTGAGCAGCGCCGCAGGATGATAGACCGGATCCGCTATCTGCGCTCCGATGCCTGCGACATAGGCTTCTTCCCGATGGATTTCCAGAATGACGGTGAGTTTGTAGGCGGCTGTATTGCCGGAGGCCGCAACTATTTTCATATCAACGCCCACGGCGACGCGGAGCCATGCGTATTTATCCATTACTCCGATTCAAACATTCACGACAACAGTATTCTGGAGATGCTGCAGAGCCCGCTGTTCATGGCATATCATGAAGGCCAGCCCTTCAACCGCAACCATCTGCGTCCCTGCCCCATGCTGGAGAATCCGGAGCTTCTGCGCAAAATCGTCAAAGCTACCGGCGCCCACGGCACCAATGCCGAATCTGAGGAAAGCGTGGAGCATCTGACCGCCAAGTGCGACAATTACGCCGCGGAATGGGCGCCTGTAGCCGCCGAAGTCTGGGCATCCCAGACCCACAAGCAGCCGCCCTACGAGAATTACACGAAGGAAAAGCGGGAGCACCCGGAGCTCGCTGCCTTCGAGCATATCCCGGAGTAAGCGGATGTCCGGCCAGACAGCTGCAAAATCCGGTTTTCTCGGGCTATCTGAAGAAAAGAAGAAAATAATCCGGGATGCTTCCCTTCAGATCTTCGGAAACCGCGGATACAAAAAAACCTCCATAAGAGATATCGCCGAAAGAGCCGGCATATCCAAAGCAGCCATTTTCCATTATTTCGGCACCAAAAAGGAGTTGTATCTTTATCTTCTCGAATTCTGCCGCAGTACGCTGCGCAGCTACGCCCAGGACCGGGATTTCTCCTCCGGAGGCGACCTGTTCGAACGCATGAAGCAGTTTCTGTGCATCAATGCGAATGCCCTCCTGCAGAGCCCTTACCTGCTCGGCTTTATCGCCAGCGCCATCAACGAGCGGGACACGGAGATTGCCCCGGATATCCAGGAGGATTATTCCCTTGCCGATACCCTTTCGGAGCTTATCCTGCAGGATACGGATACGGCATGCTTTAAGCCGGGTGTCGACATCAGAACCGTGTTTCAGATCATCAAGTGGATGGCCGAGGGATATCTGGCGGAGCTTATATTTCTTCCCTCGTCCCTCTCTGCGGCCAGGGAAAGCTCCCTGATCAACGCCCTTGATTTTCTGAAAAAAAGTCTCTACAAGCCTGAGTACCTGTAATCACTGATTTGGTTCCTGTTCAGAGCCTGGCGCAGATCCCTGCCGGCAGCCTTCTCTATTCCTTCAGCAGCTCCAGGATCTCATCCCGGTCAACGCGGATACTGCCGATTTCGCCGCCGTTTAATACCTCCTCCGCCAGCTGGTATTTGCTCTCCTGCAGATCGCGGATCCGCTCTTCAATGGTGCGCTCCGCGATCAGCTGGTACACCGTAACCGGGTTTACCTGGCCGATGCGGTGTACGCGGTCCGTAGCCTGGTTCTGAGCCGCAAGGTTCCACCAGGGATCATAATGGATGACGATATCCGCCGCGGTCAGGTTCAGTCCGGTACCGCCGGCTTTCAGTGAAATGCAGAAAACCATAACGGGATTTCCTTCCGCCTGAAAGGCATCCACCATTTTCATGCGGTCTTCCTTTTTCACGCTTCCGTCAATCCGGTAATAATCCAGCTCCTCCCGCGCCAGACGCTCGCAGATCAGGTCGAGCATGGAGGTAAACTGGGAGAAGAGCAGAAGCTTGTGCCCGCCGTCCAGCGCCTGGTGCACCAGCTCCATGCAGGCTTCCAGCTTGGCATTCGGTCCCTCATAATTCTCGAAAAGCAGCTCGGGGCCGCAGCACAGCTGCCGCAGCTTTGTCAGCTCCGCCAGAATGGCGATCCGGTTCTGGGCAAACTCCTCCTCCGACTGCTTCTCCAGAAAGAGCTTCAGCCGCTCTTCATGGGCTTCATAGAGCCTGCGCTGCTCACCCGTAAGCTCCACCGTCACAGCCTCCTCCGTCTTCTCTGGAAGCTCCTTGAGCACATCCTTTTTCAGACGCCGCAGCACAAAGGGATGGACCATCCTACGGATCCGGTCCATCGCATCCTCGTCCTGCTCACTCACGATCGGCAGCTCAAGCTCCGTGCGGAAGCGGGAATACTCATAGAGGAAGCCCGGCATCAGATAGTCAAAAATGCTCCAGAGCTCACTCAGTTTGTTCTCGATCGGCGTCCCGGTGAGCGCCGCGCGGAAGCTGCTGTTCACCAGACGGACGGATTTCGAGGCAATGGTCATCTGGTTCTTGATATACTGTGCCTCATCGACGATCTCATTCGCAAAAGAAATCCCGTCATACAGCTCCACGTCCCGCTTGAGCAGGTCGTAGGAGGTGATCCAGACCTCCGCCTCCTCCTCCAGCGCCCGGGCGATTCTCAGCTTCCGCTCCTGGGCATTCCCGCTGATAACGGCCGGCACCAGCTGCGGGGTGTACTGTTCGATTTCCTTTTTCCAGTTGTAAACCAGCGAAGCCGGCGTGACAATGAGGGTGCGAAGGGCATCTCCGCCCTTTCCGTCCTCCTTCTCCGAGAGCAGGAAGGTCAATACCTGCAGGGTTTTTCCGAGTCCCATATCGTCGGCCAGAATGCCGCCGAAGCCGTTTGCCTTCAGAGTTTTCAGCCACCGGAAGCCCTCCTTCTGGTAATTCCTGAGAACGGGCTCCAGGAATGCAGGTACTTCAAACTCGGCATCCTCCGCGGATTTCATGCTCCTGAGCAGCGCCCGGTAATCCCTGCTCTTCGTATAATCAATTTCCGATTTTTCCCGCAGCAGATCATCCAGGTACATAGCCCTGAACATCGGAATCCGGATATGCTCCTGGTCCTTTCCCGCATAGCGCATGGCCTCGGAGAGGGCCGTCCAGACATCCTCCTGCCCCTTCCCGAAGGATACAAACATACCGCTCTTGAGCCTGTGGTAACGCTTCTTCCGATGGTACGAAGAAAGGATTTCCGCAAGCTCCTCACTGCTGAAGACATCGGAATGAACGGACATCTCCAGAAGGCCGCCGGAGAGCGACACGCCCACCGAGGCTGCCGAAAGCGGCCTGATCCGAAGCTTTTTCAGGTTATCCGAGATATAAACCGTACCGATTTTCTCCAGCGCGGGCAGCCGGTCGTTCAGGAACTCAAAGATCTCCTTCTCATCCCCGTCGAAAAAGAGCGTGGCGGTCTGTTCGTCGAATGCTTTAAAATAGCTCCGGATGGCTTCCCCGGTAATCCGCTCCGCGGTAAAATCCCGGTTTTCCTCCAGATCCCGCAGGGCATACAGAAGGAAACGGCTTCCGCGCTGTCTGCCGCCGCCTGTCACAGGCGTTTCGGTTTCGGAAGACTGGCGCGGCGGCTGGTCGGCCGTCTCGCTTACCTTTGCCCCGCTGAAGATGACCTCCCCGTTCTCATCGAGAATCTCCGCAGAGTCCTCCTGCACAGGCAGATCGCCTTCTGCCGGCCGGTAAGGATAGAACGCGTAGGACTGACAGCTGATCAGCCCTTCCTGCGGATAATCCAGATACAGTTCAAAGCGGGGCTTCGGGGGAAGATAATCCTTCGGATCCATGTCCTTAAACTGCAGACTGGTCATTGGGGAGATGGCAGGCAGCAGGTCACGGCACACCGAAGGCAGCTCCCGCTCGCTGATATAGAGCTCAGGCTTACTGATGAGGGATGACAGAACCAGGCCGCTGTTCTCGTTTCCGGCGGGAATCCGGTACAGCTTCTCCCCGCTCAGCAGATATATCCAGTTCACGCTCCTGGCAAATACCGATGTCTCCTCCATGCGCATCAGCGCGCCGAACTCCTGCTTTTCAAGCACCACCGGAAGACGGCTTTCCTCCGGGGAGAATACGCATCTGTTTTTTTCATTCCCAATGTACAGGCCGTTGACCGCCACGGTCTCCATAAAACGGTCCAGCCGGTCTCCGTACAGACACACGTAACGGGCATCCCCCGATCCGTAACTCCTGAACGAGATTACATTATCGGAGAGTTTTTCCTCCTGATAGATGTGCAGGAGGAAATCCATCACGTTCCTGCCCTGCTCATCGAAAAGCCCGGGAGAAAGCTGTACCTCCAGGCTTTTGCCGAAAGACATGACCTCAAGCCCTTCATAGGCACTCAGCATTTCCCGCAGATTCTTGACCACGTACAGGCGCTTTTCACCCATTTTCAGCTCTATGTACAGCTCCGTCTGATTGCTCTCATACTGGGTTATGCAGATGACCCTGAAGCTTCCGGCTTTTTTTCCGCCGTACTGCATGAGGGAAAGCTCTTCCTGCTTTTTCTCCTGAAGGTAACGCATCAGGATGGGCTCGGTATTGCGGAGAATCCCCTTCCGGAACGGCCCTTTGACGCCGGTATGCTTTTCCAGGATATCGTTCAGCGGCGAGGCCATAAGTGTCCCGCGGCCATCCCGTTTTTCCAGATAACAGAGAATGGCGGACACGATATGCGGACAGCCGAAGAGATCCTGCCTGAAGCTCCGGCAGTTGCAGGACGTGCGCACCAGCTCACCGTATTCCTCATCCAGCACTGCCTCGGTATCGGAAGGATAACGATCCCGCTCTTCATCCCTGACAGAGGCATACAGATGCATCAGGCGGCTGCCGGGGCTGTCCTGATCCTCCGATTTCTCCGGTTCAGCCTTTTCCAGCACAGAAAGGCCGGCCGCAAAGCGTTCCGCGCCTACAGCCAGCTCCTTCTCCGTAAAATCCGCGAGCATGCTTCTGATTTCATACATATTCGTCAGGCTCCTCCTTTTACTGCCGGATCCGCTTCCGTCTCCCTAATGCGCGGCCTCTCCCGGCGTATGGCCGTGGTATTCGGCCAGGCGCACGTGTTCCCGGAGGCGGCCCAGCATTTCCTCAATCATGGTCTGATGGTTTCTTCCCCGCCTGTAGCTGCCCGCAGCCTGAAAATAATAGCGGTAAATCTCCCCGCAGCTTTTCCCCATCTGGAGCATACGGTATATCGCTTTCCGGATGACCGCGATTCTGGGCTCCGGATACCCGGCAAAGCGAAGCTCCCGGTCCAGCTGCTCCGTCTGATCAGGCTGAAAACTGAGGCCGTCTCCCGCAATCCGTTTTGCTTCCTCCAGATCCGGAACGAATGGCGGATACTGTTTTGCCTGCTTCCACAGCTGCTTCACCCTGGAAGGATCCACCTCACCCCGGAAGTATACAATCCCGTCGGAGGCATCCATACTGTATGCCTCGTTTTCATAAGACCGGACAAATTCCGAGGTAAGCCGCTCCAGTTCATCCGTTTCCAGCCGATCAGGATACCAGGTCAGCGAGAGCAGCTCCCTGTCCTCCCCGGAGAGGATTCCGTAAAGCCGGCATCCCAAACGGATGAGTTCCGCCGCGCAGCGGTACTGCGACAGCTCCGCCCAGAAATCCTTCCGGCCATGGAGCTTTATGTATTTTTTCACGAACTCTTCCGCCAGCACCAGACTTTCATCCGACGTGACGAACAGGCAGCCAAAATCATAAAGCTTTCTGTAACGCGGCCAGGTTTCCTCCTCGTAGAACCCCGGAGCCGTCAGCAGGTCCAGAAACACGCGGTGTTCCTCCTCCGTGAGGCGGAAAATAATCCGCCGGCAGCCATCCTCCGTCATATGGATTTTTCTGATCTCACTGATCAGCGCGCTCTTACCCGCAGGGACCGGCGTTACGCCCAGCCGCTGTGCCATATCTTTCAGACGGTTGACGGACAAGGTGTTCAGAGGACCGTTGCAGCTGTGCAGCGGAGCTCCCTCCAGCGTCAAATCCTCGGGCAGATATTCGGAAAGCGGTGACGCAGTCGTCCCCGAACCTTCAGATAAGAGCCGGAGCCTGCGGTTTACCTGCTCCCTTCGAAACACATAATCCGCAGCCCTCCTCTCCTGGACGCTGTGCCAGAAGTAGCTGCCGCCGCCCGTATTAAACCAGCGGTCCAGTGCATGATTCAAACTATTCAGATCCATACAGGCCTGCGGCGGATTGCTTCCGCGGCTGCGAAGCACCTCGGCACAGTTCCTCTTCCCCGCGGGCATGCGCTCCACAACCTCCAGGTGCAGCTCCCACTGATAGCGCCTGTCCGAGACATACCGCACATAATCTCCCGGATGCAGCGCCTCTCCCGCCGTCGTGCCGGGCGGAAAGCTTCTTCCGTCCGCTTCAAAACGGAACCCTTTTTCCTCCTCGGTCCACCCCAGGCTCGTCTGGAGGATCCGTTCGAGTTCCGGGAAAGTAGTGTCCGCCGGAATCCGCAGCTCCCGGATAATCTGCGGGTTGGAGCGGTGCAGCACCGCTTTCACGCGAATCGCTTCTTCACCCATGTGGGCCTCCTTTCATGGCGCTGTCTTTCCCATCCGGCTTAGGAACTGTCCATCAATAATCGCAATTCCGCCCGGACTGCGTCGTCGTCTGCGGCAAAGCCTCCACCGGACCCTTTGTCTGCATCCTCGGGCAAGTTGGCGATGCCTTATCTTGTCTCAATTTTTACCGTGACATCAAAGATATTCAGGTACATGCCCTCTTTTAACAGCACGCGCTCCGCCTCTGTCTCATAGCCTTCGGCCATATCCGGGTTCGCATCCCGGCGCTCCGGGGAGATGAGATAATACCGCTCCGGCGGATAGCTGTTGCGGTAGGCATCCTCCGATTCATAAATTTCGAAGTTGCCCCTTCCGTCCAGGGCGAAGATGTTGTAGTAGCCCGCGGGTACTTCCGTTCCGACCGTATAGCGCCCCGGAGCAGCCTCCATCTCAATCGGCTCCGCCTCATAGATGCTTACCAGTTCCTCCAGCTCCCCGACGGACTTCCTGAGCTCCTCCGCCTCCTCTAACAGCTGTGTGTAGCTCTCCTGCAGGGCTGCCATCTGGTCAGCCGCCGAGCCGGAGCTGCCCGCCAGCTCGTCATACTGTGCCTGAAGGGTGTCCTTCTCCTGCAGCAGGGTATTATAATTCTCCTGCAGGCTGTCGAACTCGCCCTGAAGGGTGTCCTTTTCCGAACTCAGGTTGTCATAGCTGTTCTGAAGAGCGCTCTTTTCCTGCTCCAGCGTATCATATTCGCCCTGCAGGGCGTCTTTTTCTCCCTTCAGGGTATCATACTCGCCCTGGAGGCTATCCTTTTCTCCCTTCAGGGTATCATATTCGCTCTGAAGCGAATCCTTCTCCGAACTCAGGGTGTCATAGCTGCTCTGAAGATCATTCTTTTCCTGCTCCAGCGTATCATATTCACCCTGGAGGGTGTCCTTTTCTCCCTTCAGGGTATCATACTCGCCCTGCAGCGAATCCTTCTCCGAACTCAGGGTGTCATAGCTGCTCTGGAGGGCGCTCTTTTCCTGCTCCAGCGTATCATATTCACCCTGGAGGGTATCCTTCTCTCCCTTTAGGGTATCATATTCACTCTGAAGCGAATCCTTCTCCGAACTCAGGGTGTCATAGCTGCTCTGAAGGTCATTCTTTTCCTGCTCCAGCGTATCATACTCGTCCTGCAGGGTATCCTGTTCGTCCTGCAGGGTATCATATTCGTCCTGAAGAGTATTCTTTTCCGCTTTCAGATTATCATAACTCGTCTGCAGTTCACCCAGCTTCGTCTCCTGCCCGGAAATCTTTGTCTGGAGCTCCGTGACCTGTGTCTCTTTCTCAGTTACCTTCGCCTGCAGCTCCGTGACCTGTGTCTCTTTCTCAGTTACCTTCGCCTGCAGCTCCGTGACCTGTGTCTCTTTCTCGGTTACCTTCGCCTGCAGCTCCTGCTGCTCCCCGGTCAGGGTGTCGATCGTTTCCCTGGCGCCGGAGAGTTCTTTCCCCTGTTCAGCCAACTGCTGCCTCTGCGCCTCGCTCCGTCCTGTCAGAATACGTATGCGCTTATCCTGTGCCGCG